>CANROW010000010.1 GCA_947632345.1 uncultured Bacilli bacterium | reverse complement strand
CTATCCTTCTATTTGGTTAAATGAATTTTTTACTAAGGAGAATTAAATATGCAAAAAAAAAGAAAAAAAATAAGAATACTAATCATTTTAAGTATTATTATCCTTTTAATAGGAATTCTTTTTTTAGAAGCAATATATTTTAGTAAAAATATTCAAAAGAATAATATATATAAATTTAAAAATAAAACATACTATGAAGTTACTTTAAAACCTAATATTTATTTTTTGAATAATAAAATAAAAGCTAATAATTATTATATTGCCAATTCAATTGAAACTATTGATATTTATTTTAATTATTATTTACAAAACAAAACGGAAGAAAATATTAATTATTCTTATGATATCACAGCTACTCTAAAAAGCTATGCTGATAATGGCACTAAATTAATTTGGACTAAAGATTTTAATTTACAAAATATAAATAATATAAATCAAAAAGAAATTAATATAAAAGAAAATTATAACTTAGATTATCAATATTATGTTAATTATGTTAAAACTTTTCAGGAATATTATAATATTAAGACAGAAACTTATTTATATGTTAAGCTTAATATTAAAATTAATGACCAAACTAATCCTTATATTTTATTAACGATTCCTATTAATGAAAATATTATCGAAATAACGATGAAAGAAGATAATATTTTTTTAGAAAATGATACACAAAGTATTGATCTTAATGACATAATAGTCATTGATTTTATAGTTATAATTATTATTATCGTAGTAAGTAAAATTTTATTCAATAAAAATAATGAAGAGGCTATTTTAAAAGAATATCACGATATAATTATAGCTATTCAAAATAAACCTAATATAAATAGTAATAATACTATATATTTAACTAATTTAAAAGATTTAATGAATATAGCCGTAAATAATAATATAAATATTTTTAATTATAAAAATAATTATTACTCTATTATAAATAATACTTACTATGTTTATATTTTAAAAAAAAATATAGAAAATTAATTTTTATGTTTTTTAAATTTTAAAAAATTATATAATTTATCTATTATCTTGAAAGTATAATTTTTCAAATATAAGTAAAGTTATCGCTTCATATGAAAACAAAGATCTATCTAATTGATAGTTCTTTGTTTTGGTTTTACAAAAGAATTAACAAAGAAATGATGATGTTTTATGATAAAATTTACGCCACAAAAGTTAGAAATGGAAAGAAACTTAAAGCAAAGATAGAAAAGATTTTGAAATTTAATTGTTTAAAATACCAGACAATAGCTGGTGTTTTGAAGATACGAAATAGTAATTGATAATTCACATAATTACCTTTGTTTACCATATCTATTATTCTATCTAACTATTCTTTTTAACATGAACTAAACTTTTATTTTTATTTAAAGCAGTTAACTGTTCTTTAATCTCATCTTCACTAGCTATACTAATTTTGTAACGAGTAAACATACTCTTACAATCAGTAACAATAATAAATCCTAAATTACCAGAATTATACTTTCCAACTAAGGTATCAACTAATAACTTAAAGTCAGCAGGTGCTAATACTTCATGAATAGGAGTCAATGTTTCACTTAAATTAATATATTTTACATTTTCACTGTTGATGACATTACTTATTAAATTAATTATTGTTGGATAATCAATATTGTTTTCTTTAAATGAAGAACACATAATATTAATAAATTCAGCAAGAGAATCTCTATATCCCCAACTTCCATAAGCAAAACCAGATCTATCCCAGTTTTTATCTTCATCATCTAAATCATATTTAAAATTATATGTTTCTTTAAAATTGGCTAAAGCCTTTTCATAATCACCTACAATGGCATATAATACATATAATTGTTCGCTATAATCATCATGTCTATAACAATTTTGTATATTTTGTTCTTTGCTTAAAAGATCATTTATAATAGTTTTATTGCCACTTAATGCAATAACTGATTTTAAATCTGTTTTTCCTGCATAATCGGTATAGTGTAAATCATAATCAATTTCAATTTCAGAGTCTGTAAGAATTTGATGAATTAAATCACAATCTTCTTTATCAGCGTGTCCATTCAATAACTCAACTATCAATCTTTCACAAAATTTATTCTTATTTCTCTTTTTGATAATACTGAATCTATCAAAATTTTTATCAAAATAATATCTTATTGTATTAGTTACATTTACAAAAGTTTCAGCATTGCACCAAGTTAATATTTCATCGATTTTTTTATGATTTTGATTAAATTGTTCAGGTTTTACTAACTCACAGAATACATCTTCATTGTCTATTTGATAAGTATCTAATAATAGTTGATAAATTTCCTCTAAACTAATCTTTGATTTTTCTATTGTTTGATTTTTATTTATAATTTTAATCAATCTTTTATAATCAAATCGTCTATATAGATAACTTTTTTCTACTGATTGAGTAAACAATTTAGGATTACGATTTAATAAACATTTTAATGTTCCAATATCTAACTTAATATCTTTATTACTTTCTAATTATCGCATACATAATCAAATAATTGCGCTGATAATTTTCTATTTGACTTTGCTAAAATGTATGAATCATTATAATTAAAATAAATAGTATCTAATGAATCTAGTTCTTCGCTATTACTACTACTATTTATTTCAACATTACAAAAATCAATTTCCCTATCATATAATTGATTTATATATGTACTAATTATTTGAATTAATTCGACATAAAATGTATCACTTTTATCATCCATAGAGTCAATTAATTGTTTTACAAGTTCAAAACGATTGTCTACTGCTTTCTTTATAACATTATTATCTCTTTTTGCAAGTTGTTTTATATCATCTGAATTATTTACTAATAAAATTGCTTCACTTTTTAAAATATCTTCTATGCTTTCTAAAACTTTTTTCATACTAATTTATCCTAAAATTACTCAATTATTATACCATACCAAATCAAAGAAAAAAATATAATTGCAAAAATTATGATATTAAACAAAATTTATTATATAAATTCTTAAAACATAGTACATTATTAATAGCAACTGAAGATTATATATATTCTTTCGTTATTTGAAAATGGTTGTAGATATCTTCAGAAATCGCTCAATATTAAAGTAACGAGCTATCTTGTTAATAATTTTTTTTATATTCAGCATCCAGCATAAAAGTTATATAAGACACATAAGAGAAACTATTTAAATCTTTTCGAGCATTTCAATCCTAAATTGATATAATTAAAAACCCATAAAAATATTTTGATACCAACGTCAAAATTTTTAGGGGCTAAATATTTAAAAAAATAAAATAGGCATTTTAAATAATTATCATAGTAAATTTGTCAAGGTAATAATGGCCAAAAGATTGTGACAAAGATTATTTTTAAACTAAATCATTTTCCTTTTGCATTGGAACTTTCGTCACCAAATGCGAGTCCTCCTTCATAACTCATTGTGTATAGAGGTTCTGGTTTTTGTATTTGCTGATTAATACCTAACGATTGTAAGAATAATCTATTAATCATCTCCGTTTGATATGGTGTTCTGAATAAATTAACAATTATTTCTTTATTATATTTATAATTATTATTATTATCAATATTTCTTAATAGATCAACGGTATCTATAACGCCTTTATCCCTACATGAAGTAAGTAATTGTTGGCAAATCGTGTTATATAATTCTTCGGCTGGTTCATTAAAAGCATAATCGGCTCCTAGTCGCGATTCATTTGAAGAGTATTTTACTCCCGCAGAAGTAAGCCATATATTGGCGAACATTGCTCTATCTACAATTGATTTATCAGTTTGAATTTCTCCTGTTTTAATATCCCTAATTTTAATTTTTGACGTATCTGGATCAAATGCATCTTTTGAATCAACAAATATTTCATATTTTGCTGCCAAAGATTTTAATTCACTAAAGCTTGGAATTTGAACTATAGGAGTATTAGTTTGTTGGTTATGATTGTTTAAGGAATCGATATCAACTTTTTTAGATATACCAAAATGTTCAACTAAATCAGGGTTATAAGTTCTAACCCCATTGGCATCATAATAGCCTATATAACCTCCAGCTTCACCAACTTTTCTGTCAAGTCTTTCGCGACTTAAATAATCATCAACCATACTCTGTCTGGTATCTTTGAAAAAGTTTCTCTCAGTATATACAGTATTTCTTTTTAAAACTTCTTGTCCATTTTCATTAACCATTTCAAATATATCATATCTCATAACAGCAATACCATTTACTATATCCGGAGTATCATACATTTGCTGAGCTATAAATACACTTCCATCACTTCTTGTAAATCTTTTTGTTGGGTATGTAAATAAATTTCTCTTTTCTTCTGGTTTAGGTATTTCATAATATGAAGAGACTAAATCACGTTTGTTTCCACTTCCATCTTTAGTAACACAACCAATATAAAAAGTCCCCTTTGATATTGAATCAGCAATGTTTTCTTTTGAGAACAAAATATTATCAACAGCTTCTTCGTAATTTGGCGGGATATACTCTCCAAATTGTTTACGTTCAACTAAACGAGTAACATTTGTATCGCTATATAATATTGATGGTAATTCTTGCTTTCCATCTTTTGAAATTTCGGCATAATAATATCTATAATAATTTGCATTATTAAATGTTGCATCACCGATTTGGGCAACTATATATCTTGAACCATCTTTTCGTTTTCCATAATAGGTTGTTGAGCGATAATCTCTTGCTCGATCAATCCCCGTTTGCGAGCGTATTTTTTTTACAATTTGAGGATCAATTTGTGATAATGTATGTTCATAATCTTGCGTTTTTTCTCCTGGAGCAGGATAATGTTTTTTACTAAATTCTTGAACATCTTTTCCGAGCCATTCAAAACTACCAAATTTTCCTGATCTAAATGTCGAGTTATCCCAAGTTAAATCAATTGGATACTTTTTATCACCAATATTAACAATATTCCAAGCGTGACCACCAGTTCTATTGGCATATGCATATCCTTCCGCATATTCACAATCGATACCACTTCTATCCATAAATTCTTTAAATATCAAAGCATAACCAGCGCATACTGTTTGATTGGTAATTAAACCTCTTAAACTTCTAATTTCACCTGATTCTTTATGTTCATATTTTGGATCATACATTATGCCTGTTTTTAATCTATCATATACATAAAGTAGTTTTTGAATATCTGACCAATTTTTATTTAAACCCGATTCTATTCTTTCAATTTTTTCTAGTATTTTAACCGTTTCATTTCGTGTATAAATAACTGATTCATAATATCCATTACCAGTAAAATGACCATTTTTACATCGTTCTTCATCAAAGCCACCTGCAATTCTTATTGCTACATTCGACCCCAGTTGTCTTATCATCGATGAAGATATTCCTTTAGTATTCTGCACCTCAACTAATATATTAGAATTTGGGTATTGGCCGCATACTTTTTTTATATATTCAACATCAAAAGGCTCATTTAATTTAAAAGTAATCTTAAGCTGATTATATTTCATTGTCTTCACCACCAAATTCAACAAAATTTTCATTTAAAACTAAAATATTTTTTTTCATTAAACTATTGAATAATTCCTTATTGTTGCCATATTGTTTTTCATCTATGCTTAGTCTTTTTAAACTTGATAAATGATTTAGAAAATTAAAATTGTCCATATTCGTATTATCGATATACAATTCCTCTAATGTATTAATATTTAATTCAACATTATCCGTTATATTTGAATATGATATTTGTAAATATTTTAAATGATTTAAAGCATTTAATTTTTCAATTTCTATTTCTCCATTTATTATTGATAATTCTTCTAAATTTTCAAATACATTTATGAATGAATAACTTGTTATCTTACAATTTATTAAAGATAATGATTTGATCTTAAGTGAAGCTATTAAATCAGCATTTTCAAACTCGCAATTATCAAAAACAAATTCAGATAAATTACTTAAGTTCAGAAAAATATTATAATTATCATTGTATATATAGCCATTTCTTAAAGTAATAGTTTTTAAGTTTTTAAGTTTTAATAACTCTTCTAAAAAAACAAAACTACTATCCGTTTCATTTTTATAATCAATAACTACTTCTACTATTTCATTTAATTCTTGCTCCGTAAATCCGTTATCAATTTTATCTAATTTAAACATTACATAATTAGCTAAATTCTCATTATCTATACTAATTATATTTTCCATTGAACACACCTTACTTTCATATAGATTATAACATATTTCATAAATATTTATCTTTTTTTACTTTATTGGGGAAAAGTCGTAAATATATTAGTAATTGTTGAAATAATAGATTCTGTTCATAAAATAAAATTCATTTTGAGATGTAATCTTTTTCCATCTTGTCACTTTGCTCCACAAATATGCATTGAGCCATTGTTACTAGAAGCATTAGGATCAGAATGATACCAAAATACTAAATAATTAAATGTTTTAAATCGATATATTTCTGATGAGAATTAGCAACAGATGATCCATTATTTGTAAATAATTCATATTCAATAGACTAATATCAATATCTTTGTCATTGCTGCAAATAAAAAGATGATTACAGGTTTAATGCAATCATCTACTTTTATTGGTTTCTTTCTGAATTATATCTTTTACATATAAGAATTATTAAAATAAATCTTTTTATGAAACTTTATGCCTATTTTATTACTTTTTTTAATTGATGTCCTCTTTCGCTTTCAATCTCTTTTTTAGGATTATAACTGATTACAAATCTAGTAGAATGATCCTCACAATCAGGGACAAATCTATCATAAATAGTACCTATTTCATATTTAACATTATTTTCTTCAAACGCTTTTAATAATGTTGCTAAGCTTAAATATAAATAATCGTAGCTATAAATTGTATCTGATTTAACCAAATCAATAAAACTCTGGTAGGCACTTTTTACATATCTATATACAGCAACTATACTATCCCTATTATTCATTATAAAATCAATATTATTATCCCTATTATGTAGTAAATCATCTGAATCACCGCAATAAATCAAATCAAAATCTAAATAATTTTTTTCTGTTTTATTACTATAATTAGCTCTTAATATTAAATTAAAAATTTCTTCTTTGGCAAATTTTTTAGTATTTTCATCCATACTTTCATACATTTGCAATGTTCTGTAACTATTAACCAATGTTGCGCCACCTTGAATAAATCTAGGTGAAATAAACATGTAATTATTTTTTTCTCTTTCTATTATAAATTTTGCTTTTTCTTCTAAAGTCATAAAACCCTCCTAAATAACAATAAATAGTATATCATATTTATTAATTCTATAACAATTAATTTTTATAGATATTTAGTAATGTTTATCATACTACTACGTAAATAACAATAGTAATCATTTTTTTAATATTACTAACTCCTTCTAACAGGTTATTTAATCTTTTATAAACATAAATATGTTCAAGAACTTAGAAATATACAATGGTATTCTATATGAAAAGGTTACCAGATAATTTAATAAAAAAGAAACATCCACTTTTTTATGAGGTAAATGTTTCCCTGTTCAGAAATTAATAAATTAATTAAGTTTTTTATCATGACTTTTTATTTATGTTGTTTATTGACATCACTTAATGAATCAACATATTCTTTTGTATATGTTTCATCACCAGTTACTTTTCTTATAAAATGATAAATAGATGTGTCATTATCATTCTCAAGAAATACATCATCCCAAAGCGATCTCGAATATTCTCTATCCCTCGTTGTTGCTATAACATAAGCCCCACTGAAAATATTGCCTTGTTTAATACCTTCATCCGTTTGAACTTGTTCAGCACATTGCTGATTAATATCTTCAAGTGAAAAATTACATCCCAATTCTAATAAGCCATCAACTAACTCATCATGATTTAAAGAACGATGTTCAGCAATAAACTTAAGACCACTTACTACTCTTTCTGGTGTAATTGGGTCTACTCCCTCCGCTCTACTGGCTTGAACTTTTTCAGCATAGCCTTCTTCGCGGATCTTTCTCGCACTCATTTTCTCTCCAAATTCTTTATGAAATTTGTCGTACTCTGCTAAATAGTTTTCATATTCTTTTACATCCATCTACAATCTCCACCCAAGTTAAGTATAGCATATTTCCAAACTATTTTTCAACTTAATTATACATTTAGGGATAAGCTTAACATTTTTATAATCTTAATCATGAGAAAAAGAAAATCATTAAAAATATATATTATTTTTATGATACAATAATAAGAGATTGAAATTACAAAGGAGTTTATATTTATGTTAAATGCAGTGAAAAGAGCTATTATAGTAGTTTTAGGATTAGTTTTACAATTTGGGTTTGCTATAGTCATACGTCTATTTTTTTATAATTATCTAGGAATCATAAATTTATTTTATAGTTTGATCAGTATTTTAATTGTCTTATATCTTTTAAAAAATAGTACACGTCTATCAAATGATTTACCTTGGATCATTTTAATATTAATTTTCCCTATTTTTGGTACGATTTTGTTAATCACTTTAGGGAGAAACTACTCCAAAAATAAATTGTTAAGAAACATTTTCAAATATGAAAATGAATATCAAAAGCATCTCATCCAAGATCCTGAACTAGCCAAAGAAATTCAAGAGAAAAAATTAGATAATATCCAATACTTAATGAATCGAACTCATCATTTTGTCAGTACCAATAATCAAGTTACTTATTATGATTTTGGCGAGAAGTTTTATCCAGAATTATTAAAAGAATTAAAAAAAGCAAAGAAATTTATTTTTTTAGAATATTTTATTATCAATGAGGGAACGATGTGGAATGGAATACTTGAAATTTTAAAAGAAAAAGCTGCTCACGGCGTTGATGTTAGAATTATGTATGACGATATGGGAACCATCGCTCTACTATCAACAAATTTTGCCCAACAAATGGCGAGATTTGGAATCAAATGTATTTCTTTTAATAAATTAAGTCCTTTTCGAGGAATCTTTATGAATAATCGTGATCACCGGAAAATGACTATTATTGATGGCAAAGTAGCCTTTTCAGGAGGAGTTAATTTAAGTGATGAATACATCAATATTAATAGTCGATATGGTATTTGGAAAGATAATGGTATTAAGATTGAAGGCGACGCGATTTGGAATTTGACAGTTATGTTTTTAACATTATGGAATGCTAATATTCAAGAAGATAAAGACATTACGAAGTTCATGCATTCATTTGATAATACCATAAAAAAAGATGGTTATGTAATTCCTTATGGAGTTGCACCTCTTCATAAAGATTTAATTGGTGAAGATGTTTATATCAATATGATAAATAGTGCTAAAAAATACCTCTACATTATGACTCCTTATTTAATCATTGATACTGATATGGTCAATGCCCTTTGTCGAGCTGCTAAAAGAGGAGTCGATGTAAGGATTATCGTTCCTGGTATTCCCGATAAAAAAATTGTATACACGCAAACGACATCTTTCTTTAAAGTTCTTCACGATAGCGGTGTTCACATCTATAAATATACCGATGGCTTTGTTCATTCTAAAGTATTTTTATCTGATGACATAAGAGCTGTTGTAGGTACCATCAATATGGATTATCGCAGCCTATATTTGCATTTTGAAAATGGCATCTATATGGAAGATGTCAGTGCTGTAAAAGATATACGCAAAGATTTCGATAATACATTTAAAGATTGTAAAAAGCTAGAAGACAAAGATATCAAAACAGGAGTTATAAAATCTATTTGGCAAGCTATCTTGCGTCTTTTTGCTCCTCTATTTTAAAAAATTAATCATCTCAATAACGAGATGATTTTTTCATATAAAAACCACAGAATATTTTGATATACTTGCCAAAATGTCTATGGAGTAATTTTTATATCTATTTAAACATTATATTTTTTTACTTTTCATCTTTCCTATTTGGTTATGAATGGCATAATCTGAAACAGCCATAAAATTATCATCATAAGGATAGACTTGTTGACCAAACTGAAGCCACATAGTTGACCAAGATGCTCCTGTATCTAATAATTGTTTAACTCGCGGATCATCCATAATTTTATTACCTGTTTGATCATTTAAATCAACACAACCTTCTTCATCATATAGCTTGCTTTGTAAATCGCATTCTAATTTATCACATTGATAAGCAAACATTGCTTCTTTAGTATTATGAGCGTCAAATTCTAAAAATAATTCTTCAATTTGGGCCCCATCTAATAAATCACCTAATATTCTATGCACTGCTTCGTGTTCTATTTTTTCTTTTTCTTCTTTTGCTATTTGAAATTGTGTTAAATCACCAATAACGGTTTCTCCTAGCTCGTGGACAGCTAACATAAATATTACTTTCATAATATCAATATCATATTCATATTCTGATTTCATCGCGATGGCTAACATTTGAACGCCAAAGATATGTTCAGCTACACTTTCAATTCTCTCTCTTTGAACATTCCAATTTTTCCAACCTGTTCTAATGACATTTTTTAGACGATTACATATAACATAGTAATTAATTACATTTTGTTCCTTTGACATTAAATCACATCCTTTGTATCGATATATTATAATTTTTGATATTGAAAAAATCAAGATAAAAAACATATAATGAAAGGATGTTTTAACGAACGACAACTTAAGTATCTACACTTTATCTCAAATAATTACTATAACAAACGAGTATCTTTAAGAAGCAATAAAAAATGAATAAACTATAAAACATAATATTGCCAACATAAAGAGAATTGCCAAAAGTTTTAAAATAATTGGTTTATAAGAAACTATTTTCCCTTTTATATTAGTTACATAAAAATCAATATTATCATAGAATACTTTCTCTCTTTTACCATTTACATAGGCAAAATTATAGATTGCTTCTCTTTTAACTGTATCATCATAGTAAACATCAACTTTTTGACCAACCCTAATATAATTATATAAGTCTTTACTTATTGCCGGAGTTTTAACTTTATATTTCTTGCCATTATCATTAATAAATTCGACTATTAAAAAAACATCTCCTTCCAACATATCCGTGTTGATATTAAAATCTCTATCATCAATTATATCAATAATGGTTCCCGTTGTTTGCTTTCCCTTTTTGAATAATTCATTAGCCTTATTTATTTCTAAGAATTTACCTTCAGCAACGGTATCTTTCCCATCTTTGACTATTACCTGATATGGTTCCCTATATTCGTGTGTATTGATCAATATTTTCTCATGATAATCCTTTATCGATTCATTTAATTCTCTTATATATTTTCCCATTTATATTTCCTCCTTTTATATAATCCAATAAATGCTTTTTATATTTTCAGCTTTTCGGCTTTTAAAAGATTCGTTTTTTAGATTTATAATCTTTTGAAAAAAATTTCTATTTACTCTATATTCATTATATCTGATAATTAACAAATCGTCTATTAGTTAAGCTTTTTTGCATATCGCATTTGAGCATATATGAATTCATAAAAAGATGAACACATTTGACCTATAATAGTACAATAAGGCGTTGGTAGGAAACAAATAACTGTCCTAATTAAATAAGCAACTATGGTATTAATTGTCGTTTTCGTTGCTGAATCTTCAAGTTCTAAATAACAAAGTTTTATTTCTGATACAGGCGTAATCATAAAATTGATGATGTGTAACGAGATAAATATACTAGCTACTGCCAAATTAGGTTGATAAATTGGGTAGATAAGCAAACTTACTAATAGGATAGATATAATTAACAAAGCCACTAATTTACTAGCATTTTTTAAATGATCTTCATAATCAAATGTCTTTTTGACAATATCTATTTTAACATCTGTTTTAATAGCTCCTGTAATATCCCATTGAATATCCGTAACTAAGGTAGCAAAAGTAATAGCTACTACATATTTTTCGCCAAAAGCAAAAGAATTGCTGAAACCAAAGAGATATAAAATGAAAAACATAATACTGATAGAACATGATACAGAATCATATTTAAAACAATTCTTGACATTGAGTTTAAAATCAATTTTGCCGAAATTTTTAAATAACAATAAAACATCAAAAATAGTTAAAGCAATGAGTGTGATTGTCGATGATAATAACTGATCTTTTGTAATCAAAGCCGCAATAATTAGTACTAAGAAATTTAAAGAATTGAAAAGAACTACTACTCTATTAGATTTTTGATTTTCATCTGAATAATAATATTTAATCAATACTAGTTGAAGAATGGTTTGTAAGAGAATTTGCAGGATTGAATAACGACAAAAAATTAAATATATAGTGCTATCCATATTCATAAAAGCGATGTATCGTTCACAATTAAAAGTGATAAATCCAAAGAGAAGAATGCTAACTATGACGCCATAAAAAAGACCATTAACACCCGCGTTTTCGTTTTTATCACGATAAATACTGATATTGGCTCCTACACCAAAAATAGATACTATTACACCCATTAAGCATTGTAAAGGATAGGTTAAAGAAAAGACATTGGTCAAATTCTTATCAATGATTAAACCTATAAAGAACCAAGATATTATTGACGTAAAAGAAGTCAAAAATATATCAAAACTTATTCTTAGCAATCTTTTCATAACCTACTCCTCACATCATAATCATTATACTATATTTTCACTATCTCTTATAAAATTTTTATGAGCTAATTTTGAATAAACATCTCCTTTACCAATTTTTCAGCAATGTCTTCTTTACCAGCAGCTCTTATATAATCGTTATTTTTTCTAATGATCAAGGCTTGATGCACTCCTTCTCTAATATGCTGCAAATCATTCGCGACAACTAGGTCACATTTATTTTTATCTTTAAGCTTGATAGCGACATCAATTAATTCTTGTTCACTCACTCCATCCAATAGCTTAAAGCCGACAAGATGTGTTTGGGGACTTAATTTCTTTATGATAGAAATAATTTTAGGCGTCTTCTTCAATTTAATTATTAAATCATCTTCATTGGAAGAAATTTTATTATCATTATAATTATCAGCATTATTACAAATTAAATCGTAGACATCACAATCGCGATTATTATTTATATTGATAGCAAGACGTTTGGCATTGGTCACAAAATCGACGGTATAATCAGAAACAGCCATTGAATGAATGAAATATGTAATATTCTCCTCTTTTAAAAGACGCTCTATAACTTCTTGTAAATCATTAGTACTAACTATTTCAATAATTTGAATTTTTGAGGAAATGGGTTTTAAAGCATTTTTAGAACAGATGTAATAGATTCTTTCAATAGATGAATCTTTTTCTTCTAAAAGTTTTTCAGCAATGATCTTACCTAATTTTCCAGAACTACTATTCGTAATTTTTCGAACGTTATCAATCTTTTCACTGGTACCGCCAGCTGTTATAATAATTTTATTTTTCATATCATAATTCAATCCTTTCAGGAAGTTTTCTAGTCACATAATGTGTCTTTTGCATAGTACTTAGATTATTTCCCATCACTAGACATCCATGTCCTTTTAAATTTATAGCGTAGTATGCTAAGTCGTAGTTGTGTTCATAATATTTATCGATGATATCCAATACTTCATCAACTTCTTCAAGAGCGCCACATGGTACTGGTTCTTTAGTAAAAGGAGCATCTTTTACGTAGCAATGTGAATGGACAATCAAATTGATATTCTTAAGAAGCGAATACAGTTTTAATTGAACAATGGTATCTTTAGATGGTTTCTTTTCTCCAAGGTAATAAGCTTTGTCGTCTTTTAAGAAGGTGGCGATGAAATGCCTCTTATCAATGAGAGTCTTATCAACGTCTCTTTCCGACATATAGATATAATCTTTATCACGAAAGGAAGCATTCCCTAAAAATCTAGTTACTCCTTCTGCGTGTTGAATAGTTCTTTGAAAGATATCGGATATTTCTCGAACGTATTTATAAAAGTCTGTGTTATCCAGAGGAATATTTGGTCTATCTACTAGATGAACGTGATCTCTAGTCGTTGTCAAAAGAAAAGAAATTCTTCGATATAGATTAGCAACACATTCTTTTATATCGTTTCCTTGATACCACATCGTTCCCAACGGATCAAAGACCAACATTGAGTACATTGAATTATCACGTTTAAATTCTATTGTCATATTTTCTCTTTTTAGTAAAGCTTTGTTTAAAATATTGACAAATGGTATATTATCCTCATTTCTTTTAGAACCGACAACCAACGCGTGGGGATTATAACTTTTAACCATTTTGGGAGGGAGATCACTAGGAACATAGGCCATCCACAAAATGACATCATATAATGGTGCCGTGGTCATTATTTTATCTAGTTCTTCATAGTAACCACCATTTATGAAAGTCGTTTGCTCCTTATCATTGTACTTGATCCACTCCTCATACATTTTTTTTATTAAACCAAAACTCTTTCCACCTTCATTGTTCCAAGTTCCACCAACAATTAATGTCTTCATTTTAACCTCCTTCTAGTTCATCTTTTCTGGCATTGGTCGAGGAATATATTTTATATTTTCCAAATCTTTTAAGTCTTTAGCCATTGCAAGAGAACCGTGTCCTTTTAAATTTATGAAATATTTATCTTCTTCTAATGTTTTATCATGCTTGATTGTCGCCAGTACTTCAGTGACTTCTTCAACAGCGCCACAAGGAATGACCTTATCTGTAAAAATAGCATCTTCAATGTAATTATGCGAGTGAATGATATAGTTTATATGTGTTAAATTTTCATATAGTTTGATATGAATTGGTGTATCAATTGATGGTTTATCATCACCGCAGTAGTACAATTTATCATTTTCGATATATGCTGGTATAAAATCACCTTTTTCTAAAAATTGATGGGTGATACAACGTTTGCTGACAATTGCGTATTTACCAAATCTCTTTGAAGGCATACTCTTGGCACAACGATATACTTGAGGTGGCCGATTGGAATTCTCTTCTAAAAGATTGATTCCCATCATCTGATGAAAGATAATCGCATACTTATCAATCAGTTGTAAATATTCATCCTCAATCACAAAATGGGGTTGATCTTTTGCTAGATATTCTTCCTGTGCGTAAGGATCAAAATACCATCTCATGATTAAATTGGGATCATCTACACTCTTATAACTTTTCTTTCTAGTAATACTATTTAAATATTTCAAACGCGCCATTGACCGCGAAGTTGCTTCAGCTATATCAAAACCTTCATACCAAACTACTCCCAATGGATCAAAGACTCTTATATAAAACAGATCATTTTGTCTTTTTAACTCAAAAGTTAAATTAGCTTTTAAACTGATACCGTGAATTGTCAAATCTTTAAAACTATATTTATCAACATCATTTCGTTTAGAACTTACTAACATGACATGTGGTGCTAGTTCTTTAACATTTCGTATTTTTGGTAAATCATTATCGACATTAGCCATCCAAAAAACAACATCATAGTCTTTAACCTTTAAAAGAATTTTTTCAAGATCTTGATAGTATCCACCATTAAATAATTTTTTTTCCTCAGATATGGATTCATATAATTTTTTTATTAACCCTGACTCTCGACCACCATCAAGATTAAAATCACCACCAACAACTAAAACCTTCATTTTTCTTCCTCCAATAATCTTTTAACAAATTCAATAATTATCTCTTTTTTAGCTAATTTTCCGACTCCTTGATAGCCACAGGCGAGATTACCAACGACTGGTTCTACAAATTCATATCCATATCGTCTCAATTTTTGGATATTATCTTGAACAATAGGATTATTATACATCTCATTATTCATTGCTGGAGCGAAAACCACTGGTTTTGGGGTGGCCATAATCGTTGTCGATAACATATCATCAGCAATTCCATTCGCCACCTTTCCAATGATATTAGCAGTAGCTGGAACGACTAGAGTTAAATCAGCTTTTTGCGCTAGACTTATGTGTTCAACTTCGACATAATCTTTCTCTCCAAACATATCAACAACTACTTTATTTTTTGATAGAGTTTCAATCGTCAATGGTGTTATAAATTCGGTTGCATTCTTGGTCATAATGACATCGACATTAGCTCCTTCTCTTTTCAATATCGATATAATTTCACAAACTTTATAGCAAGCAATTCCGCCCGTTACACCTATTAATATATTTTTATCTTTTAACATCTTTTCTCCTCCTCACACTTACATCATATTGCATTAATGTTGATAAGTAAAATATATAAATGTTATAATATTGATAAGGAGGACTTATCATGAATATTGATTTAGAACTATATCGTATTTTTTATGTCGTAGCTAAACATAAACATATGACCAAAGCCAGTCAAGAATTGTGCATATCACAACCAGCTATATCTCAATCGATAAAAAAATTAGAAGACCAATTAGGTGGTACCCTTTTTTTGCGCAGCAATAAAGGAATGGAACTAACTGAAGAGGGAAAAATGTTTTATGAGTACGTCAAAGGAGCCTTAGAATTGATAAATAATGCCGAAAATGAATTCACTTCTTTTAAGGATTTATCAAAAGGAGAAATAAAAATTGGTTGTTCTACGACGCTAACAAAATTAATTTTGATGGATGCTTTAAAAACATTTCATTCTGAATATCCCAATATTGATATTAATATAACTAATGATTTAACTAGTAATCTAATTAATGATTTAAAAGTTGGAAAGCTAGATTTTGTCATTTTTAACGAAAGCAATTTCAAAGAAAAAAACGTCGATTTAAAAAAGATTAAAGAAATTCGTCAAGGTTTCATCTACAATGATAAATACTTCAGTGATACAATTAACTCTTTTGATGATTTAAACAATTATCCCCTCATCTTACAAAAGCCTGAAGCAAATAGTCGAAAACTGCTCGACTACATCGCCTTACAAAACAATGTTAAATTAAAAGCTAAAATGGAAGTCGTCAGTCAGGAATTGATCACAGAATTTACGAATATTGGTTTAGGAATCGGTTTTTCAATAATCGATTTAGCTAAAAGAAATTTCCCTGAACTAAAAGAATTAAAAATTAATGACCAAATTCCTAACATCAAGATCTTTCTTGCGACAAATAAATCAATTTTCCTAACTTTTGCCGCTAAAACTTTCATAAAGTATTTACAATAAAAAGGTGACTATTTCTTACTTTTATGTTATAATATACAGCTGTTATGGGGTGATTATATGACTTTAGAAGAAGAGGAAAAAGAAAAAGAGCGCTATGAAAATTTTAAAGGGATTTATTCTTACGATTTTAAAGGGCTTCTCAATGATGTTTTTGCATCGGAACGTGGAGAAGTAAAAAATACTAATGCTTACCTAAGTTATTTGAATTTAGTCAAGCGAACAGCTAAAGTGATTAAAGAATTAGGCATCGTTGATCCATTCCAAGCTTCAGTTGCCTTTGAATACTTACTATGGAACGGTTATATGTCCAAAGATAAAGTCTTAGAATATAGTCCATCATCACGAGCTAATATTGCGTCTTTTTTAGCTGCTGATATAATGCGTGGAAAATCTGTCTGCTTAAATAATGCGGAAATGCAAGCAAATGTTTTACAGGCAATGGGAACAGAAGCTTATGCTATTGGATGCATCTTTCCTGTCAACGTAAATCCTAATGAACGTTACCGACCAAACATCCAACGGATGACTAGCGAAACAAAGAGTTCCAAGAAGCTAAAAGATAAACTTTTAACTATGGCAGCAGATGTTGCTCCATTATTACATCTTGGCAACCATGCTGTAACTCTATTTAAGAATGATAACGGCTATTTTATAAGTGATCCTACTAACTTAGATTTTTTAAACATCACCAGTTTTTTAAGAGCAAACTATATCTTCCTTGATGGCGTTACCGTCGAGATTAAACCTTTTTTAACTCTTACAAATGGGACGATTACGCCAATGCGATTCGATGAAGTATATGATGAACTTTACGCTCAACACGATACGAAGTCTATATCATTTGACCAAGCTAAAGCTTTTGTTGAAGATTCTTTGGCTACTATCGACAAAAATCAATGTCTACTAAATGATTTTTATATTGATAACCAAAGCGATATCAATGATGTTTGTGAATATTTAAATACAAAGAAGAAACATAAAACCAAAAAGAAAAAACCTAACTTTAAAAGTTAGGATGAAATTAAATCATTTTTTCAATTAATAATCTAAATAATAATTAAGAATTTGCTCATAAGTTCCATCTTGCGAAATGCGATCAAATTCTTTTTTATATACTGAACGAGCATATTCTTTATCTAAATAATCTATTTCAAATTTTTCTCTTCGCTCAATTAAAATGGGATTATCAGTCCAAAGATTGAAATGTCCAGAATCATTAATTCTTTTCATAATATAGCTATAACATCTTTCAAAATGTTCATCAAAGGTATTAAGTTCTGGATAATTTTTAATTGAAGTTGCCAATTGTCTTTTAGCTAATAACTCTATATCAAAGTCGCGATCGGAATCGGATAAAACCTTTCCATAAATACTTCTTGGTGGGGACTTTCGTGACCCACGGTGATCTTCGACCGCTTCTTTAATAATCGTTATCTCCTCTTTTGAAAATATCTCTTGCAGTTTTTTATCATCGGCTACTATTTTAGCCGACTCTATTTCATGATTTTCTCGATCAACATTTAAGCCGATATCGTGAAAAGCTGCCATTGCGTAACAAATATCTTTATTCAAGCCATAATAATCCGCTAACATCAAAACGTTGTTGATAACATTGTTGATATGAATCATTCCATGGGAATAAAAACGTTCATATTTAGGAAATATATTCTTTTCAATATAGTCTACTAACTCTTTATTCATATTTTCTACCTCTTCTTATGTGTACTAATCACACATCTATATAACTTAATATTATCATATGTAAAATTTTTTTGTCAAGAAATTGCAATTTTTTAATTAATAAATTGATAAAACTCATTACTAGCCTAGTTTATCACCATTTTTGACAAGACTATCAGGCGTAATTAGAACTACTCCACCATCACTATATGTTCCTAATACGAGGACTTCCGACATAAAATCCGCAATTTGTTTGGGAGGCAAATTGACAATTGCTAAAATTTGTTTGCCAAGTAGTGCATCACAACTATATTTATCAGTTATTTGGGCTGAAGAATTCTTTATCCCAATTTTTTCTCCAAAGTCTATTTGTAATTGATAGGCTGGTTTTGTTGCCTTCACAAAGGGCTTAGCTTCAATAATCGTCCCTACTCTGATATCTAAATTCATAAAATCTTCAATCTTTGCCATTGTCTTCCTCCAATTACATATTCCTATTATAACACATAATAAAAAAAACCGATTAATCTTTTAGACCAATCGGTAATTATCTTATTTTTGATTTTCGTAAAGTAATCCTTTATAGTATTTCCAAGCTATGATTCTGAATGCCGCTTTATTGATGATATCTTCTGACAGACTACCATCATCAACAGCTTTTTTAAGAGCGTCATATGTGGATTTATAATCGGTAACTAATAATATATCATTCCCTGCTTTTAGAGCTTTAACAGCAACATCTTCAATTTCACCTAGAGCTCCCATACTCAAATCATCAGTCATGATGACACCAGTAAAATCAAGTTCATCTCTTAACAAGTTATGAACAGTTGTTGATAAAGACGCTGGATTGGCCTGATCAATATTGGTTATTTTCATATGTCCCACCAAGACAGCTTCGGCACCCGCATCAATTCCCGCTTCAAAAGGAGGTATATCATTTTTCATAATGTCTTGATAGCTACGATTATCGATAGTCTCTTCTTCGTGGGTATCTTTATTATTACCATAACCAGGGAAATGTTTTAGAGTATAAGACACTCCTGTACCTTTACTAGCCGCAATAACTGTTTTAGCGTAACCGGAAGTTATCTCTGTTCCCTTTTGGAGCGCTCTTGGGTAAATGTAGTCACTACTACTTTCAGTAACATCAACGACTGGAGCTAGATTTAAATTCAATCCAAGATTTGATAGCACTCGGCTTTTTTCAATTGTATCTTTCTTGATGGCATCCAATTCCCCAGCAGTATATAATTCACTTGGAGATTTAAATTTCTCCTTAACTAATTTATCATTACTACTAACTCTAACAACTGTTCCACCTTCTTCATCAACAGCTGTCAATGCTGGGATTTTGGCCACTTCTTGAACATCGTTCATCATTTTTTGAACTTCTTGTTCCGTCTTATCTTTAAAATCTTTTTCAAAGAATATATAACCACCAAATTGATATTTTTTCATTTCCCCAACGGGATCATTACTTGGATACTGAACCAATAATAATTGGGCAATGCGCTCATCAAGTGTCATTTTTTTCAACTTATTAAAGGCTAAAGTATAATACTTACCAAATATTCCTCCATCTAACCAATCAGGATCAATTTGTGTGCCCAATCCTTTAATTTTATCTATATCTTGTTGCGCTGCTAACTTTATCTCTTTTACCTCAGCGCCTCTATTGAGCAAGCCAGTATATTCAATTACAACTTTAGTTCCAACATCAAAAGTAGCATCATTTGTCTCAAAAGTATAGATTCCATTACTACTATCTTTAACTGTTATGGTTGCCTCATCTTTTGAAAGAATAGTGGCTTCAATCGTATTAGTTTCTTCTAGTCCTTTATTGGTATTAAAGATGACAATCGATCCTAAAGTAACAATTAACAAAGATGTAATAGCAATGGCAATTTTTTTCTTCATTTTTATCACCTAATAATTAGTATGAAAACAAAAAATGGATTATGTTATTTTTTTGACAAATTTTGTTAAAAAAAGACTTTAGTTTTACCTCTTACTATTCAATATCAATTTCTTAATAGGATTAGGAACATAAGAGGATATATCAGCACCCCTATTGTATTCATTAAACACAAAACTTGAAGAAACATTTTCTAAAGAACCAGCACGCAAATAGATTGTTTCAATGCCATGACTATCATTAAATTTAGCTATTTCTTCTTCATAGACATAATCGGTTTCATTTCGTAGACCTCTTATCAATACTCCAGCTCCATTATTTTGAGCTACTTGCCAGGTATAGCCATCATAAATAATAACTTCGACATTATCCAAATGTTCTTCTTTAAAAGTTTCGTCCATCGCCAACTGCATTTTCTTTCGATCAAAACGTGTTACTGGTTTATTAGGATTAATACCAATACCCACTATCACTTTTTCAAAAATAGGACTAGCTATTTTAACAATGTGTAAATGGCCATTAGTAAACGGATCAAAACTTCCAGCGTATAGAGCAATATTTTTCATTTTATCATCTCCTCAAAGTTAAAACTTTTCCCTCTTTAGCAGTAATTGTCTTTTTAAAGACACTTTGAACCTCTAATTTATATTTTCTTTTTGGTATCTCTGGCCAAAAGTGTGTTATTAATAACTTTTTTACACCAGCATTTTTAGCAATTGTTCCTGCTTCAATAGTCGTTAAATGATTATCCTCTGCACCTTTTTGATTTCTTAAAAAAGTTGTTTCACATATTAGTAAATCGGCATCTTTCGCAAACTCTTCAATTGTATTTTGCCTAAATCCCGTATCAGCAGAATAGACTATCTTTTGATCAGCTGATGCAATTTTTATTGAATAAGTAGTTACGGGATGGGGATTTTTTTGAAAATTGATCTTTAATTTCCCTTTTTCAAGCTCGGTTTGATCATCGTAAGGAAGAAATTCTAAAAAGCTTTCTTGCATATTGGTCAAGTACTCACTATCAAGACATGTGTCACGTGGTATATATACTTTTACTGTATCTTTCAACAAACCAAGGCGATTATAGACATAAGAAGCATAACCAAGAGTTAATAAATCGCCATAGTGGTCACGATGAAGGTGACTAATAATGACTGTTAAATTTTCCAAATCACTAGGAAAAGACATTTCTCTTGTAACACCATTACCACAATCTAATAAGATTTTTTCATTGTCGTTTGTGATTAAGTACCCTGGACAATTACTTTTTTTCGTGCAGTAAGGTGAGACGCTTCCCAAAACTTTTAACTTCATCTAAATTACTTCCTTCCTCATTATTTATTATTAAATCAAAATCGTCCATATTATAGGTAACAGCATTTTTATCACGTGCATAGAAATGCTCTTTCGATACATGATCTCTTGCTTCAATTCTTTTCCTTCTAGTCTCAACGCTACAATCAACTAAAATCTTATAGTGACACATTTGATAATACTTCGTAAGTGGTAACATCATCCAATCAATGATGACATCTTTCTCTGATTCCTTTATCATCTTTTCAATGATACGACTAGTGTAGCTCCAAATGAGTTCATTGTATTCTTGCATTTTTTCTTTATCCTCATAAAGAATAGCAGCAAGTTTACGACGATTGATTTGACCATTTTCAATGACATTTGGATATTTGTCTTTTATTATATCAATAAATTCCTCAGTAGCAATAACTAAATGATTTATTTCATCAACATCTATTACTTGATAATCGTTATTCTCGTTAATAAGTCTTGTGATTGTTGACTTACCACTACCTGATTTACCCATGATTCCTATTAACATAATCATCACTCCCTACTTGCATTATAATTCAATTTGAGTTATAAGTATAATATATAATTTTAATATAAATTATAAGGAGTGATTATAAATGGAGAATGTTGATTTTGAACTCTATAAAGTCTTTTATTATGTTGCGAAAAATAGGAATCTGACTAAAGCCGCTAATGAATTATACATCTCACAACCAGCTATTTCCCAAGCAATAAAAAAATTAGAAGATGAACTGGGACTTAAACTTTTCTATCGCACTAAAATAGGAATGAATTTAACAAAAGAAGGAGCTGATTTATACAATTACTTAAAAGATCCTATTGAGCATTTGAATAATGGTAAAAAGTTTCTCAATGAGGAACGAAACAAACCAATGACCATTAGAATTGGTAGTGGTACAACCTTAATTAAATATTGCCTAATTCCCATTTTAAAGATATTTAAAACAGAATATCCCGATGTCAATTTTGAAATTGTTCACGGAATTAGTAATGAGCTCATCAATATGTTGGATAATGATCAATTAGATATTGTCATCTTAAACCTACAATTTCATAATAAAAATGATAAAAGAATAATCGTAATTGAAGAAATACAAGATGTCTTTTGTTACAAAACTGATGCTTATAATTTTGCCAATAAAACATATACTATCGAGGAATTAAATACTTTGCCGCTTCTTCTACAATCAAAAGTATCAACATCAAGACGTTTCATCGATAGCCTTGCTAGTCAAGAGCATGTAACGTTAAAAAGTCACTATGATATTGGCAGTTATAGCTTAGTATTAGACTTTGTTCGCAATGGTTTAGGTGTTGGCCTAGTGAATTTTAACCACGTCAAAAAGGGAATTGCTAGAGGGGGACTAGCCATTTTAAATACGTCTTTTCAAATACCTTCACGTCAAATTGGCATTTGTGTAAATAAAAAAATAATAGATAATTCTATTATTAAAAGATTTATTGAGTGTATTAAGAAGTAACATTACTTCTTTTTTATATTAATAATTCAATAATTAAACCACTAAAAGCTCCAATGAAATAAACCATTGCTAAAATCATTAGATTTTCCTTTAAATTTTTATTAGATCTAAATAATACCAATAGAGCTACTCCACTTCCTGTCAATAGACCCGCTACAACACTTGATAAACTGATGACACCATTGATATATAATTCCGTCAATATGACACTAGCACTACAATTGGGAATCAAACCAACGAGACTCGATATGAATGGACTTAAAAGATTATCCTTCATAAATATTTTTTGGATGACCTCATTACCCAAATATGTCATAATAATATTGAGAACAAAAGAGACCATTACGATGAAGAAAAGCGTTTTGAAAGTATGTGTCAAAGATGCCTTCAAAAGACTCTCTTTAGCACAATTACAATGCTCATCATCACAAATAGAATAATCTTTCTTATTCTTTTTTTTTGTTTTTTTATTCATCATTCGAATTATAAAATCAATTATAAAACCAGCAATCATTCCTATGATAAATTTAATCAATAATAGTTGAAAAATAACTTTAAAACCAGCTTTTTCAGTGATCAAAATAGGAAGCATTTCATCACTTGTCGATAAGTAAATTGATATTAACGTTCCTAGTGAAATAATTCTCGTAATATATAAATTAGTAGCTAGAACTGAAAAACCACATTGCGGAATCATTCCTAAAATACTACCTAAAAGAGGTCCAAATTTACCAGATTTTTCAATTATTTTTTTACTTTTATTGTTAAGTTTATGTTCAATTATCTCAATTATTAGAAAAGCAATAAACAAAAAAGGAAATATTTTAACAGCATCAATCAATGTATCTAAGATAATGTCAATCATAAAATCACTCCTTCATATTGCAACTAGATTATATCAATAGTTTTATTTAAATGCAATCTTTTATATAATTGTTTTAACCCCAATAAAAGTATGTTTATATAACAAAATTTATAATGAGTGATTCTCCTAATAAAATGTCCAATAATTTATCAATAAATTAAATAATTATAAAATTAAAAATACTGATTCAAATCAGTATTTTTTATTAAACACTATTTACTAGGTTCATAATGGTAGAATAATAACATAATATTAATAATACCAGCAATTCCAACTAATATATAGATGATACGTTCAATAACATCTACTCCGCCAGTTATCATAGATACAAGGTTAAAATCAAATAGTCCAATTAAACCCCAGTTGATTGCACCTATAATGGTAAGTACTAAAGCACATTTTTGTAAAATTTCCATTTTATTACCTCCTACATATATATTTGGTAAAAAAATTTTTTTTATTCATGTTTAAGGTATTTTTTTATAAAATTAGTATATAACATTAAATATATTAATCCAAAAGTAAATCCAGCAATGATATCAGTAAAGTAATGTACTCCTAAATAAATTCTGGTCAAACCAATTACTATAATTAGACATATGAGAAAACTAGTCAAAATTTTTTTTAATTTTTCATCGATATTGAGATTATTTATTAAAAATATGAAAAAGCCATAAAAACCGATGGCGGCCATCGCATGACCTGATGGATAACTATAACCACTTTCATTAACTAAATGCTCAACTATTGGTCGTGATCTTTGTATTATTATTTTCAATAATTGATTAATTATTACAACATTTAAAATATTAACAGTTATTAAAATAGGATATTTTCTTTTCTTTATTAAAATGAGACATATTAATGTTAAAAAGATTATCCAGAAGGTTCCACCTAAATTAGTTACAACTTTTACAATTTTTGTAAGAAAGCCATTTCGCAATGCCACCGCTTTTTCTAAAAAGAATTGATCAATGGCTAAAACATCATATTTCTTTACTAAAATTGTTAAAAATATAGCAAAAATTATTAAAATAACTAATATGATTTTATTAATTCTTTTCATGATGAAACTCCTATAAATAATCTATTATTTTTCCCTCATATATCAACTCTAAGCTTGGAATATGAATGATATCTTTTGGTTTGATTAATGAATAATCCTTATTAAATTGATAAATTTCACTATCCTGAAATAGTTTACCAACGAATTGGCTACAGACAAAATGATGTCTTCGATGATATATTTTATTAAATTTAATAGGGATCAAGCCCTTTATATTATAACGATATTCACTATCATGTATTTTATACTTTTTTAATTCGCAACGCAATTGTTGAAGTTGTTTTTTAGTTATCGATAATTTATATATTTGACATGAAGCATCTTGAAAGAAATTAGTTATCAATTCCATATCTTCCTTAACAAAACCATTAGGAAATATTCTTTTTGGATTCTTTCTGCCAAAACTGTATACATTCTTTAAATTTTTATCCAATGAAACGCTGACATGAACGTATTTTTCTCTTAAAACCAACCGCAAAAAGGTAGAGAAATAGGTCCCCGTATACGACAATATAATATATATATCCTTCATATATACCTCCTAGTTTTTCTTACCACAATTACTACAGTACGGTCCAACTAATAGATGACCACAATTAGTACAATACTTTTTTGGTGGATTATTTCCGCCAAAAGCATTATATAAATAATCAGTTTTATTTGGTTCATTGAATAATAGAGTTGGTATTTTTGACATTCTTTTCACTTTTAAATATGAGAAAATAAATAGTCCAATTGTAAAGGCCAAGAATAACAACAGTGATAAAGTACTCGATGACATCAACAAATAGTCAAAGATAAAGTGACCAATGGTCGGTAATAAAATACTAAAAAATAAATAGCGTTCACTCTTATCTTTAATATGATTAATACTAGTCAATTTAGCTAAGCCAAGATAATATCCCATAATAACACCAAAAAAAGCGTGACCAGGGACCGAAAAAATCATTCTTACTAGAGCTGTACCAACGGCGCTTAAAATATTTTCCGATCCGAATACATATAGTATGTTTTCAATAGTTGCAAAGCCTAGTGAGACAAAAACGGAATAGACAATCGCATCATATACATGGTTAAAGGCTTTATCCTTCCAAGATATTAAATAAGTAAAAAACCATTTTGAAAATTCCTCAATCAAAGCAATTCCTATAAATACATAAACGGCCAAAGAAATTGAATTAAAGTTTTCTAAATTTTCAGCATCAAAAAAAGGAGCTATTGAAGATAAAATATTAGTTAATATCAATGTCAAAATAACAGCTAAAACTCCAGATGCCATCAGTTTTACCAACAATGGTACTGGTTCTTTTTCAATCTTATCGTTACTATATATGTAACTACCTAAAATGACGGTTGGCAGTATTGATAAACCTAACAAAAACATTGACATATTACTTCACCTTTTTAACTCCAATTTTCATTCCTAACTTGACTACGGTTTCATATCCTTCTCTTGTATTTTTTAATACCTCTGAATCAATTTTTACACGATTTTTTTCAATTAATAAAACAATTGTTGAGCCACCGAACTCAAACATACCCTTTTCTTCACCACGAGTGAATTGATGATCTTCATGATAATTTTTAATACGCCCAATCATAAGTGCTCCCACTTCGATTTGGACAACATCGCCGAAGTTATCAGTCTTCAAAACGGTATATTCACGAGCATTTTCTTTATAAATATTATATTTATCCAAAGCAATAGGTCTAACAGTATGCAATACTCCCTTAATATGGATATTACTATTTTTTACCCCATCATCAATATAACAATAGCGATGATAATCATCAACCGAAAGTCTAAAAATTAAGCAATAGCCACCTCGATACTTTTCCGCAAGAGGTTTATCCCGCAATAAGTCTTCTAAACGATAATAGGAATTCTTTATATTAAAAATACTCTTGTCACCTATTTTATATATAGTTAAACGCGAATCACAAGGGGCAATTAAATTATTTTTATTCATATCAATTGTACGGCTACCGGCAACCGTTTTTCTAGTAAAAAAATCATTATAAGATTTATATTTACGATTTTCGAATTGCGATACTTCAATATTATTTTTCTTTATAAATGGTTTTATTAACCAAACGGACAAACCGCTATCCATAAACCAGCCCGCAACTCTAGAAACTATTGGTTGCGTGAGGAACTTCAAAAGAACCCTTCCTAAAAAATTGTTATATAAACAGACTAGTATTCCATTGTCTATTTCTGATATTGCTGTTTTTTCTCTCAAATTTACCATTTAAACAACCACATTAATAATAATATTTCTATTGCTCCGACAATAGTCATTACTATCATACCCTTTATACTAGGTTTTTTAACTTTAAATTTAAATATGAATAAAAATGCTATGACTAATAAAACAATGGCATAAAGAATATGAAATTTTGTCTTAATAAAGCTGCGCAAAGCATAGACTAAAGGTATTATTAAAGCATCACTGGTAACAGGCAATCCCATATATTCTTTTCGCGCCTCACTAGTCGTCTTTTGTCTTTCCTCTTCTAAAACGTTAAAAAATGCTAATCTTATTAAAGCTGTTAAGACAAATATAGCCATAATAGCAATTCCCCACCAAGTATTTAATCCAACAGCGTAACCGATCATAGCGGGCAATACACCAAACGCCACTAGATCGCTAAGTGAATCAATCTGAATGCCAAATTTTTTCTCATTAGCTGTTCTTTTTCTCGTCTTCGCAACTTTTCCGTCAAACATATCAAAAAAGCCCGATAATAATAGACACACAATTGCCCCAAAAATATTATCTTGAACCGCAAAAGTAATACCAATAATTGATGAAACTAAACTCATATATGTAAGTATAACAGTATAATTATAGAACCCGATCATGATTATACACCTCAAAATATTTCTTTATCTTCTTAATTATACAATAAATATACAAATATTAAAACAAAAAAAATCTCATAAAAAAAGAAATATGTGATATAAAGACCACATATTTACTAATCATCTAAATAAAGGTAAAAATATATTGACCGTCGTTCCGTCATCACGACTAGATTCATATACGATTCTACCATTGTGTTTATCAATGACATTTTTCGAAAAAACTGTTCCAATACCAGATCCATTTGTCTTACTACTCATACCTTTTTCTAACATTTCAAAATCTTTAATACCATAACCATTATCTTTAATAGAAATACATATATCATTTTTTATAATCTCATTATCTATTTTGATAACTAAGTTATTATCTCTTGCTTCCATACTATTCTTTAAGACATTTATAAGAACTTGTTTCAATTTATCATAATCACCTAATATATATATATCATCATCTATGTAATTAACTCCATATTGAATATTTTTCTTTTTAAATAAATCTTTTAATGTATCTGATACATCTTCCAAAAGCACATTTACATCCAATATTTCATAATCAATTTTATCTTTCGATAAATTTAATCCCTCTTGAATCATATCAATTGATCGATTAACTTCTTTGCGAACAATTCTTAAATAATCTTTATTTTTTTCATAATCTCTTTTAGAAGCAATCATCTCCAAATAACCTTTGCTTATACTTAGTGAATTTTTAAGTTCATGAGTCACTGCACATAAATAATTTTTAACATTATTTTGATTTTCCATTCTTTTTTTGATATTAGAAACTTCTAAAATATTAATACTATTTTTAAATAGATAGTAAAAGCCAAAAGAAATTAAATATAAGAAGATGATCGCTAAAATTATATAACTTATACTAATATTAAAATCATTATTAGGGAAGAGATAAAAGCAATACAAGGATAAGAAAAAAGATCTTATGATAATAAATTTATTCATATATTCTCTAATATCTATCTTTTTTTTCATCAAATATAAATAACATAAATAATATATTAAATATTCTAAAATTAAAACATAACTTGCTATCTTAAAAAAATAGTTATTAACAAATATCATAATTACTGATAATAATATGACCATCATTCTATTATTTCTAATATAATTTAAAAGAATTGGTATTACTAAAAACAATGATAATTCAAAGAATTGAAATTTATTAAACATAAATAAAAATATTAACATCAGTCCGGTCATACCAGCCAATACAACTTTATCTTTTCTTTGATCGCTCACAAAATAAATTTTTACCACGATATAACCTAGAATACAACTCAAAACCATAATTAAATTTAACAACATATTACTAAAAAAACTCATACTTACCCTTCTTTCAAGATAATTATATGAGTTTATTTTGTTGAATTTTGTCGAATTTTGTCTCTTTTTAGATTATTTTAATTCATCTATATATTTCTTTAATTGTTTTGATTCACTACCAAGAATTATTTTTAATTGATTATCTATTTCAACAATTCCTTTAGCGCCTAATTTTTGAATAGCTTCTTTATTGACAATAGAAACATCTTTTAAAGTAACTTTAAAACGGGACATATTTGTTTCAGTCGCGATAATATTATCTTTTCCACCGAGATAATCAACTAACTTATTCAATTCAAGATGGGCATCTTTTTTTCCAGCTTTTAAAACAGCTAGTAAAACTACTAATATAATAACCCCAATTATAACATAATACTCTATTGGCATTTGCATCACTCTTTCTTATTTCTTATATAATTATATTATAAATTATACTATAAATTTTTAAAAATACAAACTTTTATATTTTCTTCTAAAAAATAGACTTTTGAATAATATTTATTATGGGTGTTAATACGACACCAAGATTTAATTTATGAATATCTTATAATAGAAATATGAAGAAAGGAGAATAATTATGTGTAATAATAACAATGATTGTTCATGCTTTGCCAAAATTATAGAAAGAATTATTTCATTACAACAACAAGGAGACACTTGTGGTGATTTTGGTGGATGTGACAAACCATTCCTAGGAAATTTAGCCAATGTTGTATGTTTAAATACTAGACCTATTACATTCTATGGTTGTAACGGGACACAATTTGTATTTCCTTACACATTGAATGGTGTTGAAGGTACAAGTGGTGTATTCAGAGTTGAAAATCTTGATGAATGTTGCTGCAAATGCCGTGTTTTAGCTCCAAATCCTGATACTACTACAGCAGTTACATTCCCTTTTGTTGCGACAGATGACTTTTTCACTATTAACCTAAATTGTGTTTGTGCAATGAAGTGCCTCGGTGATACATTTATCTCAGGAGTATAAAAAAAATTGACCACTAGAAGTGGTCTTTTCTTTTAATTGATTTAATGTCTTTCAAATAGATAATATCCTTACTCGATGTCAATATGTGATCATTCAATTTCGATACAATTCGTGTCTCATATGTATTATCGACAGTCTTGATGATGACGACATCATTAAAAATTATGTCATCTTTAGAAAAAGTTCTAATGCTATCATCATTTTCAAAAGAATAAAAGACATTACGATTAGTACTTTTTACTCCAGAAGTCTTATATATATCAGGAAGTTTTTTCATAAATTATACTCTCCTCATTTCATAATATGATTAATGTCTTTAAAAATTACCTATAAATGAAAATAAAAACAAAGGTTTTTCACATAATAAAAAAAGGTGATGTTTATGAAAAAGAGTTATAGCATTGATCGTTTTATCGTCATAGCGATTGTCATTTTTTACATTATTAGTATTGTGAGCATAAAATCGGCTTCTATGTACATTTCAAGCAGTTTAGGAAATTTAGTTTTAAAACAGAGTATCTGGTACTTAATCGGCATAATTTTCATCATCAATATCGTCCATTTTAATAATAGTTTCTTTTATAAATGGGCTTATGTGATCTACGGCATTAATTGTCTTCTTTTATTGGGATTACTCTTTCTAGCGCCATCAATTAATGGGAGTAAATGTTGGTACAATATCTTTGGATTCAGTTTTCAGCCTAGTGAATTTATGAAAATATCGTTAATCCTCGTCTATAGTCGTATCCTTGGGGAATTCAATCGCAAACGAAAAATTGATTTAAAAAAGGAAATAGCTCTCCTCTTCAAAATCTTTATTATTTTATTAATACCAAGTATACTAACTTTTCTTGAACCGGATACGGGATCAGTTTTAATCTATGTCATCATTACCTTTTTTGTCTTATTTGTCAGTAAGTTACGCATACGATGGTTTGTCGTTTTATTCACAGGTATTTTGTCTTTTCTCGCCATTTTCTTCTATTTTTACTTTTATCAACAAGACTTGTTCATAAATATTTTAGGAAACAATTTTTTCTATCGGATGGATCGCCTCATCAACTGGCAAAATGGTAGTGGTATGCAACTAGAAAATAGTATGGCCGCAATCAGTGCCAGTGGCATTTTAGGATTCGGTTTTAATAAGACACCTATTTACTTTCCCGAAGCTGGGACTGATTTTATCTTTGGCGTCTTCGCTTCTAATTTTGGTTTTTTAGGAAGTAGTATTTTAATCATCTTTTTGACTTTCTTTAATATTTATTTGATCAATTTAACCAATTTAAAAATTAATTATAGTGATAAGACACTCATCATTGGTACCATTGGAATTATCTTTTATCAACAGATTCAGAATATCGCAATGACCATTGGCCTTTTACCAATCACCGGCATTACTCTCCCCTTTATCAGTTATGGTGGATCAAGTCTCTTATCCTATTTAATTCTAATGGCTTTCATTCTCAACATATCAAAAAAAAGGATACCCTAAGTATCCTTTATTTATTTCTTACGACATCAACTTTGACTTCAACACCATTTAAATTGTAGTCTTCGGTCAAATCATCTTTTTCAACAAAGTTATCACATAAAGTCTCTTTCTTGATAAACGCTTCATATTTGTCTAATACCTTTTTTAATTCGTCATTATGACTATAATAAATATCAATGCGATCTACAATATCAAAATCTTTATTTTTTCTTAGTTGTTGTACTTTGCTGATTAGTTCTCTCGCAATTCCCTCTTCAATCAATTCAGGAGTTAGTGTCGTATTTAAGATGATGAAATTATTATTCTCCATAGCGGCATTGAATCCTTCTTTTGAAGAAATTCTAATATCGACCATATCCTTAGTAACTTTATAATTTCCTAGTGTTACTTCTTCATCATTTTCTAATTTTGCAATATCGTCATTGGTTAAATTTACTAATTCTTTAGAGAAAGCACCAATTTCTTTACCAAGAATTGGTCCACATACTTTAAAGTTAGGTTTTACTTCAAAGTTCATAAATTTTGATAAATCATCAGCAAATTCAACGTTTTTAACATTTAGTTCTTCTTTGACTAAATCGACTAAATCAGCAATAGTCTCTTTATTTTTACCATCAAGAATTACTTCACTAATTGGTTGCCGAACTTTGATCTTTGCTTCTTCACGAGCATTTCTTCCCAAAGAGATGATGTCTCTAATCAAATCCATTCGCTTTTCGATATTCTCATCGATGAGACTTTCATCACACTTAGGATAATCAGCTAAGTGAACACTTTCTTCATCAGTTAAATCGGTATATATTTCATCAGTCGTAAATGGAACGATTGGAGCAGCTAATTTACAAAGACCAATTAACACTTCATAAGTCGTTTGATAAACAGCTTTTTTACTATTGTCTAGTTCACTAGCCCAGAAACGACGTCTATTTCTTCTTATGTACCAATTGGATAATTCTTCATTGACAAAACCGTTCAAATATTTAGCAGCTTTATTCAAATCATATTCATCCATAGCCTCCGTTACATTTTTAACCAATTTATTGTACTTAGATAGTAACCATTTATCTATCTCTTCTAAGTCTTTATAAGCAACTTTAAAATCTCTTGGATCTAAGTTATCTGTATTGGCATACATTTGGAAGAAAGTATAGGTATTTTTTAAAGTGTTGAAGAACTTCGAATTTATTTCTTTAATTCCCTCTTCATCAAATTTTAGTGGTGTCCATACTGGAGATGTATGTAACATGTAAAATCTGGTAGCATCAGCTCCATATTTGTCAAGAATTGTAAATGGCTCCACCGCATTTCCTTTTGATTTATGCATTTTTTGTCCATACTTATCCAAAAGTAAATCATTTACTAAGACATTTTTATATGGCGAACATCCTTTAACAAATGTCGAAATAACTAATAATGAATAAAACCATCCCCGCGTTTGATCAATTCCTTCCGAAATGAAATCAGCTGGGAATTGTTTGTCAAATAATTCTTTATTTTCAAATGGATAATGGTATTGAGCAAAAGGCATAGCTCCACTATCAAACCAACAATCCATTACTTCTTTGACACGCGTCATCTCCTTGCCACACTCTGGACATTTGATGTGGACTTCATCGACATAAGGACGATGTAGATCAATTGAAGTATCTATTTTTTCAATCGCTTTAGAGACTAATTCTTCACGTGAACCAATCATCTCATCGTGACCACAACTACATCTCCATAGTGGAATTGGTGTACCCCAATATCTATTTCTTGAGAAAGCCCAATCATTCATATTTTCAAGCCAGTTACCAAAACGTTTTTCTCCGACATAATCTGGATACCAATTGACTTTTTTATTCTCTTCAATAATCTTATCTTGTAATGCCGTTACTTTGATATACAAACTTGGTTTTGAATAATAGACAAGAGGTGTTCCACAACGCCAACAATGTGGATAGTTATGAACCATTTTTTGCTTTTTAAATATTTTGTCTTGTTCTGATAAATATTTAATTATTTCAAGTTCTAGTTCACTATCGACAACAAGTCGACCTTTCCAAGGTCCTTCAGTATAACAACCACTCTCATCGACTGGATTTAAAATTGGTAAATCATATTTAAGTCCTACTTCATAGTCATCTTGTCCAAAAGCTGGGGCAATGTGAACGATACCCGTTCCATCTTCCATCGTTACATAAGTATCACAAGTTATGTAAAAAGCTTTTTTATTGACCTTTAAGATAGGCATATATTGCTCATATTCACGGTATTCAAGATCTTTACCTAGATACTCTTCAACAACTTCAAACTCATCGCCTAAAACTTTATGAGCAAGTTTTTCAGCAACGATGAAATTATATCCTTTAGATAGACATTTAACATATTTTTCATCAGGATTGACACAAGCCGCAACATTGCTCAAAAGAGTCCATGGCGTTGTCGTCCAAACGAGTAAATAAGTATTTTCTTCATCCTTCATCTTAAATGGAACAGTGACAGTATTAACGCTTATCTCTTTATACCCTTGGGCAACTTCGTGACTGGCAAGTCCCGTTCCACATCTTGGACAATAAGGAAGAATTTTCAAACCGTCATAGATTAGACCTTCATCAAAAAACTTCTTTAAAATCCACCACTCAGTCTCAATATAATTGTTATCATAGGTTATGTAAGGATTATCCAAATCAATAAATTGTCCCATTTTAACAGTGAAATCTTTAAAAGACTTCTCATTTTTCCAAACGCTTTCACGACACTTTTCATTGAATTCTTTGATTCCGTACTTCTCAATATCATTCTTGCCATTAAATCCCAATTCTTTTTCAACTTGAACTTCGACTGGCAAACCATGCGTATCCCATCCAACTTTACGAATTACCTTATATCCCTGCATCGTCTTATATTTACATATCGTATCTTTTAATAGTTTAGATACCATATGATGAATTCCAGGCATTCCATTAGCGGTAGCTGGCCCATCATAAAAGACAAAATACTTATCTCTCTGATCAATCGTCTTTTGAAGAAGATTATCTTTTTTCCATTTTTCACTCAATCTTTGTTCAAAAACGCTCTGTTTTTCTTTAGATAATTCTTTAAAACTCATAATATCATCCTTCCTTTAAAAATAAAAAAGTATTATTGATAGGGACGAAACTTCGCGGTACCACCCTACTTCATAATACTTTTTATGCTCTTAAAACTATAACGCGTCACCGTTTTTATCTTATCCATAAAACGCACTTGAAAGTGATCTTAATTAGCTATTATTTATCTACTTTCACCTGACTAGACTCTCTTTAAAATAAATCACTAATTACGTCTTTCGCACTTGCTTTAAACATTTACAAATATATCATATTCCCTTTTTTTTTACAAGTTATTAATTTTATTTTTATTATATAAATGAATATCTCTCTTTTTAATTAAATATAATTCTTTATTTTGACTAGTAAATTGATCATGAACTAATTCATGTTCTTGGGAATGCTTAGAATTGATATACATCAATAATTCCTCTAAAAACAATTTTTTATCATCTAAGTTCCAATCCTCTCTATCAGCAATAAAACCGATAAAGTAATGGTATAACGGGTTGTCAACCGATATGACAGCTTGACATATTTCGCCTTCATCAAAAGTCATCATTGGGACTATTGCCGTGTCAAATTCCTCAATTTGTGGATATCTATATCCGTGTATTTTATAAGGGACATATGTTTTTTTGCATCAAAATAGTCATCAGCAGCAAGCGATTTTGGTACGACAATGCCATTTCCTGTCGTCAAATACCCCTTTGCTCCTTCAATTTGATGATGACTCAATTCGGAATAATCGACATGCTCCGATAATAAAAATTGTGGATATTCACTCATGTATTGCGATGAAGAATTAGAAACAGAACTATTTAGTTCTAATATTCCACCACAATTATTAGGTTTAAATCCATTCTCTTGTAGAAAAGCATAAAATAATTCACTATCATTAAATCTCATATAACTATCCCACTTTTGAAATGCTATTAGTCTAACACATTTAACTATAATTGTCAATTTATACTAAAAAGTATAAATATGAGAAATTTATACTTAATTAATTTCCAAATATATATTATAATAAGAATAGAATAAGCGAGTAAACTGGGGAATGTGATAATATGCAAAATGAGAATATTATAACCAATTTTAATGATTTATTGATTAAATACTTAAACGATTTAGTCAATAAAGTTGAAGCTAATGATAATGATAAAGCTCAAGTTCTACAAGATTTTACTAATACCATTAACTCTGAATTCAGTAAATATAATTTAAGTTTTTCTAGTGAAGCAATAAATAGTATTTTAAAACAAGCCTTTAGTGCTTATGCTAGTATTTTACGAGCTTATTTTGATGGGAATAACATTCATCGAATTGATGTCAATCATCCAATTAATGATGAATTGAATCTTGAAGTCAATGAAGTTATTAATAATTTGATCAATGCTATTAACAACATCAATAATACTCCAGAATATTCGAATTTAATTAGAAAGATAAAAGACAGTATTGTCTATCAATTGCGGCAAAATAATACTAGTTACAATAATTACTCTAGTGATGTTGAAATTTTCTTAAATGAGATAATAACTAGAACTTTTAATTCTTATTTAACACCCCAAACCCAAGATTTCTTTGAGAATGTTTTACCAACTTTTTACAAGTATAGTAGTGATTTAATGCATACCTCTGAAGAAATTCAAGAATTGACTGAGGTTATCATCGACAACAGCAATGTCAATGCTGAAAGAGATGCTTTTATCAACCAAATGATGGAAATTGAAATTCATGAAAGTGTTGAAAATGGCGTATTGGTTTTAACTGTTATCGATCAAATGGGACAAGAACAAAAATATTACGGGCAAGATGCTATGGATAAATTGACCAGTTATAACCAATTATTTGAATCAAGTCGCCCAGGGAAAAAAGTGGATACTTCATTCTGGCCACCAATCGTTGAAGAAAAAAGCAAGCCAGCTGAACAACCATCACTTGTTGAATCTATTCCTGTTGATCAACCAGTAAATAATGATACGATAACGACAAATGATGTGGTTAATACCCCAGATTTAAATTCGCAAGAACTCTCTCCAACTATTGATGAAAAAATACCAGATGAAGAAACACATCAAGCTGATAACAGCGACGATTTTATTAAAAAAATTCTAGCGATGGATGACGATAAGAAAGAACGACCAATTTATAACTTAAATGTTCCCATAAAGTCTAATGAAGATAATCAATTTAATCAATTAGAAACTACCATAACTAATAGTGATACAAATGGCGAAGGATTTGACCAATTACAAAACATACTCGGAAACAACAAAGAGAACAATACTCCTCTTGCGATGAATAGCTCAAATTCATTTATTCCCCAATATAATAATCCTAACGCCGAGAGAGATAATTTTATAAAGCTATCGACAGGATTTATGATTGAAGAAGATAAAGATACTAAAGGAAAACTTTTCTTAAGAGTAACTGAACCAAGTGGTCGTGAAACTATTTATACCGGAAAAGAAGCAGTTATGATGATTAAAAACTATAACAAAGTATATTTAGATGCTAATCCAGGTAAAAAAGTTGATACAACTTTAATCGATAATTATAAAGATAATTAATTTTTTGTATTAATAAATTCATTTAACACATAATGATAACGGTGATAATATGAATATTATTAATACTTTTTTATTTTATTCAATCATTGGACACTTTCTTGAAAATATTATTTATACCAAAATTGATAGTGGTATCTTATATGGTTATTGGACTCCAATTTATGGATTAGGTGTCTTACTAATATCATTAATATTTTATCTAATATGTAAATATGTTAAAAATAAATTATATAGAGCGATTGATCTCTTCTTTATTTCAGCTCTATCATTAGGAACTTTAGAATTTTTAGGAGGTATATTGATTGAAAAAATATTTGGTAGAGTTTTTTGGGACTATTCTGATCAATTTTTACACATTGGTAAATACACTTCTATAAAAATGATGACGATCTGGGGATTTAGTAGTGTCCTATTCATTTACTTAATTCATCCTTTTATGAAATTAATAATTAAAAAAATACCAAAGTCATTAACTATAACTCTGGCGTTTCTTTTTGTAATAGATTTAATTTTTACTCTATTTATGCTGACAAACTAATTTCTTTTGCTTGTTTTCACTTGATAAATGATAATCATTAATTTGCGAAAGCAACATTCCCATATTAGCTGATTGTTGAAGATCGGTCTTTCGATGCTGCATCATATCGACAACTCGAACATATGCAATTGAAATAATAACTCCATCTTCTGTCTGGAAAAAATCTACTCCATCCCTATTTAAAAATTCATTCAATTTATTGTGAACATTTTCCTTCCAAGTATTAATATCTGCACTAGGAATAATATTTAAAAAGCGTTTCTGCATCAAATCATCATCCAAAAGCTGATTGAATATTATCCAAAAATGGTTATTTATTTCAACTCTTTCACATTCGTTGATTTCAAATACACTTTCTTTATTACTCAATATTGCTGATAAAAAAAATTCTTCCACAAATTCTTCTTCATTTAATACTACCATAAAACCACCATACTAATCGTACTACAAAAATAAAATAAATAGAAGATATTTCTTCTATTCATATATATTTTTCAAAACAGTTGTTTTAACTAGTGATAATTGTTCCAAAGTTGATGAAACTCCTTCGGTTCCAAAACCAGAATATTTCCATCCGCCATAAGCCATTTCATTAGAACGATAATCAGTATTGCCATTTATAATAACTGTTCCCGTCTGAAGACATTTGGATACCTTAAAAGCCATTTTAATACTTTTAGTAAATACTGATGAAGCTAAACCATATGGCGAAGCATTGACCATTTCAATAGCGCGATTGATATCATTAAATTCAATTATAGGAATGACAGGTCCTAATATCTCAACATTAGTCGTAACTCCCATTTCATAAGTTACATCTGTTAGAACGGTAGGTTCATAGAAGTTTTTCTGACGTTTACCACCAACTAGTATTTTAGCTCCTTGCGATACTAATCTATTGACCTGTTCCTCAACCCGAATAGCGGCTTCTTCATCAATTAAACACGCCAAATCAGTATCTACTTCCATCGGATTACCATATCTCATCTTAGTAAGTTCTTTAAGAAGGTGATCGATAAACACATCCTTGACTTCTTTGTGAATAAAAAATCGTTTTGTTGACGAAGATGACTGCCCCATGTTGAGAATTCGCCCTTTAATGGCTTCAGAAACAGCCAAATCAATATCGGCATCACGACAGACAATCATCGCATCATTACCACTCAACTCAAGTAATACTCGTGTCAAATTCTTAGATGCGGCTTCCATTATTTTCATACCATTGACAGTTGAACCAGAAAAAGTAATTAACTGGATATCTGGATGCATTGCTAAGGCATGACCAGCTCGTTCTCCAGAACCGTGCAAAATTTGGATTACTCCTTCGGGTACTCCCGCAAATCTTAAGAAATAAACTAACTTAGTTATGGTTAGAGGAGCCTTTGAAGATGGTTTGACAATAACCGTATTTCCCATTATTAAAGCCGCTGGGACTTTATGAGCAAAAGTCATAACTGGAAAATTATAAGGAAGAATCGCCGCAACAATGCCAATTGGTTCACGACTGGTCATTTGAATTGTGTTGGCATTATCTTTATCAACTCCATCAGGAATGACATTTCCATACATATGTCGCGCTTTTTCGACAAAGGCATTGGTAAGCTCAATTAAACTATCTATTTCATTTTGGGAATCAATAATCTTTTTACCAGTCTCAGCAGTTAACATTTTTGCTAACTCAAATTTATTCTTTTTAACTAAATCCCTAAATTTTAACATCACTTGACATCTCTCATCAATAGATACGCCAATCCAAGATTTTTTTGCTTTATATGACAACTTTACAATTTCATTAACATCATCAAAACTCGAATTCGGAACTGTATCTATTAACGCATTATTATAAGGGTTTCTCACTTCTACTATTTCATTAGTTGAAGAAGCTAGCCAATTATTTCCTACTAAATTTTTCATATAGATTCCCTTTCCTCATATTTTAAGTATTTATCTCAACCTTATCCCATTTCTCATCTGAAATTAACCATTTAAAAGCCCGATGTCTTTCCATTACAATTTCACGATTGATGACACTATCTTCATTATTTATTTTAGTTTCCACACAATACCAGTTATAACGATATGTCAAATCAGCTAAATCTAAGACTTCATTTACATCTCGCAATTCACACTTCTCAATAAATTCTTTGAAAGTCTCGCAAGAAGAAACGGCAGATGTTATTAAATCAGCATCTACTAGAGTATCAGGATAACCGATTTCATCAATGATACCTAAAGTCCACAATAGAACTAAACATCCCTCAAATTGCCATGATATCTGAATGGCTAAATTCTTATCATTTTTCTCAAATAATTCTTTCTCTTCTTTAGTCATTGCATCTTTAACATTAAATTTATCTAAAAGTTTAGTAAAGAATTTCTTAGAGTTCTTCAAGTAACGTTTTTTTCTACTTGAAACGATATCCGAAGCATAATTACAAACAATACATAATACAATAGCTCTTTTAGCTATTTCTTCAAGAGTTTTTCCTGTCACTTCATAACTGCTGACAATAGCTGGTAGTTCATCAATATAAGAAATCCCTTGTTCTTTTAAAATATTTATACTACGATTTTTCCGATTCTGTGCTTCGACAAATTCCCGGTTATCCTCACCTATTTCTAAGCTTTCTAAAGCGAGATCCGAATAAAATAATTTATCTTTATCAGCATACCCAGATATGGCTACCAAGTAGTCACCAATATATGCCGTTTTGTAAAATCTATCATTGCTCAAAATATATGTTTTTATATTTAAACTACTCTTTGTTTTATTTTCGTAATTAACTTTGATTTCCGCATTGCTAGTTTGAAGATTTTTTTCCATCCAATCATTTAGTTTAGCCTCATATTTTTCTTCATTTTCACATTTAAACAAGAAAATACGATATTCTAAATCATCATTCTTAACAATGTCAAAAACATTGAACTCACGATCAACTTTTTGACCACTATCTTTGGGAAAAAGGAATTTAAAAGAGGAATGTCCATTTATGTTATGAAAAAACTCTTCAAATTCTGATAAATCATAGGTTCGTTCTTCCTCGTCATCTTGGTATTCTTCGCGAACTTTGTCATTGCGCAACTTATTTAAAACAGTGTTAGCTTCATTACTGATATACTTTTGCGTTGCTACCTTTTGTTCTTCTTGCTGTCTTTCTCTAATCTTTGCTAAAACTTGTCTTGCTTCTAAACCGACAGCATCAGATATTAATCCAGGATGTTCACTATCATTTTTTGGCAAATCTTTTTCTTCTTTTCTAGCTTTGATTTTCTCTAATATTTCTTGAGCTTCTTTACCAACTTTATCAGAAACAATTTTTTTATCTTGAGAAATATTCTGCATAGCTCTATTTCGTTCTTCTCTTATTTTATTGAGAACGGTTTTAGTTTCAAGATATACAGCCTCAGATATTTTACCACTGTTCTGTTTGCTATTTGCAGTTTTAAGTTCAGGTATTTCTGCCAATATCTGATTTATAACCATCTGTAATAGCTCTTTATCATTATTTTTATCCAACAAATCAATTAATAAATATTGATCATTTAATTTAATTGTAAAAATTGAAGTAGATTTTGGTTTATTATATCCCACATCCATTTTCATGAGTTCTTGTATATGTGTGTCAATTACCTTAATAATCTTATCAGCTAGTTGGGCATCTATCTTAACTAAACGAACCTTATCGGCAAAACCGTCAACATATATTTCTTGATCAATGACGCTCAAAATTGAATTCTTTTCTTCATCAATGTACTTCAAATAAAAATTTGGTATTAAACTATGTTTATACTTACAATCTAATTCAACATTTATCTGAGCTTGTTTATGCATTACTTCTTGGCTATCAGAAATCTCTGTTTTTGTTTCTTCTACAACATTTTCTACATAGATTGGAGGATTTATTGGTTTAGTTATTTTAATTGTCCCTAATAGTTCAAAAAGGGTTCTTGCATTTTCATCCGTTAATAATTTATCTTTAGACAATTTATTTTTTAAGTCAATATTAATTGTAAAATTGATAACCATACCATTTATTAAGCAAAAACAATTTAATATTTTTTTATCATTAAACTCGTTTATGACATATTTAATGATTAAGTTATTTATCTCTTTCTCACCAGTATTTAAGATTTTTAACTTTTCATCAAAAGGTATTTTTTCAAAGAGACGTCTAAATGTTTTAACATCACTAAATCCACTAAAAATAGCTGTTATTGAAGTAAATTTATCAACTACAAAAATGAATAATGTATTATCATTTATTCCTAAATCTTGATAAGACGATTTCTTAACCTCTAACCAATTATCCGGCAATAATATTGAAAAGCCAATATTTTTATTACTATAACATATCTTGTCATTTTCTTTTTGTTTTCTCTTAGTATTCATCACATTCACCACCATTTCTAATTTCTTCTATTCCAAAACTTTCAGAAAAAATTGGATATTTTAGGTTACCAGTACGATATGCCTCTTTCATTGCCGTATCATACTCAACAAACGATGAATAGTCTTTTATACCACGACGACATAATTTAGCCACTAATAAAGCTAAATCTTCTTCTTCAGCGCCGGTCATAAACTCTTTTTCAATCTCATATTTGATGTGCTCACCAATGACTGGTCTATATTTATATACTAATGACAAATACTCTAAGCATTTACACAAGTTTTCTTTTCCAACAGCATCTAATGAAACAAACATTTTATACTCTTTGAACAATTTTAAAATATAATCACTAAAATCCTTTTCATTTAGAACTTCTTCTAAATCATTTCGGAACTCATCCAATAAATTATCATTATCAAAATAACTATATGATGCAAATATAAATCTAGGATAATCCAACCATTTAGCATCAATCAACCCTTTTACATAATTAAGTTTAGTGACAAAATCCTTCTTTTGTTCATAAGTACCAAGATTATCCTTATTCGCTAATGAATGATCTATATTGTACTTTGTAACATATTCTTCATATAAAGTTGGTTCTTCATCTAAAATGCGATATAACTCATCTAGGCCTTTTTCATCATGTGTTTCCATAACAAAATTAATGAATAACATAATTGATTTTTCTAATTCAAATTTCTCTACATTGCCAATTTTATGATATGAATCTAATTGTGATATGATATTCATTATTCGACAATAATCAATATTACGTAATTCTTTTTCAAAAGTAGCTTTTTCTAATTTTAAAGACCAAGTCTCCATCGCACCTTTTTTATTTAACCGCAATGATAACTCGGTATTTAAATTCATTTTTATATGCATACCTTTTTTTAATTTATTATCATCTTTATCGATAATAGAAGGAGCAGATACAACCACAAACTCTACACTATTATTACTTAGTGTCTCAACACGCAATTCAATTTTTCCAAGGCGAACAACAGAATTTGGTATGAGGGTTATTTTATCATTCTCAATCTCTGGAATTTGAATTACTTTAAAGCTTGTTGGCAATTCATAATATGGGAGGTGTTCAACAACTAATTTATGTGTATCGTTAAAATTAATTTTATAATTGTCTGTAGCTTTTAAAAGAGATGCATTAACTAATTTTGTAAGTTTTGTCCAATCCTCTCCATCTTTCTTTTTAGTATCTTTTTCAGAATCTTTAGCTACTTTTTTAGGTTTTTCATCAACCGTTTTAATATTTTGATCTATTTCATCTATTATTTTATTGGTTTGGGTTACAGCATCTAAAGCCTTTCTCACAGTCGCAACAATATCCGCTTGAAGCTTTTCATCAGTCGTCTCATTAGGAACAGATGTTTCTTCTTTGGTTTCAACACTAACTTGTTCTTTTTCAACTTTATTAACAGGTTTAACTTTCTCTTTTTCCTCTTTGTGAACTAGACCATTATTCAATCTTTCTAGTTGATAATCAATATTTTTAATTTTATCGTCATAGTTAGCATCATCACTAAAAGCATCGATGATTTCATCAACTTCAACTGGATCTGTCTGTTTTGCTATAGTAGCTTCTATTTTTACTTCTTCACTTGGCTTTTCTGCAATTTCAACAACTTTAGGCTCTTTATCCTCATCTATATATATTTTAAATAGTTTTTCAAAGTCATCAGCTTCTGCCATTTTTTCTTCTTTTTCATATTTTTCATATAGAGAATTTTTATAATTATATCCAACTACAATATTATTATCAATTCTAAAAAGGGGAATAAAATTCTTAATAGGTCCATTATAATTAACAATATCTTTATGAGATAACATAGATATTTTTGGATCATCATTAAAAGTTACACCATTAGTTGTGTAAGAAACAATTCTTTTTAGTTTTTCAGAGAGAACACAATTATATTTATCAATGATATTATCTACATAATAGTCATTTATTTTAATATGAATTTGGTACTCAACAAAATCATTAAAAGAAATATCCGTTATTAAATCTTTAATAATCAATACCTTTTCTTTATCATATTCAGTAATTATTTGGTCATCCTTTAAATAGGCAGCATAAAAATGATCATTTTCATTATTATCAATAACATTTCCAAAAATGACATCTAAACTTGTAATTTTAAATTCTGGGATAATTAAATCTGAAATGCATTCATCATTGACAAAAGTAAATAATCTTCGTTCTTTATTCAAGAATAACTCAGTTAAATTATCATCATCTTCCATATGAATTTTCAATAAAAAATTATCATTACTACTCATCATATGTCCTCCTTTTTATTCTCTTCCCCTATTATTGATAATATCATTATACAATAACTGAGTTCAATTTTCTATAACAAAGTGATTTTTTTTAATCAATAAATATCGAAATTATTTTTTTACTATATACCCAACTACTTTTAAAAAAAGATAAAGATTTCATAAATCTCTATCCATAATTATTGATATCCATTTTGACTAATTTTTATATATTTCTCAATTGTATTTTTCATATCTTCTGGATAATAACTACTATTGATAACGACATTTGGTTGTTCCGAAGAATCAATGTACAAAAAATAATACCAGGCATAGACATCCGCTACAAATTCCGTCATATTAGTATATGAATAATCGCGCAAAGGCCGATTAGGATCATTAACATACTTGTTATACAAGTGAATAAAATCACTATTATCAGTGAGGTACTCGCCCCACACTGCACGATAATAGCTGTTCCAACTATGAGTTAGTTCATGAACGATTGCATGAAGATAATAATTTGAATACTTTGTTGGACATTTTACATCAATATTTCGATATCCAATGGCTAAACCATAAGTCATACCAGCATAATTTCCCCACGTTTTAGAAAAATTATCACTTCCCATAAAAGTAACTTTTGCGGCAGTAAAAATATATGGAGCATTCTCATATAGACGGTCAACAAAATTATAGTAATTAGTATAGACATCGGCAGGACAATCTAAATCGGATTCAAAAGAAGTATATCCATAATTTTGACTTTTGACAATGCGAAGAGTCTCCTTGCGATAACGATTATCTACAATGGCATTTAAAGTTATATTGGACATTATTCGTAAACGAGAAGCTGGCGAATAGCCAACCCTCGTCGTCGGATCTGAACTGGTCGAAAAAAAGATGACCTCATTTCCTAAACTATAAATATGTGGGAGGTTAACGTAACATCCATTTTCAGTATTGTAAATATTACACGTTGCACTGCACCCATCAGGAGTTATCTTCGAACAACCACCTAAACTATCGGCGTTATTTTTTAAGAAGTTGGCTGTCAGAGTTTTGGTAGTTATGGCATGATATTTAATACTGTTCTCTAGGACAACTTCACTATTGACTTTAACTGTCGCTTCTTGAGCACTACTATTAGTATTCCATCCCAACACTTGCCATTGTAAGCGATTAATTTTAGGCGTCGTTATTTTACAACCACCTTCATCGTTGTAAAAAGAACAAGTATCTGATTCAGCCGATATTGAATCAGCTCCATTTAAATAATATTTGACATTAACATTTTTTTTCGTAATAGCATAATACGTCATATCATTTGTAACCGAAAGAGCTGTTTCCGTTTTAATATCACTAGTATGCGAATTTTTATTAACGCTCCAACCAAAAATATCAGAATCACTACGATAAATCTGCGGGGTAGTTATATTACAACTCTTTCCCGTATTGTATATATCACAATTGACTTTTGATGCAGACAGACGATCAGCTCCATTTGTTTCAAAATTGACAACGACATTTTTTCGCGTAATGGCATAGTAAGTTGTATTTTGAGAAATATTCATCAGTGTCTCAACCTCAAATTCCCCCATAGTATCATTTTTATTGGTAGACCAACCTAAAATTTCTGAGTCATCTCTATTTATTTTGGGGGTCAAGACCTGACATACAACCTCATCATGTAACATCCGACATTCTTCTTTGGTCGATGATATAGAGGATGCACCATTTTTATCAAAATAAGCAATAACTTCTTTAAATACTAAGGCATAATAAGTTGCATCAGTGTCCAAGGCAATTAATGATTTGGAACTAGCCAAAACAGTAGTAGCATCATAATAATTGTTCCAACCAATTATTTTGCCATTGCCAGAGCTGATATTAGGAGCTTTGATATAACAAAAACGTTCAGCATTATATAATGTACACTTTTGGCTAATTACCCCTCCATCATTTTGTTGAAATTTGGCCTCTACTTCTTTCTTCGTAATAGCATAAAGTTCTAAATTATTATTTAGTGTTATTTTTTCACCAACATTATACACAGTTACATTATCATCTTTCTTTAAAGTCCACCCTATTATTTCAGCACCAGCTCTTTCAATATTTGGCAAAGTAACAACACAGCCATCATCTTTTTTAGTACACATCAAAAAGGAATTATCAATGCTGTCAGAACCATTTTTATACAATTTGACATAAAATTGCTGGTGTGAAGTAAAATCACTATTTTTTATTTCAATAGATATTTTCTTTTCATTTCCGGCCTTATCCCTAATATTTACAGAGTAAGTGCCTTTTTCTTTAACGACTAAAGTATCCTTATCAGAATATTTATCACCATTCCAACTATATCCATCAATTCCTGATTCTTCATCCAGTGCTACAACTTTTAAAGTAATATTATCACTAGTAGAAGTCTCTTTAATAATGATTCCTTCTGGTGATGATTTATCTATCTTTTCTATGCTTTCAGTTCTAACAGCTGTTTCATTATCATATTTATCTTTGACCACAATTTCGAGCATGCTATTTTCACTAATAGTAAAGCGATTAGATTTTTGATAGTGTCTACCATTATCGATTGAATATTCTTCTATATCGTTATCACTAGTAGCATTAATAGTAATAGAAGCATTTTGATTAGTCCAATTCGTCGGAATACCATCGATTGAATTTATCACAATATTGCGATCACTATCAGAGGATTTAACTTTGATGTATAACTTATAAATTATTTTTTCATTATCGGAATCAACTATTATTTCATGGATGTAATCTGAATATTTAGTCAAATCTATTTTAGTATCACAACCTGATACTTTTTCCTTGTCAGCCACATCACATTTTATATTTATTTCTTGATCAGATGTCAAAAGATAATAGTCATAAATATTTGGCGAAAAACTGGGCTGATAGGAATTATTTTCAACGATAATATTTTTTAAAGAAAGTTCATCCTGTGAACCTGTTTTTTTATGTACTACAAAAAAGAATATTACTAATCCAATCAAAATGAATAACACCAGTAACAATATTATTATTATTTTATTAGAACTTTTATGTTTTTCTTTTTTGCCAGCAGCTACACTATCACCCATATCAATTTCACTTGGCACAGCACTATCAATATAATTATTTTCATCATTATAAGTGTCCATAAACCACCGACCTATCATAAATAATTATACTAAGTTCAAAGTAATTTGCCAACCTAATCCCGTAATTTATTATTGATATATGTCAATAAAAAAATTATAATAAAAGCGTTTTATAAATATATTTTTAGGTGATTTTATGACAGATTTTATCAATCGCTATGATGCTGTGATGTTTGATTTAGACAATACCTTAATCGATAATAACGGTCCAATCAAATATTCAATATTTAACATATATAAAAAAATGAATTATCCATGTACTGAGGAAAATTTTTTAAAATGGAAAGAATATGATGATAATTATTGGGAGCAATGGGAATTGGGAAAAGTTATTTTACCACCCTGGGTTAATTCTGTAGAAAAAAGAGTTGAGTATTTGCGAGCTCAACGTTTTGTAACTTTTTTCAATATAAATTACGAGAATGCTTTAGAGATAAGTAATGAATATCTTGACGGTTTAGATAAAAACGTTATCCCAATTAATGGTGCTTTTGAAGTTGTCAGCACTTTACATCGTAATAAAGAAATTATGATAGCCACTAATGGTCCACAAACTTGCATTGAAGCAAAAATAAAAGCCGTTGACCTAACTGACCACATAGATTGGATTTTGGCTAGTGAGATATGTGGCTTTTCGAAACCGATGACTGGTTTCTTCGATTATGCATTACAAATGTTAAATACCAAAGATCGAAAAAAGATATTGATTGTAGGCGATTCATTGACCACTGATATTCTAGGAGGAAATCAAAATGAAATTGACTCATGTTGGTTTAATCCTGAACATAAAAATAATAATACCAATATTCACCCAACTTTTGAAATAGATAATTTAAAAGTTTTAATAAAAAAGCATAATTAAAAAATCTCTTGGATAAAACTCCAAAGAGATTTTTTTAATCAATTTTTTTTACTTTGGTCTTCTTTTTAGAATCGCATTTAATAGTTGCGGCATAATAACCATTTTGTTTTTCAGAATAAAATTGAACAGATCTGATATCACTCAAACCAGCTCTTGCCAATTTATCATGAATAATTGATAAAGCTGTGAGATTACCATAACTATCATTATCATCCATAGAACCATATGTACCAATAAAAATATCACTATTTGATGCCATAAGTAAAACCATTTTAGCCAACTGTTCTTCAGTTAAAGGTAGTTGTGTAACCATTACATCAATTCTTTTTGCTTCTTTCAAAACACAATTCTTTATGATCGCATTAGAATTACTTAAAATTCTTATACCATCATCATATATTTTTAGACCATTATCTCTTTTAAATGTATTGACAAAAGGTGAAACAATTGCTGTTTCCCTATTAGTAGCTAAACTAATCTCTTTAGCGGCACTATCTGATACACCTTTACCTAGTTCGACTATTAATTTATTATTAAAATCAACATCATCTTGACCATTTTCAAACATTGCTAATAATTGTCCATAAACTTTAGCCGCTTTTCTCTTTTCATCTACCCACTCGTTAAATGAGCTTTTATATTTCGAAAAGTTTTCTACTGTATCACCTATTCCATAAGCAATTCTAAATTCCTCAAACATCTTTTTCACATATTGTTCGTTAGCCATTTTCCTACCCCTCTTTCACAATATCTACAAAAAGCTATATGTAAATTGAGCAGTATATATATTACTACACTATTCATAAATTTGCAATATTTTTATAATCTATTAATCGTCATACTTTTTTAACAATGCCCTTGGACAATAATCATCCACAAAAGCAATAGAAATATGATTTAAAGTCGAGAAATTCATTGGTAAATCATCATCATATTTTGAAAAATATTCTTGTTCACTAACCTGCTCATAATACTCTTTATGGAGAGGTTCATTATCACTATTACTCATATCGTAACCATAAAATATCTCTTTAATTTTTTCCCTTGTCTTTTTATCATTTATGTCTATTTGATAAATATCTTTAACCTTTAATAAATTTTCAATCTTTTTTCCCAATCCATCATATAAAGGATAACGAAAAAAATATATATAACTTGGTCCATTTTCACCTCTAAAGAGTCTTAAAGCATCAATAATCTCTTCTCTTGTCAAACTTTCAGAAGTACGTTTGTGATACTTTTCAATTTGCCAACTACTAACGATGCGTTCACGATATTTATCAGCATACTCATCAAATTCAACAAACATTTTATGGTCATACATATATTTCAAACTTAATAATCCAACGGATAAATCAGCATCTCTATCTACAATATGATAAAAATATAGTGGTTTATTCTCCATATTGATCACCTTACTATTTAGACGATAAAAACATCTGATTCTCGTAATCAAATGTATTTTTTTATGTTATGCAAATTTCATTGACAAATACATATTAACATAAAAGCAACTTTTCGACAAGGCGCACTGATTAATACTAGAATTTTCCAAACAACAATCAATCCAGCGCCCTAAAGGAAGGAGTACAACAACTTTTTAAAGCAATTATTCTTTTATTTGTTCCTCATAAATAATATCATCCTCAGGATTAAAAGCAGGACAATCTACCAAAAGAGAATCAAAATGTCCTTTAAATGCATACTTTGTATTTTTAGGTATCACTAACATTTCTCCTTCAGTCAAATCTATTATTTCATTTTCTACATGAAATTGAGCATAACCTTTTAATAAAAAATATGTTCTATTTGATCTAATATTTTTCATAAATGGATGTTTACCATCTAAATGACTTCTTACAATTGAATAACCCATATTATTCTCTTTTGATAAAAAATTATCTACTATGTAATTTTTTTCAACTTCTATACTTTTTTTCGCATCAAATATTATTTTTATTGCTTTCCCCATAATGCTAAACTACATCTCCTTAATATTATATTGTACCATATATCATAACAAAACTTTTATTACATTAAAATTTTAATGTTGTCTCTGAATGTAATGTTACAATTGATGTGACACCGATTAATATATACAAAAAGCGATTGATCCAGTAAAATGTTAATTGAA
>CANROW010000009.1 GCA_947632345.1 uncultured Bacilli bacterium | reverse complement strand
AAATCTTTTTGGCGTGGGTTTCTTTTCCATTTATGACAAACTATTAAAAAGTACTTGACTTATTATAGTTAGCCTCCTAAGCATTAAAATCAATATTATTTATAATCATCAAGATCTCATTATTATTGCAATTTTCATAAATCTTTTGAACAGTTTTTTTCATTTCTTCAGCAAAATTATTAATATTATTAATTAAATCTTTTTTGACATTTTCATCAAAATATTTAGTAGAGGCCAGTTTCTTGGAGAAAATAACTTCTTTTTTTAAATCGTTTACTTCAATGGCAATACTATCTTTATCTTGTTTAATAGTTTTAGATTTAGCAATGAATCTATCAAGGGCATCGTTGAGACGAAAGTTAATTACTTTAACAATATGATTTAAATAACGAACTTTAATATTTCCTTGATAATCAATATTACTATTATTAATTAAGTTGATAGGTTCATCTGATATAGGTGCTTTTTTTAAATTTTCAAAGTATTCAATCCATTCATAATATGTCATTGGCGATTCACTCTCCTAACTTGTTCATAGAGAGGTGGTAAATCCCATTCGGGAAGACTTTTGATGAATTCATCATTGCTGATACCAGGATTTTTTTCCGTTTCTTTTTGTTTCTGTTCTTGATCAATTTGTTCAAATAAGTCTTGGTTATTATTTTGGTTGAGAAAACTTAAATCTTCATTATTATCCATTGTTCCCTCCTATTTGAATATTTCTTTTGTTTTCATTATTCTTTATATAATTGCGATAATCTAATGAATTTAAAAGGGTATTTATTTTAGTATTAATTTCCCAACTATTTTTAAGAATAAAGTAGAAATCAACTATTTCGCCAATTGTGTTTTGAAGAAGATATTTGGCCTGTACTTTTTCATTATCACGTTGTTTAATTTTTGATTGTCGCTCTGCATAATTAGTATAGAAGACATAGATATCAAATATTAGAATAGCAATAAATATAACTAGTGAAATTAATGGTTGTTTTAGAGATACAATTATGAGAATAATACCTATTAAGGTAATTATGAGCATCTTAGCATCAAAGAGTTTATGATTAAAAATGTTGGGATTGGTTTCGTTATCAATGTGTTGATATAAAGACTCAATGAGTTCTTTTTCATTTTGACCATTAGCAGTTGATCCCGTCCAATTGTTAATTTTAATATCGATATTGATGTTGTTTGTCTCTAAGTTTTTGCTCATGTCATTATAGACTTCACTAATCCAATCTTTAGAGAGTGCCATCGCCATTTTTCTAGTATTGATAGTAGGTTTTGTCGTTTTGTATTCGATGACCATATTCGTCAAATGCGAGTAGAAGTCATTTGTCTTTTGAAGAGCTAATTCGGTTTGTTGAAATTTTTCTAAAGCTTTATTGACATTACCGTTCTCTTCAACAATGAGCTTATTTTTAACTATATCTTTCTTTAGATCCAATTCTTCATTTTCATAATTGAAGACGAGCATATTGACGAGGCGATCAATTTGGGAAATTGTTGAAACATTGATTGTTTGTTCTTCATTAATAATATTTTGCAATTCAACTAAAATGTTGTTTTCAGAATTGGCAATCGATAATATTCTTTTTATTTTATCGTAATCGTTGGTATATTTTTTTATGAACGTAAAATCTTGATCATCCCTATCTTCAATTAAACTATTGAGATATTTTTGCCAACGTTCAATTTGGATTTCTTTATAGCCAGGTTGAGCAGATAATTCTTTAATCCATTCATCAATTTTGTGCAAACAGAGATTTTTAGCATCAACTCCAAAGCAACCATTGGTGATGGCATCGAGAACAGTGACTATTTTGTTATCCATTTTGGTTGGGTCTTGCATTTCTAAATATCTTGTTAGCCACTTAAGAGCTGTTTCATAACGATTTGCCCTGAAATGAATCAAGCAGAACAATAGACTAGTCTTTTCATCGTCGCGATTCATTGCTTCTTTTAGGGCCCGATTAGCTAAGTCTTTATCATCGGTTAACCAGGCACATAGGCTGACGAGTGCTGGTGCTAACCAGTAATTTGGGGTATCTATTATGACTTGTTCACTGATATTTTCAATCGTCGATTTTTTGACAGCATTCATATCTGTAGCTTGGAAGATTCCATTTATTTTTCGACGAACATTATCATAGTGACCAAATTGTTTATTCAATTCATCTTGCGACATAGTAATGGACTGTTTAGCGTTCGCAACAATTGTACTTCCCCGAATTTCAACCATAAAGTTCTTTATTTCATCTTCAATTGTTTTGACACTATTTGTAACTTTGTTAACTTTTGTGTCAACGACATTGACATTGACTGATACATCGCCAATATTTTTGGCAAGTTGACCTAAATTGTTTTCAATTATATTTAGATTAGCTGCACTCAAAACGACTGCTTCATTACTGGCCATAATTAACACCTCATCTATTGTTTATATTATATCATTAAATGTAAATTTTTTTATTGTATAGTGTATAATTTTTTGTAAATTTACTAAAAATATGTAAACAAATATTTTGTTGGTTTTATCAACAGTTTTGTGTATAATTTAATAGGGTGATGATTATGGAGGACATTGAAATAGCGCGTTCTTGTCTAAAAAGAGAAATATTGGATGTTTGTCACGAGTTAGATCTTGATGATGAAACTGTTGAATTATATGGAAAATATAAGGCAAAGATCAAATATAACGATGTATTAAATAGTAAAAATGGTAAATTGATTTTAGTTACTGCTATCAATCCAACTCCCTATGGTGAAGGTAAAACAACGGTCAGCATCGGTTTGTTGGATGGACTTCGCTCAATTAAGAAAAAAGCGATAGCGGTTTTAAGAGAGCCATCTTTGGGACCTGTTTTTGGTATGAAGGGTGGCGCAACTGGTGGAGGTTATTCTCAGATTGTGCCAATGGAGGATATCAATCTTCATTTTACGGGTGATATGCACGCGATAACTAGTGCTAACAATTTAATTGCGGCAGCTGTTGATAATCATATCTATCAGGGAAATGAGTTGAATATTGACGCCAAGCGAATTGTTTTTAAAAGATGCTTGGATGTCAATGATCGGAGTTTGCGCGAGAGTTTTAATATAACGGCGGCTAGTGAGGTTATGAGTATCTTTTGTTTAGCGACCGATATTGCCGACTTGCGCCAAAAACTTGCTAATATTATTGTGGCTTACAATTATGATGGTGCTCCAATTTATGTTCACGATTTACATCTTGAAGGAAGTTTGACCGTTTTATTAAAAGATGCGATTAATCCAAATATCGTTCAAACCTTAGAAAATAATCCAGTCTTAGTTCATGGTGGACCTTTTGCTAACATAGCTCACGGATGCAATAGTGTCATTGCGACGAAGTTGGGAATTAAATTATGTGATTACGTTGTCACTGAAGCTGGTTTTGGCTCTGATTTAGGGGCCGAAAAATTCTTTGATATCAAATGCCGTAAAGCATCTCTCAAGCCAGATTGTGTCGTTTTAGTTTGCACGATTAAAGCTTTGAAATATAATGGAGGTGTTGCCAAAGAAGATATGATGTTAGAAAATGTTGCTGCCGTCAATAGTGGATTGCCCAATTTAAAAGTCCATATTGAAAATATGAAGAAATTCAATTCTAATTTAATTGTTTGCCTAAACAAATATGATACGGATATTCTTGGGGAAATCGATGTCGTTAGACAGTGTTGTCACGAATACGATGTGCCATTTGTCATCAGTGATAGTTATAGTAAAGGTGGCATTGGAGCGGCTGTTTTAGCTAAAGAAGTTTGTGATATGTGTGAACGGGAAAATGACTTTAATTTCTTGTATGATGACTACATCAGTCCCGAAGAGAAGATTAATAAAATATGTACGGAAATATATCATGCCGGCAGTGTCGTCTATAGTGATCTAGCTAAAGAAAAATTGGACGAAATAAGACGTCTAGATTTGACACATTTACCAGTTTGTATATCTAAAACCCAATACTCAATCAGTGATGATCCTAAAAAATTGGGATATCCAACTGGTTATGAAATGCATGTTAGAGATATTGAATTGTATAATGGTGCTGGGTTTATAACTGTTTTGATGGGCAATACGATAAAAATGCCTGGTTTACCAAAAGTACCTAATTATGAAAAAATTGATTTAAATGATGAAAATGCGATAATAGGTTTAAGTTAATAATAAATGTCCATAATATTATTGGTGATATTATGGATTTTTTAGTGGTTTTATGGAAATCGATTCTTTCTATTATTATTCTTTTTTTTCTAACTAAAGTAATGGGCCGTAAGCAAATTAGTCAGTTGAGCTTGTACGATTATGTCGTTGGTATTACGATAGGTAGTGTAGCCGCGGAAATATCGACTAATATGGATGCCAATTTTTGGGGAGGAGTCTTGGTCATGGTCGTTTACACATCTGTTTCAATTTTGGCATCATTAATGACGGAAAAGAGTATTCTTTTGCGAAGGTTTATTATTGGGACACCAATTGTCGTCATTGAAAAGGGCAAAATATTGGAATCATCCTTGCGCAAGACAAAATTTGATGTCAACGAACTTTTACAGGAAGCGCGGGTTAGTGGGTATTATGATTTGAGTCAAATAGAATATGCAGTCATGGAAGCTAATGGTAAGATGAGCTTCTTACCGAAGAGTAAGTATATGCCTGTAACCCCATCAGATATGAAATTGAAAGTGGATCGCAATGGCTTGGTTGCTAATGTAGTCATTGATGGCAATGTCATGAAAGAAAATCTCAAGTTTATTGGCAAAGATGAAAAATGGCTAATGACTAGATTAAATAATATGGGATACGATGACATAGAGAACATAATTTTAGCTACTTGTGATAATAAAGAGAAAATTACCGTGTTTGAGAAAAATTTTGACATAGAAGAAAATAAAGTTCTTGAATAGAGGATTTGCGTTTTCTTTTTTTGTTTGTTATAATATTCGTGTTTTGTGAAGGGAGAATAAATGGAAACGGATATATCACAAATAATTTTAAAAGATTTTTTAACCAGTAGTTCAACTACAATTAGAAAAATGACAAAACAGATTAACTTAATGATTTGGAAAAAGAACTTTTCCGATATTACTCAAAAAGCCAAACTTAATGAAATGATTGTAAAAATGACTTATGAACGCGATAAAAGACAAGGATACTTAGATTGTGTTACTTTAGAAATGCTCAGTTTAGTTTTGGATGAACAATTTTTTGTGAACTCTAATCTTTTGCGAAAAAGGGGATATGTGTCAGTTAGTGATTTTGTCAAAGGGGAAAAGCTAATCATTGAAAAAAGAGGGCTATATAAAAAATTTCCTTACAGCATTACTGATGTCTTAAAAAAGGGTTTGGCTGATAAAACAGTTGGTTATCTTGATGATGTAAGAGTTAGTTATTCTGATGTTAAAAAATCGATAGATGATCAAAAAGTTGTTAAAACATTGATTAAAACTTTGTAGTTTTGAATATAATATAATATCAGACGGGATGTTTGATTAATTAGAAAAGAGAATTTTTCTCTTTTTTTGTTTATATTTATCCATAATTTGCTATGAAAAATCCTATAAATTTGTTATAATTATAACGAATAATTTTTTACAGGAGGAATTTATGGGTGATAAATTGACAAGAGAAGAAGTTTTACATGTTGCTAGACTTGCAAGAATCAATCTCACTGAAGAAGAAATAGAAAAATATCAGTTTCAGTTAAAAAAATTATTGGATGATGTTGATAAGATAAAAGAAGTTAAATTGGATAGTAATGATAAATTGATAGCGCCAGTTGATGAAAAGACCGTTTGTCGTGAAGATGAGGCAGGCGAAATGTTAGAACCTGAGGAAATAATGAAAAATGTTCCTGTCAGCAATGGTAATTTTGTGGAAGTTCCGGTGATGATCAATGAGTAAATATTTAGATTTGAGCATATTAGAAATAAATGGTTTGTTGAAAGAAAAAAAGATAAAACCGCTTGATTTAGTTTTAGAGGCTTTTGATAGAATTGAACGCAATTCTGATTTAAATGCTTTTATTACTTTAGACCGAGAACAAGCAATCGCAACGGCTAAAGAACTAGAGGGAAAAGAAGTCGATAATCTTTTATTTGGCATTCCAATTGCTGTTAAAGATAATATTGTCACCAAAGATTTGCGGACGACTTGTGCTTCACATATACTAGATAATTTTATCCCAATATATGATGCGACAGTTGTCAAAAAGATTAAAGAAAAAAATATGATTATTATAGGTAAGACAAACATGGACGAATTTGCGATGGGATCAACTAGTCAAACTAGTTACTTTGGTGCTCCACATAATCCATGGGATCATAATAAAGTGGCTGGAGGTTCAAGTGGTGGTAGTGCAGCTTGCATCAGTGCTCGGCTAGTTCCATTAGCGCTTGGTAGTGATACAGGTGGAAGTATTAGACAACCTTCTAGCTATTGTGGAATTGTTGGGATGAAACCTACTTATGGGCGGGTATCCCGTTACGGATTAGTGGCTTTTGGTTCAAGTCTAGATCAAATTGGGCCAATGACGCGTAATGTCTATGAAAATGCGCTATTATTAAACATTTTATGTGGTAGAGATGATTACGATTTGACTAGTAGTCATCGTGATGTTGAAGATTTTACAAGACTTATTGGTGAAGATATCAAGGGGATGAAAATAGCTGTTCCTAACTTTTTTGTCAGCGATATCGTCAGTGCTGAGGTTTTGAATAAATTGAATGAAGTACTTGATCTTTTAAAGAAAAATGGTGCGACAGTTGACTATATTGACATCGATTATATCGATAATGCTGTCACTCTATACCAAATCATTGCGATGGGAGAAGCAAGTAGTAATTTGGCTCGTTTTGATGGCGTTCGTTACGGATACTCAGTTGAAAATCCAGTTGGTATTGATGAGTTGTATTCACGGACGCGTGGTGAAGGATTTGGTGAAGAAGTTAAACGCCGTATTATGGTCGGATCTTATTTACTAAGTGGTGAAAATGCGAAGACGTATTATACCAAAGCTCTTCAAATTAGAGAGGCGATTAGAAAATCATTTTTAAAAGCTTTTGAAAAATACGATTTGATAATTGGACCAAATGCTACGACAACGGCTTACAATTTGGGAGAAGGACTTGATGATCCACTTAAAACCTTCCTTGATGACATTTTGGTCATTCCCGTCAATATGGCTGGATTACCAGGAATGAATGTTCCAATGGGCTTTGGTAAAGGACATCTTCCAATTGGTTTACAAATTATCGGTAATAGATTTGATGAAGCCAAAATGTATAAATTAGCCGCATTTGTTGAGAAAGAACTTAATCTAGAATTAGATCCACGCGAGGTGAGATAATGGCTGACTATAAAAAGACAATCGGTATTGAGATTCATACCGAATTAAAGACGAAAACAAAAATATTTTCTAATAGTATCAATGGTTATGGTAAGACAGCAAACAGCAACGTCAACGTAATTGATCTCGGTTATCCAGGAACGCTTCCAACCCTAAATATGGAAGTCATTCGCCTTGCCTTAAAAGCAGCATTACTATTGAATTGTGAAATTAATAAAGAAATGCATTTTGATCGCAAAAACTATTTTTATCCAGATAATCCTAAGAACTATCAGATTACACAATTTGAGACGCCAATCGGTGTCAATGGTTATGTTGAGATTGAAGTAAATGGCGAAAAGAAAAAGATTAGAATTCATGACATTCATATTGAAGAGGACACCTGCAAGAGCATTCACTATAAGAATCATTCATTCCTCGATTTTAATCGAGCTGGAGTTCCTCTTGTCGAAATCGTTACGGAAGCTGATATGCATTCAGCTGAAGAAGCTATGGCTTATGTCGAAAAGCTTCGTGAGTTGTTTCTCTATGCTGATATCTCCGATTGTAAGATTGAAGAGGGAAGTATGCGGTGCGATGTCAATATCTCTGTTAGTAAAACCGCTGAGTTAGGTACGCGAGCTGAAATTAAAAATATTGGTTCAATCAGCAATGTCGGTCGAGCTATTGAAAAAGAGGCTGCAAGACAAATCAATTTACTTGAAAGTGGTCGAGAAGTGGAATTTGCGACTTACCGTTATGATGAAAAAAATGATCAGACAATCATTATGCGTGTCAAAGAGGCTGGTAATGATTATCGTTATTTTCCTGAACCTGACATACCTTATGTTGTCATTGATGATGAACTAATTGAAGAAGTGCGTTCAACTATACCAATGTTGGCAAGTGTTCGACGCGAAAAGTATATTGAAGCAGGTATCAGTTTGTTGAATGCTAATAAGATCATTCAAAATAGAACTCTTTCTAATTATTTGAATAAATTTTTGGACAGTGGTATCGATTTAGTCATCGCTAGTAACATTTTGCTTGGGGATATTTCTGCTTATTTAAATAGGACTGATTTAGAATTGGATGATACTAAATTGACTGACGCTAAATTCATTGATGTAGTAAACAAGTTATCGAGTGGTGATTTGAACAGTAAGGTCTTTAAAGAGATTTTGGATGACGTTATGGAAAAGGAGCAATCACTTGATGAAATCATATCTAGTAAAGGTATTAAAATCATTAGTGATCCAACTGCTTTGAAGAAGATTATTGAAGAAGTTTTAGCTGAAAATACAACTAGTGTCAATGATTACAAAAATGGTAATACACGCGCCATTAAATACTTGATGGGACAAATTATGAAGCAGACCAAAGGTTCAGCTAGTCCTGAACTAGTTAATAAATTATTAGAGGAAGAGTTATCTAAGTAGCTTTATTAATTTAAAATAATAGTGTATAATTAATTATACTGAGGAGTGATGAAATGAAACCCACTTTGAAAATCTTGAAGAATAACATTTTTACAATATTTGTTTTAATTGTTTTTATAATAGGAATGTATTTTTTGTCTTACATTAAGAAAAATTATTGGGATAACAATAATGAAGCAATTTATGATGAACGATTAGAAGGATTAGAGAATCAAGAAATAGGTGAAGATGTCAAGAAAAGTGTGACCGATAAGTTAAAAGAAAATGAGAAGGTCAGCGATGCAACGATGAATGTCGCTGGTAAAACAATAAGATTGACAATAACCGTTGTTGATGATTTGAGTAAAAAGGATGCTAAAGCAATAGGTAATGATTCAGTTAAATTATTTGATGCTGAAACCTTATCCGTCTATGCCTTACAAGTAAATATTATCAAAGCTGACTCTAGCAAAAACGATTTCCCAATTGAAGGATATAAGCATTATAATAATGATTCTATTTCTTGGGAGAGGGAACGGGAGGAAACTGGCAATGAAAATAAATAAAAAGATATTATTCATCCCCGTTATCATTGCTGTCATCGTCTTTTTTGGTGTCTATTATTACTATTATGGAGAAGATGCCAATTCTTTAAATGTTGCTGAGAAGAACTGGATTGAAGAAAACGTCACATCATTAGTCGATATCGAAATGATGAATGATTATCCAGTTTATGGTGATAGTGCTGGTGTATTTGCCAATTTTATTTCTGGCTTTGAATCAGCAACCGGTGTGGAATTTAACCGCATTCCTTATTTAAAGGAAGATCAAGCAAGTACGACTGGCTATCGCTTTAGAGCTATATCTAGTAGCGAAGAGTTAGGTTCAAACGATTTGTTAATCAATGAAGATGTGTACATACTAGTTGGTAAGACAAAGACTAATTTTGATAGCGTGACAGATATTAGTAAGGTGAGTCTTGGTGTCTTAGAGAGTGATTCTGGTGACATCAGTTACTTCATGAGTAGTGGCGACAGTTTAACTTATAAGAGCTATACAGATTCTACTAAGTTATTTGAAGCATTGGATAATGGTGATGTCGATATGGTAGTAGTACCACACATCATGTATTTGAATAATGTTTTAGGAAGTCAAAAAAAGTATTATATCAATTTCACTCTTGCTGATATGACGAAGAAGATTGTTTTAACGCTTGATGAGAAAGATACTAGATTAAATGAAATAATGAAAAAGTACTTCAAATCTTGGAAAAATAAAGATTTTGTTGAAGTGTATAATAAACATTTATTCGATTTCTATATAAGTAGTAATGGGATAACTGATAGTGAAACTAAAAAATTACAAGCTACTACTTATACATATGGTTTTGTTGAAAATTATCCTTATGAAGTAGAAATGAATGGAGAATTGTTAGGTATTTGTGGAGAATACATTGGAAGGCTTGAACGTTTAACGGGAATTGATTTTCAATTAAAAGAATATGCTACTGTTGAAGATTTGTTCAAAGCTATTGAAAATAAAGAAGTTGATGTCTATTTTAACTATTATGATGTTGCTGGCGAAGGGTATAAGAATATAAATTCGACTTTCGTTGAAGATTATATGGTATTATCACGCGTTAAAGATTCCCATATAGTTACGTCATTAGAATCTTTAAAGGGTCAAAATATCAGTATGATTAGCAACACATCTTTGTTCAATTATTTTAAAGATAATAGTAAAGCTAACATCAGTGGATATCGCAGTTATGATGAAATGCTTTCAAAGAGTAAAGATAATCTTTTGATAGTTGATCGTGAAGTCTATAATTATTATCGCAATTCTAAGTTTAAGAATTATGAGGTTTTATACTCTGATGGTATTACGAAAGATTATTCCTTTATGGTAAGAGCTGAAGAAAATAACTTCTATAATGTCTTTGATTATACTGTTAGTACTAATTCATATTATCGTTATCGCAATGTCGCTTTAAACGATTTGAGTAGTAATAGATTATTTAGAACTAGTAGTTTTGAAGAATTGTATATAGTTATATTAGTTCTAATTCTTGTCCCAGTCATCTTCTTAATTGCAATATATGTATTACTAAGAAGAAAGAGTGTTGTCAAGAAGGTTAAAAAGGAAGAACGTCGTAAGTATACGGATAATTTGACATCGCTTAAAAATCGTAGCTATTTGAATTTAAATATAGAGACTTGGAATAAGAGTGAGAAATATCCACAGGCTATTGTCATGATCGATTTGAATAACGTCAAATATGTCAACGATAATTATGGACACGAGTCAGGCGATAAATTGATTGTTCAAGCAGCATCCGTATTGTTGAATACCCAATTGGAGAATAGTGAAATAATTAGGACAGATGGTAATGAATTCTTAATATATTTGGTCGGTTATAGTGAAAAACAAATCGATACTTACACGAAGAAATTGACTAAAGAGTTTAAGGATTTACCTTATGGTTTTGGTGCTGCAGTAGGCTTCAGTATGATAACTGATGGTATGAAGACGATTGATGATGCAATTAACGAAGCAACTTTAGAGATGCGTACAGATAAAGAGGATTATAAATAATATATGTCAAGGCGAGTTACAACTTTAATCAATAGGTTAAAGAGAAATATTCAATCACCAGAGATGAAAATTCTTCCTGGTCAACTTGCCTTTTTCTTTATCTTAACTTTGGTGCCTATCATAGCTTTAGTTTTGGCAATTTCTAGTAATTTGCACATTTCAACAGATTTTGTTAACTCGTTAACTAAAACACAATTTCCTGATGCTGTCGTTGGTTTGGTTCAGATGGTTGCCAAAACCAATGGTGTCCACGCCAACTTCATAATATTCTTTGTTTCAGCTTTGATTTTGGCAAGTAAGGGAACATATTCTATGATTATTGCATCGAATCAACTTTATAAAATAGAGAATAAAGGATTTATATATGATCGTGTTAAAGCGATATTTATGTTGATTGTTTTGATCATTTTAATTATTTTCATCATGATTGTGCCAGTTTTTGGTAATTTTATCATTAAAAGTATCAGTTTGATTATTGCCAACGATAATATTAGTAATTATTTGTATACGATTTATCAAATATTAAATTTGCCAATATCGTGGTTCTTTATATTTTTTGCTATTAAATTATTGTATACAATGGCTCCAGATAGAAGGATTCCTAGTCGACATGTTAATTACGGCGCAATATTTACCAGTTTATCTTGGGTTATTTTTACAAAAATGTATTCTATATATTTAAATGTATTTGGCAATTATAATAGTTTATATGGCAGTATTTCAAGTTTAATAGTACTCATGTGGTGGATTTATTTCTTATCATATTTGTATGTTATGGGAATAGCTTTAAATGTTTCAAAGTATGAAATAAATGAATAAAAAGTGAAAAAAGATAGTTCGCAAGGGATTGATCTTTTTTCTTTTTTTAAGTATCTTTTCCTATAAATAGTTTAATAATTATTGATATTATGCTATAATTAGAAATATTAGAAGTATATGACGAGGTGACTTATGAAGAAATTGAAAAGTAAGAAATCTAGTTTAAAAAATAGAATTAAACAAATCGCAATAGATTTAAAAAAGGATCCTTTTGGAGTAGTTTTAGATTTTTTTAAGAGTATTAATTTGTATTTAGAAACCAATGTTTTGTTTTGTGCATTTGTTTTAGTTAATGTTATAAATGGAGTAATGGTTCGCTATTTCACAGCAGGTGGTGTTAATAATTTGATAGCTTTTCAACCATTACTAGCTGATATAGCTATAATTGTAGCTCTAGGAGCCTTGGGTTATTTTATGCGGCACGGATGGAGGGTGTTTTATTGGTTTATCATCACAATAATTGGTACAATCGTCTGTATTATCAATTCAATATATTATGAATTTTATTCGTCATATGTATCTGTATCATTGATATCAACTTTAAAATATGGGGAAGATGTTAGTGATGCCATAGTCGATATTATTTCTATTAAAGATTTTATTTATGTAATTTTACCAATTTGTTTAGTTTTTATCTTTGTAAAGTTAGCAAAAAAGAAATATTTCTATGATAAAGAGCCAATGAAAAAAGAGTCAAAAAAGGCTGTGAGTACTTTGATTTTTAGTGCTATTTTGGGATTGATTTTTGCATCAACTCTAAGTAGTAAAGATATTGGGCGAATTGCTAATCAGTGGAACCGTGAGTACATAGTTACTAAATATGGTATATATGTATATCAGGTAAATGATGTCATCAAGAGCATTGAACCTAAAATATCAGCATTATTCGGCTATGATGAGGCTTTGCGGAAGTTTAATGAGTATTTTGCTGAGCACGATAATAAACCTGAAAAAAATGAGTATACTAATATTTTGGAAGGAAAGAATGTTATTGTCATTCACGCTGAAAGTGTTCAAAACTTTGTCATTGGTTTAGAATTGAATGGTCAACTAGTAGCGCCTAATTTGACAAAGTTAGCTAATGATGGTTTATATTTTAGCAACTTTTATACGCAAGTCAGTTCTGGTACTAGTAGTGATAGTGAGTTTACTTTTAATACTGGTTTAATGCCTTCAGCTAGTTATACAGCCTTTGTCAGTTATTTCAAAAGAAATTACATCAGTACACCAGCATTATTAAAAGAAAAGGGATATTATGCATTATCAATGCATGGTAATGTAGCATCTTATTGGAATCGTAATGTCATGCATAAGACATTGGGTTATGATGAAATAATTGGTAAGAGTCAGTATGATATAGATGAGAAAATTGGTCTTGGTTTATCTGATAAATCATTCTTTAGACAATCGGTTGAAAAATTGAAAAAGGTTAGTGAAGAACACGATAAATTTTATGCTACGCTCATTATGCTTACTAATCATACACCATTCTACGATGAGGAAGCGCTTAAATATACGGATAATCCAATCGATATAACATTGAATGTAACTGAAGTAGTTGATGGTGAAGAAGTTGAAACCAAATATCCATATATGGAAGGAACTAAATTGGGAAGATATTTGCGTTCCGTTCATTATGCTGATGAAGCCATTGGGCAATTGATGACCCAATTAGAAGAAAATGGATTGTTAGATAATACAGTAGTTGTATTATATGGTGACCACGATGCTAAACTCTCAAAGAGTGATTTTAGAAGATTTTATAACTATGACTATGAGACCGATGGACTTTTGCCAGAAGATGATCCTAATTATGTCAATTATGGAAGTTATGAACATGAATTAAATAGAAGTACACCATTTATCATATGGACAAAAGAGAAAACGATTAAGGGTGTCAGTATGAATAAAGAGATTAAGACGGTTATGGGAATGTATGATGTTATTCCAACGCTTGGCAATATGCTAGGTTTCTATAATAAATATATTTTTGGTCATGATATGTTCAACTTAAAAGAAGATGATAATATTGTTGTATTCCCAACTGGTAACTGGCTCACTAATAAAGTTTATTACAATGCTCAGAAAGTTGAGACATTTATGATTGGCGATAGTGTTTTACCTGAAAATTATATTCCTAATAATAACGCCTATGCTGAAGAGGTATTAACAGTATCTAATGATATAATTGTTTACAACTTGTTAAAGACAGTTGATCAAAATAATAAAGATTCAATAGATGAATTAGAAATAGTCCAAGGAGCGGGATAGGATGAGGAAAAGAATAAAGGGATCGTTTCGTCTAGTTGTATTAATTTTAGTAATAATTGGAGGATTATTCCTTTATCAAAAAATATTTACAAATGTAAATGATGATAAAAATGTGTCGGAGAGTAATAAAGTAGACAGTTTAGAAAAATTTAATTATGCTCTATATGATAATAGTACCAGTTTATATAAAAATATCTACTATGAATTAAAAGAAATATTAGAAAAAAAAGAGATCGATTATGATAAATATGCGGAATTAGTTAGTGAATTGTTCGTCAGTGATTTTTATACTTTGAGCAATAAAGTAACTAATAAAGATATTGGTGGTTTAGATTTTATCTATTCGAAAAATAGAGAGAATTTTGCTTTAGCTGCTAGTGAAACTATTTATAACAATATAGAGAGTAATGTCTATGGAAATCGCCATCAAGACCTTCCTCAAGTGGTTAGTTTTGGGGAAATAAGTGTTGAAAAGACAACATATAATTATAAATCTGAAAATAGTGATAATCCTATTGAGATTAATGATGACAATAGTTACATCGTCAAAATAAATTGGCAATATGATAAGGATTTAGGCTATCCGACAAGTGCAACCTTAAGATTAGTTCACGAGGATAAGGCGCTATCGATTGTCAGTATTGAGTAGAAAGAGTATAATTACTCTTTTTTATTTGTGTAAAAAAATCTTGACATAATTTTACTAAAAATGGTAAAATAATGAACTATTAGGGGGCCGTTTTATGAGTTTATTAAATCATTTATATAATTTTTTTAAGAATTCATTTGGAAAAATTTGTATTAATATAAAGGGATTGTATGGACATCTTAATTCGATTAATACTTCTGCTTTTTGTATGGCTTTGTCTATGCTTATAACACCACATGCTAGTATGTTTAACTCAAATAATAGTAATTTTGTAGAGAATAGCGAAGATATAGATCAACAACAGGGATATTATGAGACTATTGCTAAAGCTGAAAAATCATCACCTGATATTCCTTTAAGCAATAATTATGAAGAGTATTATGTATTTTATGATGGTAATGGTAATTCATTACCTCTTAAAAATCTTAAAGATGATATCATAGCAATGACTGCTTTTGGTGTTGGTGATGTTTTACCTGGTAACCAACTAATTTTTGACAAATTTAATAAGCCAAACATCGATGAAGACAATGAAGTTGTTGAGGAACCTGTGGAAAATGATTCTAATGACAATAGTATAGAAAGTAAAATTGAGTGGGTGTTAGAAGAATATGATTTAACTTTAGAGCAACTATACGATATTGTGTGTACAGTTTATGTTGAAGGTGGATATGGTAAAACAGAGTGTTCAGCTGTCACTAGTACTTTGCTTAATAGATACAATAGTAATCGTTTTAATCGTTATGTTTCAAAGTCTTTAAATGATGAAGAACTTGGTAAGAAACTATATGGTCAGTTGATTGCGCCAAATCAATATGCTTATGGTAGCAAGAGGTTTTTTCAGTACAAGGAAATGGGATATGAAGCCTTGAGCGAATATGAAGGATTTGAGGCCATCGTTGATACTCTATGTTCAGGAGCAACTAATGATTATATGTCATTTAGAAGTTATCCATATGGCGAAAATCCTGAACAGTTTACATCTAATGGTAACTATTTCTTTAATGTCTTAACTGATGATGATCGAATTATTCGTGAAGAGGAACAGATAGAAGAGCCAGAAGAAGATATAAAACAACAAATAGTAAAAAAGAAATTAGTAAAAAGATACGAAACGACTAATAGTTTTGATAGAAAAAATTTAGCTTGTAAGTAATAAAAAAAGTAGAAAAAATCTACTTTTTATTTTTTAAAAAAATATTTCAAATATATTATCATCATTTACTTTTTCTATTCAATTATATATAATTGAATTAGGATAGAGGTGGGTTATGATTCTAAAAGTCGAAAGTTTAGTAAAAGAGTATGGTAAGGGAATGGCTCTTACTAAAGCCTTGGATAATATATCTTTTGAAGTGGATGAAGGCGAGTTTGTCGCCATTGTCGGAGCGAGTGGAAGTGGTAAAAGTACCTTACTTCATTTGATTGGTGGCGTTGATAAACCGACCAGTGGTAACATTATTGTTAGGAATAAAAACATTTATAATATGAATGATAGTGAACTATCTAAATATCGAAGAAAAGATGTTGGTTTGATCTATCAATTCTATAATTTAATCCCTATTTTAAACGTTGAAGAAAATATTGAATTACCGGTGTTATTAGATCGAGGCAAAGTTGATGAAAATTTAAAGAAAGAATTGATAAGTCTTTTAAAACTTGATGAATATGTCAATTATTTGCCCAATCAATTATCAGGTGGAACGCAACAGAGAGTAGCGATAGCGCGAGCTCTTTTAAATCATCCAGCAATTGTCCTTGCTGATGAACCAACAGGAAATCTAGACTCTAATAACTCAGAAGAGATAATTAATTTACTAAAACTATTAAATTATAAATATAGACAGACCATAATTATGGTTACACATGATTTAGTGATAGCTGAACGGGCGAAGAGAATTATAACGGTCAGTGATGGAAAGATAATAAGTGATATTAAAAAAACAGTAATGCCTACTATTCCTGTTCAAAGTAGTGAGGTTCAAAATGAAAATCCTCAATAAGTTTACGTGGCGTAATCTTTTAAAAAATAAAAAGCGGACTATCGTGACAATTGTTGGGACTTTTTTAGCGGTATCCTTATTATTTGTCGTGGGATTAGTCTTTTCTAGTGTTCGCGATACTGAAATTCAATACATAGTTCAATCAAACGGTGATCATCACGTCCAAATTAATAATGTTGATAGCGATTATAAAGTCAAAAAGATAATCCAGGATAATCCAAAAATTGATCATTTTGTTACTTTGGAAGTAGTTGATTCATTAGTTGATGATTATGAAGAAGAATTTAAAATTAAGAGTGCTTCTTTTGATTATGATGATAATTTTGTTCTAACAAGTGGTAAATTGCCAACTAATAATAATGAAATAATCATCGATTACGATTTGTCTAAAGAGCGAGATATTGCGATTGGGGCAACCTTTGGTAAAGATGAAATTATTTACAAAGTAGTAGGTATTTATAAAGAATCGAAATTTGATCATTATGTTCATGAAAATGGCTATATTGATTATACAAATGTTTTTTATACCAAGTCTGAGGGAAGATATCCCGAAGAGTATTACATCTATTTTAAAAATATGGAAGATACTGTTGAGGAAACTTATAAAATAGCGCAGCAGGCTAATTTTCCACGTATAATGAGTGCATTAAATGACAATCAATATGAAAATGTTTATATCAATAGTCAGTACTTGATGTGGTTCGGTGTCGGAAATAAAGAATATATGCACATGATTAAAAATTGGATTGTTGCCATTTTGAGTGTTCTTGCTATCTTCTCATCACTAGCCATTTATAACGCATTCGCGATATCTGTATCAGAACGTAAAAAGCTATTTGGTATTTTTAGAAGTATGGGAGCAACTAAAAAACATATTTTTTTAAGTGTTTTATACGAAGCTTTCTTGATTGCGATAATTGCGATACCTCTTGGTATTTTATTCAGCTTTTTTCTAGCACTAGTGGTATCGTCTATAATTAAGTCCAATTTTCCTGACACCAATTTTCGAGTCGTCATCTATCCAGCATTTGCTTATATCTCTTTGATTTTTTCTATCATTATGATTTTTTTATCAGCGATTATCCCTGCCTTTCGTTCAAGTCGTGTTATGCCACTCGAAGCCATTAGACTTAATAATGAGACAAAGGTTAAGAAAAAGAAAATCAAAAAGAAAAAAGGTCTATTGAATTTGTTTGGTGGTGAAGCCATTCTTGCTCGTAACAATATTACGCGTAACAGTAAAAAATATACAAGCGCCAAAATATCGTTAATTATTAGTATCATTTTATTCATGTTTATGGGAACGTTAGTTGATCTATTGCTTGGAGAGGTAGAAAAATATGAACCAGAAGAATATCCTATTATTGTCAACGTCGACAGTAGTGAACAAGGAAAAAAACTAGTTAATGAAATTATATCTTATAAAGAAATAGATAAATATCGCGTTGAGCGTTCAATCATTGGTCGTCTTCCTGTTGCAAATGATTATTTTACAGATGAGTATCTAAAGTATAACAGTTATTCTTCAACAGATTGTGATTATGTGGTAATCACATCATTTGATCGTAAAAATTATGACGCTCTTAAAAAACGATATGGTGTTCAAAATGATGTTGCCTTTGTCAATAAAAATTTATATAACTTTTCTGAGTCACAATATGAGGAAGATGTAGTCATTCCAAAATGGAAAGGTGATGTTAAATCGATAAGCATATATAATACAAAACAGATTGAGAATCCTAATGCTACTTCTTCTAAAGATAGATATATTTGTGATTATGATGTCAATAATCCATATTATACATTTAATAATATATATTTTATTGATGATAGTTCTTTAACTTCGTCAATTATCATTTTGGAAGAAGAATATGAACACATAAATGATAAAATTAGTAGTGATGATGCATCATCTTACTATAATGGTTATACGATTAAAATAGATTCTGATAAATATAAAGATTTGGATAGAAGAATTAAACAATTAGAAGACAATTATATCGATATTACTGGATACACTAATATGCTTGTTGAATATGAAGAATATTATAAGACCATTTATGGAGTTAAAGCGGGTATTTATGCTTTCTTTGCCTTTATCATTTTAATTGCCGCAACCAATGTCATAAATACGATTAATACCAGTATTGATTTGCGCAAAAGAGATTTTGCTGTTTTACGAAGTGTCGGATTATCGAAAAAAGCTTTCAATAAAATGCTTTTCTATGAAGGAGTTGTCCTTGGGTTTGATGCACTTGTTTGGGGACATTTGATATCAGGTGGCTTCATCTTCTTAATAAGTATGTCGAATATATTTAGTGAGAATATTATAGTATATCCATTTACTTATTTGTTAATATCTATTATTGGTATTTATGTAATCATTTTTGGCGCTACTTATTTTGCGGCTCGAAAAGTTAAAAAAGCCAATATTATTGAAACTATACGGAATGATAATGTATAGATTAAATATTCTAAAAATTGAATTTGTCATATGATAAATTCTTTTTTTATGATATTATATATAAGAATATTTTTAGAAAGTGGGAATTTTTATATGGATAGAGTTATAATGATCAAGTATGGTGAATTGACTACTAAAAAGGGTAATCGTAAATTCTTTGTCAATACTTTATATTCTAATATCAAAAATAAATTAAAAAATTTAAATGTCAATATTCATAAGGATATCTCTCGAATGTATATTGAGTTTAATGATCAAGAGCTAGAAGAAGTTTTAGGAATTATTAATAATATTTTTGGTATTCATGAATACGTTGTGGCGTATAAAATTGCGAGTGATGTCGAAAATATAAAAGAAAAAGTCCTTGCGATAATGAAAACGTTATCTTTTAAAACATTTAAGATAGAAACAAAACGAAGTGATAAAAGATTCCCTATTCCTAGCTTAGATTTTTCAAGACAATTAGGTGGTTTAATTTTAAAAAATATCGATGGTATTAAAGTTGATGTTCACAATCCTGATATTTTATTAAATGTGGAGATTAGAGAATATTATACCTATATTTATACTAATGAGTATTGTGGTCTTGGTGGATATCCAAATGGGACACTTGGCAAAGGAATGTTGATGCTCAGTGGCGGTATTGATTCGCCAGTTAGTGGATATTTGACACTAAAACGCGGTGTCAGATTAGATTGCATATATTTTGAGGCAATTCCACATACTAGTATTGAAGCGCGAAATAAAGTTATTGCTTTAACCAAAAAATTAGCTCAATACACTGATTCAATTAATCTTCACGTCGTTCCTTTTACGGAAATACAAGAAGCTATTTATCGTGAAATTGAAGAGGATTACTGCATAACCATTATGCGCAGAATGATGTATCGCATAACTGAACGTCTTGCGAAAAAGAATAAATGTACAATCATTGCTAACGGTGAAAGTATTGGTCAAGTTGCTTCGCAAACGCTAACTAGTATGGCTGTCATTAACGAAGTTACCAATATGCCAGTCATTCGTCCTGTAGCTTGTCTTGATAAGTTAGAAATAATTGATATTGCTAAAAAAATTGATACTTACGACATAAGTATTTTGCCTTTTGAAGATTGCTGTACAGTTTTTGTACCAAAGCATCCTGTCATCAATCCGCGACTTGATTTATGTATAGAGTATGAAAAGCGCTTTGATTATGCTAGTATGATCGATAAAGCCATTAATGAAACTAATACGTTAGTTATCACTGATGAAAAAGATAAAACTTTTGAAGATGTTCTATAGGTAATAATTACCAAAAAAAAAATGTATGTTTTTTAAAATTTTCCACATTTTATAAGTGTGGAGGTGAAAAACATGAACAAGGATTCAATGAAAATGTACGTTCCAGGTGCTAAACAAGCTATCGATAAGATGAAATATGAAATAGCTAATGAATTTGGTGTAAACTTAGGACCAGATGCTACTAGCCGTGCTAATGGTAGAGTTGGTGGAGAAATCACTAAAAGATTAGTACAAAATGGTATGAGTCAATTAGGTTCAAGTTACAACTATACTAAATAGTTATGTATAAAAACTGAAGAGATTTAATTAATTTTAAATCTCTTTTATTTTATTAGTATATATCCACTATTTTTACTTTTAAAAAAGCTGACAATATAGTATAATATCATTGTTAGAAAGAGGGATATTATGAAAATTATGTCAATTAATGCGGGTAGTAGCTCGTTAAAATTTAGTTTATTTAATATGGATACAAATGAAGTATTAGTATCAGGTCTATTTGAGAGAATTGGTATTGATGGTTCATTTTATACAATAAAGAATTCTGAGTTTAAGATCAAACAAGAAGCACCATTAAAAGATCACGCTGACGCTGTTAAAATCTTGTTAGATAAATTGATCGAATTAAAAATAATTAATAGTTTAGAAGAAATAGATGGAGTCGGTCATAGAATCGTTCATGGTGGTTCTGAATATAAAGAATCAGTTCTAGTCACAGATAAAGTAATTGATGATATCATTAAATTATCTGATTTAGCGCCACTTCATAATCCAGCTCACGTAATTGGTATTAAAGCGTTTAAAGAAGCATTGCCAAATACGCCAATGGTAGTAGTTTTTGATACAGCTTTCCATCAAACGATGAGTGAAGATAATTACTTATATGCTGTTCCTTATTCTTGGTATGAAAAATATCAAGTTAGAAAATATGGTTTCCACGGTACTAGTCATCGCTACATCGCTAAAAAGATTAGTGAAGTTGTCGGTCGTGATGATTTGCGAATCATTTCTTGTCATTTAGGGCAAGGAGGTAGCGTTTGCGCTATTAAAGATGGTAAATGTGTTGATACGTCAATGGGATTTACACCACTTGCTGGTATTGTTATGGGAACGCGTAGTGGTGATGTTGATCCATCTATTATTCCTTATGTCATGGAAAAAGAAGATTTAGATGCTAGTGAAGTAATCACTGCTTTAAATAAAAAGTCAGGCTTCTTAGGAATTAGTGAAATTAGTAGTGATTCAAGAGATATTGAAGATGCTATTAAAGAAGGAAAAGAAAAAGCTATTTTGGCCCAAAAGATGTTTGTCAATTCTGTTGTAAAATACATCAGTCAATACTATGTTGAAATGGGTGGAGTAGATGTCATTGCCTTTACTGCTGGTATTGGTGAAAAAAGTCCTGATAGTCGTCTCCAGATCATTGAAAGACTTGCTTGCTTAGGAATTAAATTAGATATTGAAGCTAATAATGTCCGTGGCGAATTGCGCTGCATTAGTAGTAAGGATTCAAGTTGTCTAGTATATCTCGTACCAACTGATGAGGAATTGATGATTGCTATGGATACTCTAGCTCTTGTCAAATAGAAGGATTAAAAATGTATAATACTATTTTTGAAGAAATTAAAAAATATGACAAAATAGTGATAGCGCGACATATCGGTGTTGATCCTGATGCCTTAGCTAGTCAAATCTCTTTAAGAGATGCGATCAAATTAACTTTTCCCAATAAACAGGTATATGCCGTTGGAAATATAAGTTCTAAATTCAATTATTTTCCAAGATTAGATCGGACGCCTGAAGCTTTAGATGGGTTATTGATAATTGTTGATACGCCAGATAAGAAAAGAGTTGATCTACCATCTTTAGAGGGTTTCTCCAAAACGATTAAAATTGATCATCATCCGTGGTTAGAGACTTATTGTGATTTAGAATATATCGATGATAAGGCTTCATCAGCTTCCGAAATTATTTTAGATTTTATCAATAATACGGAAATGTTAATGGATGAAGATATAGCTAAATACCTATTTATGGGCATTATATCTGATACGAATAGATTTTTATTTTCAACGACATCTAAGACTTTTCGTTTAGTGTCTGAATTATTAGAGAAATATCCCTTAGATTTACCTAAATTATATCAAAATATATTTTTAAGACCACTAAAAGAGATTCGTCTTCAAGGATATATAGAACAAAATATGGTTCTTTCGCAAAGTGGTTTGGCATATATCATTATCACTAATGATATTATTAATGAATTTGGAGTAGATTCGGGTTCAGCTGGTAACTTGGTCAATAATTTGAACAATATTTCTGAAGTTGTCGTTTGGGTTATGGTATCAGAAGATATCAAGAATAATCTCTTTAAATTTAATATAAGGTCAAGAGGACCTGTCATCAATACAGTTGCGGAGAAATATAATGGTGGTGGCCATAAATATGCCGCTGGAGCTCGTGTATCAACTATGGAAGATGTCAATAAATTATTAAAAGAATTGGATGAAGTCTGTATGGACTATATAGATATGAATAGTGAGGTATAACTATGAAAATTAATAGTGTTGATTTAGATGTAATGGCAGTTAGACAGAGCCAATATCCTGATAAAAGGTTACCGGAATTTTTGATGGTTGGTCGCAGTAATGTCGGAAAGAGCAGTTTTGTTAATACCCTTGTCAATCGCAAAAATCTAGCTAGAACTTCGGCTACTCCTGGTAAAACCCAAACTTTAAATTTTTACATCGTCAATGATATGTTTTATTTAGTAGATGTCCCAGGATATGGATATGCGGCTGTTAATAAAGATCAACAAAGAAAATTTGGTTTAATGATTGAAGAATATATCAAAACTCGTCAAGAATTAAAGCGCGTCTTTCTTTTGATCGATTTTCGTCATAAACCGATGGAAGATGATTTACTGATGTATAATTTTTTAAAGTATTTCAATATTCCTGTTACTGTTGTTGCTACTAAAGCTGATAAAGTCGGTGCTAGTAAAAAAGATAAAAATTATAAGTTACTAAAAGATTCCTTAAATTTAGTTGTTGGTGATGACATCATATTGTTTTCAAGTATTAGTAAGTTAGGAAGAGAAGAGATTTTAAATAAAATTGACGAATTGAGTGTTGAGGTTATTTAATCTCTTTTTTTTATAGTTTTCATATTATATCTATGGGTGAAGTTATGAGTTTGGAATTAGTAGATGATAATTACGTTTATTTTACTTATGATATTGAAGAATTAGGCGATTTAGAAGACGTTAATGAAGAGAAAATTGCTAAATTTCTAAAAAAAATCTTTCTAGATATAAATGATATATATGCGATTGAACTATTTGGGTATTATCGAGTTGATATCTATTTGGATAAAAAGATTGGTGCTTTTGTCGAAATAGCCAAAATTGATGATTTCATCAGTTATAGTAAGAAGATTGATACAAAAGTAACAGTGTCAATTAATAATTTCTATTTGAAAACTAGAGATTTGTCAAAAATATTTTTACACAGACCAATTTATAAATTAAATGATTACTATTATGTATCAACAAAAGATGTGGATAATATTTCATCGATAATTGAATTTTGCACTATTGAGTATAAAGATCTAGATTTGAAAAGGGTTTTGATTTGACAAAATTAATTATCTCTATTAAAATATTTTACATTGAATTGACTTCTTTTTTACATAGTTATTGCTTGCTAAAAAAAGAGTTATTATAATAGACTTAGTGAGGTGATAGTATGAAATTACCAGTCGTTGCATTAGTTGGAAGACCTAATGTAGGTAAGAGTACCATCTTTAATAAGATAGTTGGTAGTAAAATTTCGATTATTGAAGATACACCTGGCGTTACGCGCGATAGGATTTACAGTGAAGCTAGTTTTGGAGAGTATCATTTTAATGTGATTGACACTGGTGGAATTGATGAGCGCCGTCAACCATTTAATGATAAAATTAGAATGCAAGCAGAGATTGCCATTGATGAGAGTGACGTCGTATTATTTATCGTTGATGGTAAAGAAGGATTGACGAGTAATGATCTATTAGTTCGTGACATTTTACGAAAAACGGATAAGAGAGTAATCGTTGTCATCAATAAGATTGATGCTAAGTCTTACCAAAAACATTTATATGATTTCTATGAATTGGGTTTTGATAGCTATATTCCGGTTAGTGGCGAACAGGGAACAGGTTTTTATGAACTAATGGAGGAAATTGTTAAAGACTTTGATGTCAAGGAGCAACGTGAGGATAAAAGACTTAAATTTTCGGTTGTTGGTCGACCTAATGTTGGTAAAAGCAGTTTGATAAACGCCCTTTTAAATGAAGAAAGAGTCATTGTCAGTGATGTCGCTGGTACGACTAGAGATGCTATTGACACCACTTTGACTTATCAAAATGAAGAATATGTTGTCATTGATACAGCGGGGATGCGAAAAAAGGGTAAAGTGTATGAAAATGTTGAAAAGTACAGTTTGCTTCGCAGTATGAAAGCAATCGATCGCAGTGATGTCTGTGTGTTAGTTGTCAGCGCTGAAGAAGGAATTATTGAACATGACAAACATATTGCAGGTTATGTCTTAGAAAAGGGCAAAGGATTGATTATTGCTGTCAATAAATGGGATACTGTCGAAGAACCAGACATAAAGGAGTATTTAAAAAAAGTGCGTGCAGAATTTCAATTTTTGAGTTATGTACCGGTAGTCTTTTGTAGTGCGCTCACCAAAAAGAGGATTCATACCCTCATGCCAGAAATAATTAAAGTCGGTCAAAATATTGGTCGCGAGATTAAAACGAATGTTTTGAATGAAGTTATCAATGATGCTTATCAATTGAATATTCCACCTTCATATAAAGGAAAGAGACTTAAAATTTATTTTGTCAATCAATCAGGAACAAAACCACCTAAATTTACTTTTCACGTCAACAATAAAGGCCTAGTCCATTTCTCATATGAAAGATATTTAGAAAATAAAATTAGAGAGAATTTTGATTTCGAAGGTACTCCAATTGTCCTTCAATTCAAAAATAGAGATGAACAATAATAACCAAATTAAAACTCTTACATATAATTATGTAGGAGGTTTTTATGTTTGGAGATGCTTTTTTCAATAAAATTGAAAAAAAGACAAATGTTAGCAAAGAGACAATTTTATCCATAGCTTCTAAATTACAACAATCTGATATGAAAGATGAACAGACTTTGCGCAATTTAGTTAAAGAGATAAGCCAAGTAGCTGGTAAAGAAGTAAGTAAGGAAAAGACAGATAAAATAGTTAACGCGATACTAAATGACAACGTTCCTAAAGACTTAGATAAAATGCTTTAATTTTGCATCGATTTGTTTGACAAAATTTCCCTTCTATATTAAAATTATGATAGGAGGGTAAAGATATGGATACTAGAAGAAAAAAGGATATATTAATTTTAGTAATGGTATTTGCACTTTGTAGTATGACGGTCGCATATGCTATGCTATCACAGAGGTTAGAAGTTAGTGGAACGGCTAACACTAAGGGTTGGAGCGTTGAAATTACAGGCATTGAAGCAACAGCAACTCAAGGTCAAGGAGCCAGCGAATCAGCTAGTTCAAATTTGACGACAGCCTCTTTCGCAACAACTTTATATCAACCAGGTGATAGTGTTACTTATACAGTAACGGTTGAAAATAAAGGTGTGCTTGATGCAAAACTTGATTCAATTACTTCAACGACCACTCCAGAACTTGGAACAGATGACAATCCATATATTATTTATACATATGAAGGAATTACTTCTGATAGTATATTACCAGCTGGTGAATCAACAACTTTTACTGTAACTGTTCAATGCAATCCAGAAGCTAAACAAATTGAAAATACAACAGCCAGTCTAACAACCGTTTTAAATTACGTACAAAATAGTTAATAAGGAACTTTATAAGTTCTTTTTTTTACTAAATTTTTTAAGTCAATCTTTAAACTTGTCTAAAAAATTAAATATGATATAATTAAATAATAAGGGATGATAGGTATGCGTGATACGATTAAAAAAATATTGCCTCTTTATATATTTTTACTTATTTATTTGCTCATTAATACTTTGATGAGATTTACTTCATTACGAAATATATATGTCACTATCTTCAATCCTTTATTATTATTATTTTTAGCTATAATCACTTATTTTTTAACCGATGGATTTAGAAACCGCAATCGAAATAAATATTTGAAGAGACAAAACGTCATAATTATCATTGTGGGATATTGCATAATTTATTACTTATCAGGGTTAATCTTTGGATTTTTAAAGAATGGCTATTCTTTGAGCCTTAAAGGAATTATTAGTAATTTTATATCCTTATTTACAGTGGCATTGTTTAAAGAATATATCAGATATCGGCTACTTTGTGTCTCCAAAAAAAATTTAAATGTTTATTTGACGACCCTTGTCTTTATTTTGTTAGATATTGATTTCTATTATTTGTTAGATATTAATAATTCAATCAATTTATTGGATTATATTTTATCAACGATTGTACCAATTGTAATTTTGAATATAACTTTGACATATTTAGCTATCAAAGTTAATTTGACAGCTAATTTGTTATACCGGGCAGTCATAACGGGCATAATGCTTTTTTCGCCAATCATTCCTAATCATGCTTGGATTGTGACTAATTTTTCTTATTTGGTAATATTAATTCTTTTAATTGCTTCAATCGATTACTTGTCATTGTTAGATGATCGCAAGAGTAGAAAGCGTGAATTGAAGAAAGAAAAAGGAACATGGATATTTTTGGTAATAGCTTTCATCTTTATTTTCTTTGTCATTGGAGTGTTCAAGTATCAACCCATAGCTATTATGTCCAATAGTATGTATGATTATTTTGCTAGAGGAGATGCTGTCATCATTGAAAAAGTTAGAGGCGACGAAGTCAAAAAAGTAAAGATTGGGGATGTCATTCATTATCGTCATAATGGTACATATATTACCCATCGTGTCATTGATATACAAAAGGATGGAAATTCTTATATCTATCATACTAAGGGGGACAACAACGAAGTTAGTGATAATTGGGATATCTATGAAAAGGATATCAATGGTATCATAAGATATAGAATAAAGTACTTAGGTTGGCCATCAGTATGGTTATATGAATTATTGTCGTAGGAGGATTTTATGAAAAAAAATTTAAAACTGCAAAAATTAGTTAGAATGCTTTTAGCACTCGCATCTTCAGTATTTTTAGTCATTATGATTTGGATAATAATTGATTGTTTCACTTTTAAAACGACAGCTAGTAAAAAGATTATTTCCTATAATGTTAAAGATGGTCTTGATTATGAAGTAATTTTAAAGAATAACCAGTTTTATACAAATGAAGAGGCTAATTTAAAAAATGTTTTCATACCATCACTAATTGATAAACTACAACTTCATTTAAATTATGAATTGGTTGGAAGTAATTTTTTTGACAGTGATTATAGTTATGAAGTTGTTACTACGCTTAAATCAGTTAAAGATGGTAAAGTTATTTGGAAATATAAAAATAGTCCATACGCTAAAGAGACTCGTTCTTCATATGATACTATGAAAGTCGAAATTAATGATTATATCAATGTTGATATGAGTAATTTATATAGTATGGCTGATGAATTTTATAAAATGACGAATTGTGATGTCGTTTTAGAAATTGATGTTAATATAGGTAATGACTTGAAAGTAGTGGGATATGAAAAACAAATCAATGATCAGCAAGTTTTATCTATGACTATACCAATTACTGATAAAGTTGTATCAATAAGTAGAAACAATGGCAATATGGAAAATAAGAAGGTTTTTGATCAATATGTAGTAAATGAACAATTTAATTCAAGTTTATTCATTCTGGCTTGCCTTTTAACTATTTCCTTAATACCAGTGGCAGTTATGTCATACGCTTCCTTATTTAATTTAACCAATTTAGATGATTATAAGAGAAATTTGAAGAAATTAAATACTAAATATGGAAAAATGTTCAAAAAAGTAAGTAATGAACCTAAAGTGGGAAATAAAGAGCTATTAGAGTATGATAATATTCAAGAACTAATTGTCATATGCAAGGAAAAAGATTTAAATATTAGCGTTTATGAACGATATCCTGGTCGGGAATGCTGGTTTTATGTTGATGATGATAAAAAAATTCATTTGTATATATTAAAATTGAATTATCGGGAAATTGATATGAGGGATACAAGTGCCGTCATAAAATTACCTAAAAAGAATAAGAATAGAAAGAAGAGCAAGTAGCTCTTTTTTATAGTGACAATTATTGTCTAGTCGTATTTTGTCAAAGTGTATTCATTGACTTTAGTATTAAATAATGATATTATGAAATTACAAGAAAAATAAGAGGAGGTGAAAAAATGAAAAAGACACTTTTATTCGTTTTAATGTTAATTGCTACTTTAGCTTATATGCCAGTTGCATATGCAGCAGATGTTGAAATTGATCTTGCTGAATTCGAGGATATAACTAATGAAGATACTCTTATGACTGAAGAAAAGGGATCTGTTTCAACTGAAGGAGATGTAACTACTTTAACTTATACAACAAGCACTTTTAGATTACTTGCTAACGGTGTAGGAGATCGTCCAGATGGTTATGCTTGGATTGGTGTAAGACTAACTCAAGAAGATGAAGATGTTACTCAATATTCTACTAAAGTAAATGATTCAGTAGTTACTAGTAAAACAGCATTACCAGAATCAAAATATGTTGATGAATATTTTGGAATCAATGTTGCAAATTTGACAACAGCTGCTCAAGCTGATGAGGTTTTAACTTATAAGTATGAAGTAACTTGGTATGCTTCTGATGATGAAACTACTAAAGTACAAACTGTAAATGTTGTTGTTTATCCAGATTCTATTACGCTATTACCAAAAGGTACTGTAAGTTTAGAAGAGTCTGAACCAGTTTGGGATGAAGATATATATCTAGCAACTACTGATAAAGTTAGAGTGACTTTTGGAATAGTAATTGAAGGTGTTGACGAAGATCTTTCTGATTTCTATGAAACAGTTTTTGTTGATAAAGAAACAGCAATGGTTGAAGATGAAGACGACCAAGCAGCACTTGATGCTCTTGTTGCAGAATTGCAAGAGGAATTAGCATCAAGTGGATATGTTTTCGATGGTTTCTATTCTGATGCTGATTTAACAACGAAATATGACGTAAAAGCAAAAGTTTCTGCTGATACGACTATTTACATAAGTCTTAAAAAAGCTCCAGTAACTACACCTGAAGATAATAACCCTGCTACTGGTGACAATGTTTTAACAATTGCTGCTTTTGCTGGTGTTGCTTTAGTTGCTACATTAGGAACTGCTATTGCTTTAAAAAAAGTAAATGAATAATAAAAAAATTAGGAATAGGTAACTATTCCTTTTTTATTCTCTTTTTCGTTGACGTAAAATGTAGAAAAAGACGACTGTAAACAAATTGGCATTATTGACACTTATTGACTTCTGCTATACAATAATAATGTAAATAAAATAGAAAGGAGTTTAAGAGTGAAAAATAAAATATTTATAGGTTTAATAGCTATGCTTGGATTGATTTCAATACCAACAGTACACGCTTTAACAAGAGAGACTTCTACAACTTTAAAATTTGCGGAAGTAGAGGACATTACTAATGCTAATACTCATATGAGTGGTGTTGGTACACTTGAAGGAAGCGGTACAGCTAATGTCACACTCACTTATAGTACTGGTGAATTTAAATTATTACCAGGAGCTTCAGAAGAAGAATCTGGGACTACAGAAAGACCAGCTAATTATGCTTGGATTGGTTTAAGAATTAAATTACCGAAGGCAACTACTAAGTATTCAATTAATGGTGGCGAAGAAGTTGAAACAAAAGTTGGTTATGATGAAATCGATGAATATTTTGGTATGGACGTTGCTACTTTCACCAAAGCTAGTCAAGCTGGTGAAGATATTGTCTTCAACTATAAAGTTGAATGGATTGATAGTGAAGAAAAATCTCTTATCCAAAATATTAAGGTTATTGTTAAACCAGAAGGTGTTACTCTATATGATCAAGATGGTCTAACTAAAAAATGGACTGAAGAAGAGTATCTTAAAGAGAGTGGTCAAGTTAAATTGACTGTAACTGGGAAGTATGACTCTGAACAAGACGGATTTTCTGTAGGTGATACTGTTTATGTAAAGAAAGGAAAAATCTCTAAAGAAACCGTTGATGAAGTAATTGATTCTTTACTTGGTGAAAATAAAAAACATCTTACTGCCGGTGGATATTATTCAGATTATGATTTAAAAAATGCTTTTGATTTTTCTAAAGATGTTGAAGATGACACCAATATTTATGTCAATTTAGTAGTACCAACAGTTGAAGAAACTAAGCCTGATCAAGAAAAGAGTCCAGCTACTGGTGATAACATTTTAACAGTTGTAGCTGTTGCTGGTATGACTTTAGTTGCTATTTTAGGAACTATGGTTGCTTTGAAAAAGGTAAATGAGAGATAAAAAAGGTAAGGAATAGGAAAAACTATTCCTTTTTTGTTATATTTTGTATTTTTATTCATATTCTTAAATGAAAGATAGAAAAGAGAGTGAAATATGGATAAAACCGAATTAATTAGAAATATAGCGTTGAGAACAGGAGGGGATATATATCTTGGTGTTGTTGGAGGCGTTCGTACAGGAAAGAGTACCTTTATTAAAAAGTTCGTTGAAAATTTAGTTGTTCCTAATATTAAAGATGAGTATGAACGAAAAAGAGCTTTAGATGAGTTACCACAGAGTGCCAGTGGTAAAACCATTATGACAATTGAACCAAAATTTGTTCCTAATACGGCTGCTAAAATTGATATTGATGATTTCTCGTGCAATATCAGACTTATTGATTGTGTTGGTTATTTGATTGATAATTGCAAAGGGGCGGAAGATGAAAATGGGCCAAGAATGGTCAAGTGTCCTTGGGTTGATGGGGAAATTCCTTTCATTGAAGCCGCCGAAATGGGAACTGAAAAAGTTATTAAAGAGCATTCGACAATCGGTATTGTTGTAACCACTGATGGTTCAATTGGCGAATTTACGCGAAGTGATTATTTAGAAGCTGAAAATAGGGTTATATCTGAGTTAAAGGAAATCGGTAAACCTTTCATTGTCATTTTAAATTCAACGCATCCAACTCTACCAGAGACAGAGCGCCTTGCGGAATCACTAAGAAAAGAGCATAATGTTCCTGTATTACCCGTCAGTGTTGAAAATATTGGGGAAAAAGAGATATATGATATTTTGCGAGAAGCTCTATATGAATTTCCTATTTTAGAAGTAAAAGTCAACATGCCAGAGTGGATTGCTATCTTAAATAATAAGAATACTATTAAAAATAGTTATATTGAAAGTATTAAAGATAGCGTTGTCGAAGTTGATAAATTGCGGGATATCGATGATATAACGAAACATTTCTTGAGCAATGAAAATATTGAAAAGGCTTATCTCTCTAATGTTGATCCTGCGACTGGTGAAGTTATCGTATCGCTTGAAGCTCCACCTGATTTATATAGTCAAGCTCTAACGGATATCATTCATATTGATGTCAGTAACAAGGCCGAACTTTTATCTCTATTCCAAGACTTTAATGAAGCTAAAACAGAGTATGACCAAATTAAATACGCTCTGAAAATGGTTAAACAAACGGGCTATGGAGTTGCAACACCGACACTGTCAGATATGAAATTAGAAAAGCCTGAAGTCGTTAAGCAAGGATCACGTTTTGGAGTCAAGTTAAAAGCTATCGCGCCATCAATTCATATGATTAGAGTTGACGTGCAAAGCAGTTTTGAGCCGATTATTGGTAGTGAAGTTCAAAGTAAAGAATTAATTGATTATTTGATGCGTGATTATGATAAAGATCCAGATAATATATGGCATAGTGAAATCTTTGGCCGCAGTTTAGATAATATAGTCAAAGAGGGAATTCAATCTAAAATTAATATGATGCCAGACAACATTCGCTTTAAACTCCAAAATACTTTGACAAAGGTAGTTAATAAGGGAAGTAATAATATGATTGCGATTGTTTTATAAAAATGCTAGTATAAAAACATCTGAAATAAGATGTTTTTATGATATTTAAAGATGAATTTACTCAATAATTGTTTGAATAGTGCTAAAAAATAATCTATAATTGGCCTATTGAAATGTCTAATTTGTATCTAAATGAAATTTTTTTATGAAAATGAATACAAAACCATTGCATTGCCTTATAAAATATGATAATTTATATTTATAAGCATAGAATGCTTAAACAAAAAATGGAGGTAATATTATTATGAAGAAAGTAGAATTAGTAGAAGCAGTAGCAAAGACTACAGGATTAACTAAAGCTGATGCAACTCGTGCTATCGATGCAACATTTGATGCTATTACAGGAGCATTAAAAAAAGGAGATAGAGTACCACTAGTTGGATTTGGTACATTTGCAGTATCTAAGAGAGCTGCTAGAGAAGGACGTAATCCTCAAACTGGTGCTACAGTTAAGATTCCTGCTAGAAAAGCTGTTACTTTCAAAGCTGGTTCAGCATTAAAAGAAGTAGTAAATAAATAATTAAAAAATGTAAACAAGGTTATCAACCTTGTTTTTTTGTGGGGTCGGTTATGGTATAATTTTAGTGGAGGAGAGTATACATGTTAGATGTTGCACTAAAAGTTCTTAATGAAATATGCAATCACGGTTTTAAAGCATATATAGTTGGTGGTTTTGTTAGAGATTTCATCTTAGGTAATTTGACAAATGATGTTGATATTTGTACAGATGCTACTCCTAAAGATATAAAAAATATATTCAAAAATATTACTTTACCAAAAGTGGATTATGGTGCTGTTCGATTAGATATAAAAAAATGTCGGTTTGACCTAATGACTTTTAGAAAAGAGATAAGTTATTATAATTATCGTAAGCCAGCTGAGATAGAGTACATCAAAGATTTAGAAGATGATTTGAAACGCAGGGATTTTAAAATTAATACTTTATGTATGGATAAAGATGGTAATATTATTGATTTGTTGGAAGGACGAAAAGATATTGATAATCATCTCATTAATACAGTTGGTGATAGTATTACTAAATTCGTAGAAGATCCACTCCGCATCTTGAGGGCGATAAGATTTTATACGACTTTGGAATTTGAATTAGCTGAAGAGGTCAGATTAGCTATAATTCGTACGAAAAGTGAATTGTCAAGACTATCTTACCAAAGAAAAAAAGATGAACTTGAGAAAATTTTTTGTCATAAAAACGCGAAAAGAGGAATTGATTTAATCGTTGAGTTAGGTGTGGATAAAGATTTAGAATTAGACTTTAGTCACTGTATCTATAATTCTGATTTAATGGGAATTTGGTCAACTATTGAGATTAATGGTCAATATCCGTTTACCAAGAATGAGCAGGATCTTATTAATAAAATAAAAGAAGTACGGCAGTTGAACAATCTCGATAATGAAGTTTTATATAAATATGGTCTATACGTCAATCTTGTTGCTGGTGATATGAAGGGAATTGATCGTAAGCTCATAGCTAAAAAGTATGATAATTTGCCAATAAAGACAAAAGATGATGTCAATATAACGTCTAATCAAATAATTGGTGTTTTAGAAATAGAGCCATCGAAAAAAATAAAGGAAATATATGAGGATTTGATAAATAATATATTATGTGGTAAAGTATTAAATAATTATGAAGACATAGTAAATTACTTGACTGATAAATATAAGTAGGTGGTTTTATGAAGAATCAAGTCTTAATTGATTTAATTAAAGATAAAAAGGTTGTTGTTCCCTTATATTTGTATAAATTGCGGAAAAAATTGAATTTATCAATGGATGAATTCTTTCTCTTGATGTATTTATGTAATGAAGGTGAATTAGTTTTATTTGATTTAAATGAATTTAGTAATGATTTAGGAATAGATCATAATAATTTGATGAATATAGTTGGATCTTTGAATGAAAAAAACATAATTGATTTAAAGGTTATAACCAATGATAAGAATATTAGAGAAGATTATATCGAATTAAGTAATTTTTATAATCGTATAAGTCTATTACTCATGAATGAAGAGGAAGATAAAACAGATAACTCTAATATCTTTGTCATGATTGAAAAGGAATTTGGGCGAACTTTAACCCCTATTGAAAATGAAATAGTTAAAGCTTGGCTAGAGAATAATATGAGTGTGGAACTCATCGCTTGTGCTTTAAAGGAAGCTGTTATGAGTGGTGTTAGTAACTTGCGATATATCGATAAGATTTTGTATGAATGGAGTAAGAAAGGTCTTAAGAATAAAAAAGATGTTGATAAATATTTAGAAGGACATAGAAATAAAAAAGAAATGCAAGAAAAGAAAGTCGATGTCTTTGATTCGGATGATTGGTTAGATGAAGATGATAGTTGATGATTTAGAAGAATATTTGACGGAATTGTATCCAGATGCGCGTTGTGAACTCAATTACAATTGTGATTATGAATTATTGATAGCGGTTGTTTTATCAGCACAGACAACTGATAAAAGAGTCAATTTAGTCACAGCTAAATTATTTGCGAAATACCCAACTATTTATGACATTAGCAAAGCCCCTGTTGATGATTTAATTAATATTGTTAAACCGTTAGGAACTGCCTCTAGAAAGGGCGTATTTGTCAAAGAGATAGCGACTATTCTCGTGAATGACTTTGCTGGTAGAGTACCAAATGATCGGCAAGCTCTAGAAGCGATGCCTGGTGTTGGTAGAAAGACAGCCAATGTCGTTTTATCTAATTTATTTGACGTGCCGGCGATTGCTGTTGATACACACGTCTCACGGGTCAGTAAACGCTTAGGATTGGCTAAAGAAGATGATTTAGTAGAAGATGTTGAAAAGAAACTAATGCGCAAATTTGCAAGAAAAAATTGGTCTTTGCGGCATCATCAATTAGTTCTATTTGGAAGATATCATTGTAAGGCCAAAGGACCATTATGTGATAATTGTAAATTAAAAGATGAATGTAAATATTATAAAAGTATTAAAAGGTGAGTATATTTCATCTTTTTTTTCATATGTTTTAGTATGAATGAATTTATGATTAGTTTTATAATTACTTTTATTGCTGGTATTTCAACGCTAATAGGGGGATTTATTCCTTTTCTAAAGATAAATAATAAAGAGAGAATCATCCTCTGTTCTTTAGCTTTTGCGGCGGGAATAATGACATCAATTTCAATCCTTGATCTTTTACCTTCATCATTTGAATATTTATTTTCGACGTATGGTGTTTTATTAGGGGTCTTTTTAATAATATTATCCTTTGCTTTAGGAATATTTACTTTTTCTATTCTGGATAAACTTCTCTCACAGGATGTTGACAATTTATATCGTGTTGGCATCTTTTCAATGATTGCGATTATCATCCACAATGTGCCAGAAGGAATTATAACCTTTATCTTATCGAGTAGTGATGTCAAGCTGGGATTGTTTTTAGGTATATGTATAGCTCTTCATAACATTCCAGAAGGTTGTTACTCAAATGTAATGTAATATACACTAAGAATAAAAAGCTCTATATTTAGTAGATATATATTGTTAAATAAAAAATGTGCTATAATAAATTATGAAGGGAGTTTTGTTATGGCAAAGAAAAAGGATACCAGAGCTGATATTGTTACTGGTGATATTGATATAGACAAAATTGAAAGTGTTATAAAAACGGAAATTAAAGATGATTTATATAATGAAATAACGGAAAAAATAGATACTGAATCTAAAAAATCTTTAGATCGCTTAGAAAAAAGAATAATTAAATATAAGAATTTTTCGATATTTAAAAGAGATCTGTTAATAATAATATTTTTTATAATCATTTCTGTTGAAACTTATATGATAATAGCTAATAATTATTCTATTAAAAAGATTGATGATACTGATAAAAATATTGTTGAAGTAAATAAAAATCAAGATGATAAAACTGATATTGATACAGAAGAAGTCAAGGATAAAAATTGGTATATAAATAATTATAGTTATTTAATGAATAATATTAAAACGGATTTAAAAGATAATAAATTCTATTTATATACGGGTGAGCATAGTGTAGATGATATGGATAATTCTGTAAAATTAAATATGTCATATCAGATATTAGATAAGAACAAAATTAATAGTAATGACGGGGTAATTAAAGTTAGTTCTTCTGATATCAAAGATGCATATAAAAGAATATTTGGTACTTTAGATAGCTTTAGTAATGGTAATTTTTCTAATGATTGTATAAATTTTATTTATAACGCAACCTTAGATACATATATGGCTATCGATACTAGTTGCGAAGCTAATGATAATAAGATTTTAGAACAAATAGAAAATATTTATGAAGAGAATGATAATATTGTAATAGAAACTTTAGTCGGAGTTTTAAATAAACAAGACAAAACGCTAAATACTATAGATGGTAATAATGTTATCAATAATTATAATGATCAAGATCTAAGTGAATATATGGATAAATTAGATAAAAGAACATATATATTTGAAAAAAGAGAAGATAATTATTATTTAAAAAAAGTTCGAGGTAACAACTAATGCTAGAATATGAATGATAAGTTATAATGTATAGAATTAAAATATAAATAAATGGTGCGGTTGAAATTACAATTAAAAAGCTAGAATTAATTAATAATTCTAGCTTTATTATTTATCAATTTTTTGAAATTAATCATCAATCCTGCATGTTCCAGAAGTATTAGTAGCAAACCATTCTTCAAATTCTTCTATATAGGCATCTACACCAATACTATTAGCATATTCTTTTTGAGAATCAAGGTCATAAGTTATTCCTTTTGATGCATAACCCGTTAATCCTTTTTCATTATACATAATGGTAATGTTTCCTTCAGGTGATTCGCAAACTAGCTTACTTGAACTAGAGAATACAAATACAAAAAGCAATACGACTAAAATGATTAAAGCAATTACAACACCTCCAACTATCGCTAAAATTTTAATAACTGTTTTAGAAACGCTTTTACTTGCAGCTGGGGGTTGATTATACTGTGGATTACCATTTTGAATATTATTAGCATAAACTTGATTGTTATAATTCATACCATTTGCATTTGGTACTTGTCCATTATTTATAACATTATTATTTGTTACATTGCTATTAACTTGTTGATTATTGTTTTGAAAATTATCTGATACTGGTTCACCACAATTTCGACAAAATTTCTCATTTTCATATAAGACACTACCACATTTTTTACATTCCATATGAAATCCTCCTTTTTAACTATGTTTATATGACGTTCTTGGTATTGTAAATTTTAGATTGTCAGTTAAAATGTTTGTTAAAAACTATAAATAAGTCTACCGACATAGTATTTTCCTATTTTTGGATTTTTTCTTCTCATAAATTTTTTCATTGCTGTTAGTAAAAATGAAAATAGGACTTTTACTTCATTTACTCCATCGACTCTATCACTACGAGTATATCATATTAAAATAAAAAAAGCTATTTATTTGTTAGAGTTTTAATGAAAGAAAATTCAATTAAGTAAAATCAAGTGAATGGTAAAATACCAGAATATTAGAGATAATTTGTACATATTTTTATATAGATAGTCAAAAGAATAAAGAGAGGAAATAATGTTGAAAAAAGGTAAAGAATTTAAATTCAATATATATTTTAATAATGATGGAGAAAAATTAGAAACGATTATTACAGAAGCAATATTAAATTATTTAAAAAATGATATAAAGGGACTAACATCTAATTAAAAATAGGATTGAGGGAAGAAATTGTTAAATTCAATAACAAAGATTATAAAAAATTTTTATGTCGCAATATATATAAGATTATCAAAAGAAGATGGTAATTTAGGTGAAAGTGAAAGTATTCAAAATCAAAAGTTATTACTGACTAAATATGTTCAAGAACAAGGCTATACATTAGTAGATATTTATGTGGATGATGGTTTTACTGGGACAAACTTTGATAGACCAGCATTTCAAAGAATGTTAAAAGATATAGAGGCAGGAAGCATCAATATGGTCATCACCAAAGATTTATCAAGGCTTTCAAGAGATTACATTGGTACAGGTGAATATGTAGAAAAGTGGTTTCCCGCTCATAACGTTAGGTATGTAGCATTGACCGATAATATTGATACAATGATCGATTCATCTAATAATGATATTGCTCCTTTTAAAGCTATCCTCAATGATATGTATGCTAAAGATCTGTCAAAAAAAATTAGAACGGCATTACATACCATGCAAATAGAAGGTAAATGGGTGGGCGGTTGTCCTCCATTTGGCTATAAAGTTGATCGAAATGATAAAAATCATTTAGTTATTAATGAGCTTGAACAGCCCATTGTTCAGAGAATATTTGCTTTATTTTTAAGTGGTAAAAAGATTTACCAGATAAGAGATCTATTTAATGATGAGATGGTGCCTACCTTTTCAGTGACTAGAAATCGCAATTTTAAAAGAAACAGCTCTAATCTATGGGAAAATACAACAATAAAAAAGATTTTAAAAAATCGTTTATATACTGGGGATATGATTCAAAATAGAAGGAGTAGAATAAGTTATAAATATAGAAAAATTGTTTACAATCCAGAAGAACAATGGATTATTGTTCCCGACATGCATGAAGCTATTATTGATAAAAAATCTTTTGAAAAGGTCCAAAAGTTATTACCAAATCAAAAAACAAGAGATGATAAAAAAGAAGAATTTTTATTTGATGGCTTACTGCGATGTGCTGATTGTGGTCATAATATCATTATAAGATCGCGTGATAAAAAAGGAAAATCTTATACAGTATGTAATTATTATCGGCAATTTAAAAAGGGATTAACAAAGTGTACTTCACATGGTAATGATTATGACAAGTTAGAGAGAGGTTTAATTGAAACGATAAGAAAGATTCTCATCAATATCAGTACTGATGAAATAGTCAAAAGAGTAGAAATTAAATATAATGGTATGGAAACTATTGAGGGTATTCAAAAAAATATTGATAAATTAGAGAATGACATTAGAAATTTAAAAGATAGTTTAGATAGTTCCTATATAGATAAAGCCACCAAAAAAATTAGTGAAGAAATGTATGATAGGGTACAGATAAAAATAAATAATGAAATAGATTTCAAAGAGAAAAGGCTAGAGGAGACTAGAGAATATTTAGATGAATTGACAGGTAGTCAAAACTCGTTTAAGGATTTAGAAACAGTTGTTAAAAAAATCTTAAATTTTGAAATTGTTGATAGAAGTTTTGTGTTGAGACTAATAGAAAAAATAGATATTTATGAAAATGGAAATATTGACATTCATTTCAACTTTAAGGAGTTGAATATTATTAATAGTTCATGCATTACATAATGATGACAACCAGAGGGAATAAGTATTATGGTTCCAATTTACTATGGTTCAAATAACTTTAAAAAGGCCTTTTTATATACGCTGGTGGCTGGTATTGCCGAGCCAATTGGTGGAGTAGTTTTCTATTTACTATTTAAAAATTATATTAATAATTTAATGCTCGGTTTCTTATTCGCATTTATAGCAGGAGTTATGATTTACTTATCAATTCATGAATTAATTCCTAAGTCACTAGAGTATCGAGACAATAGTAGAACTTTAAGTTATTTTATGATTGGCATTATTTTCTTCTTAATTGTTCATATTTTTATGCATTAAAAAAAGCTCTATTGAGCTTTTTCTGTTTCTTCAACGGTAATGGTAATCTGTTTAGTGACTCTGATAACCCCATTATATTTAACCGAGAATTCAACTGTGTATGTACCAGGAGCTTCAATAGCCACTTTATCGCCATCACTATCAGTAACTTTGACAGTAACAGTATAACCATTAGGTATGATGACATTATCACGATAAAGAGTGACACATTTATCATCTACTCTACCATTGGTTAGACAAGCATTAATTGCGTCTCCCTCTTTATATGTCGTTGTATTACCAATGTTCAAATCAGCTTTATAAGTACTTCGATCAGTTTCCGCTTCTCCCAGATTAACCGTTGCACCACTAGAATCCGTATCGCTGTAGTTCTCATATGTTGTGATAACTTTGTAAGTACCAGTTGGATCAGTTAAGTCAGTCAACGTATAGGATGTATCTTCGGTGAAGTCGATATAAGTATTATTGTGGTAAATCTTATAACCAAAAGCTCCATAAGATGCATCATAGTCATTTCCTTGAGCTGCAGCTGTCCAGTTTAGAGTTACATTACCAGTAAGGATATCATAATTAGCTTTTAAGTTGGTGACATTTGCTAATTTATTATAAGTAGTAGAAACTTCTGTTGGCTCTGTACCTTTTTTAAAGTATTCATATGTTATTTGACTGCTAGGAGTGTTTCTACTTGCTAATTTACCAGGATTAGTTCCACGTTCAATAGCAACTTTAACAACGCTATTTGGTACTTTAAAATCTTTGCCATTACTAGAGAATAGAACTTTACCAGCTGTTTTGTACAATCTATTTCTTTCGGTTTGAACATTGACTCTAAATCCCGATGAAGCTGATTTCAAATATCCATCTTGAATTTTTCCATATCCATACCACATTCCAACTGCTGTATCAGGATCATAACCAACAATCCAAGCATCATGAACAGCATAACTTGGTAAATTGTGGGCTTTAGCATCAGCATCAGAGAAATTTGTCGTACCAGTTTTAGCAGCAACAATTACTCCGGGTACACTAGCGCCACTTGAAAGACCACCCGTAACGGCAAACCTTAAAGAATAAGTAATCATATAAGCAGTTGCATCAGACATAACGCGATGACCATTTGGTTGAACTTCTTCTGTTTGACCAGTATCACGGAAGACTAATTTATTGATGGTATATGGTTCATAATAAATTCCACCGTTAGCAAAAGCAGCATAGGCAGCAGCCATTTGTAATGGACTTGCACCATTGAATGCTCCAATAGAGTGTGATTCAAACATATAAATATTTCCATTTTCTGTTTGTGGCTTAATTCCTAGTCCCGTAACAAAATCGTATTGACATTGCGCATTTTCTTTTTGAACGGCTTGGAAAGCTTTAAGAGCTGGAACATTTCTTGAATGTCCAAGAGCCTCTCGCAATGTTAGCCATCCCATGTATTGACGATCGGAATTACGCATTTCTTGGCCACTAGAATAATAATATTTTTCATCATTTATTTGGGTGTAGGTTGACCAACCTAAACACTCGATAGCAGGACCATAGTCAAAGATTGGCTTAGCCGTTGATCCGATTTGGTTTCCAGCAAAAGTAGCATAGTTCAATGATAAAGCTCGAGAATCACGGCTTCCAGCGATAGCGGTAATCTTACCAGTCCATACATCGACAGCGGCGATACCACCTTGAACCTTATCATTTTCCCAGTTGAATGTTTTACCTGAAAAAATGTCATCTAATCCTTGTTGTTTTTTGATATCAATATTAGTATAGATATCTAAAGCAACCGTATTTGGTTTAAGTCCCCATTTTCGCTCTAATTCTTCATAAACAGTATTGACATAGTTTTGATATTGTAATGATTCTGATTCATCATTATTAGCTAATAAGCTTTCGATAGGAATAGAATTAGCGATATTGCGTTCTTGTTCCGTGATGTAACCGTGTTCATACATTAGACGTAGAACATCACTTCTTCGTTGTGTTGCAGCATCAGGATGACTGAATGGATTATATGTCGATGGAGCTTGGAATAAACCGGCAATAGTTGCAGCCTCTGAAATGGTTAATTCTGAAGCGTGCTTATCAAAATAAGTCAATGCCGCTTGTTCAACACCATTAGAATTACTTCCTAAGAAGTGATTATTAGCATAGAATTCAAATATTTCTTTTTTCGAATATTCTTTTTCGAGTTTGAATACAGCTAGATATATGTCGGTAAATTTTCTTTTGATACCTTCTGAATTCATATCTTTAAAATCAGCATTAGTGAAAGTGTTTTTAATTACTTGCATCGATAAAGTTGAAGCTCCACCAGCATCTTTTTTACCAGCTAATTGACCAATAGATGCTTTGAAGAAACGGAGTGGATCAAAACCATTGTGTTGGAAGAAACGGGAATCCTCAACTGCAACAACGGCATCTATAAAGGCTTCACTAATGTCTTCGTAACCGATGATTTCCCTCTTTTGTACTGATAAATCACGTAGTAGTGTACCATCGCTTGAGAAAAGTCGACTTGATTGTTGCTCATTTAATTCCTCTGGATTCCAAGCTGGAGCCTCAGTAACGATGATATAGGCGAAATAGACAACGCCACATACACCAGCTATACATCCGAGTAGGAATAAAACAGTAAAAATATTCGTCAAAATTCTAATAACTTTGTTTCGTCTAATCTTTTTTAAGAACATTGAGCATAGAATAATGACGATAATTCCTAGTGTAGTCGCTGCAGTCATCAATAATCCCATCGTTTTCAAAAAGATAATGATAGCAACAAAGAATATGACTAAGAATAAAATCAACGTATTCTTATCGAGTTTTTTTCTAACTCTTTTCTTTGTTCCTTCTTCATATTTATCATTTCGTTCTCTTCGTGAATGAGCATTACTATGTTCATGAGATACTAGCTTTTTCTCTTTTTTATTATTAATAAATCTATGTTTTTTCTTATTTTCTCTTGTTTCAACTGTCCTTTTTTTCTTTTTATCTTTCATATTAGATACCTCCTAATATTTGATCAATTATTTTTAAATAATTCAATCTAGGCCTATATTTTTCCTCAATGATATATCCAAAATCATTAAAATACTTAATTGGTACAGATTTACGTTTATTCTTTTTTAAGAAGTCTAAAAAAGCATCTGCCATCAATAAATAAGTACAATTTAAATGATTGAATCTCACGACGAGAAAACATATTCCGCCAGATTTATATACATTTTCAATGTGTTTTATTTGGTGTTTATTAATATTATCTAATGGAAAAGAGGTTTTATTGTTTGTCTCTTTAGCTTCGAAGTCAATGTATTTCCCTCTATATATGCCATTGTAATCCGTAGTTGATGGTTCTTTAAAGAAAGCTTCTCTTATAACAGCTTTGTTTCTAGAAGGATAATCTACTTTGGTAATTTGAATTGGAGTTGGTTTCTTATAGATAAAAGCAATATCGTTATCGATATAATACCTATTTGTTTCATTTAACTCTTTTTCAAGATTCATCCCTCGGTTATCATACTTTATGTGTTGGGTTTGTGTTTTTTGTTGCTTTACTCCATTTGGATACTTCATAAAACCACCTATACTAAATTATACTATATTATTGCAAATTTACCAATATTAAAATAGATTTTTGTTATAAGAAGTATATATTGATAGTAGTAGAAGCTATATTAAAATAAAGTTATTGAAGAAAATAGCTTTGTGGTATATAATATATTTGTTAATATAAAGTAAAATGTTAATGAGGATTGGTGATATTATGTTTCAAAATCGAGTAAGTTTAACGCCGGATGATATTTTAAATAAGAATTTTAAAATAGATGTTCGTGGATTTAGTATGAAAGAAGTAGACCAGTTTTTAGATGTAATTATTGGTGATTACGAAGAATTTTACAAAATAATTAAAGAAAAAGATAAAGAAAAAGAAGAATTATTAGATGAGATTACAAGATTAAAACAAGAGGTTCGTAATTTAGAAACGAGTGTTGAGATAGCTAAGAGCGGCAGCACTGAGAAAAGAGAAGTTACGAATGTTGACATAATGAAACGTCTAGCCCAACTCGAAAAAATTGTTTATGGAAAAGAGGAACAACAATAATACTAATTAATACTTTGACAAACGCGCTATTTTTATAATAGTGAGGAAAGTCCTTGCTCACACAGATCTGTGATGACTGTAGTGTTCATGCTAGGGGATTTTACTAACCCTAGGTAGTTAGCAATAACTAACGGCGACGAAATCATCTAAGTTTTTAATATGATGATAGTAGTTGTAACGTGCCACAGTGACGATGACCTCTAGAAATAGAGGAGTGAAACGCGGTAAACCCCATGAGTGAGAAATCCAAAATTGGTAGGAGAGCTTTAACGAAGGAAACAGAACGGAGTTAGAGACCAGCAATGGTAGATAAATGTTTGTCACCCAATATTGGGTACAGAACGAGGCTTATAAAGTATTTTTTATTTTGATTTGAGGTGTATAATTTGAAGGAACTTGGAGAATATTTAAAAGAAAAACGTAAAGAAAATGGCGTTGGACTTGAAGAAGCAGCCGAAGACTTAAATCTGACTAAAGATGATGTTGAAAATATAGAAGCTGGAAATGTAAGAGCTTTTCGTGATGTATTGAGCTTAAGAAATATGGTTAAAGAATATGCTAAATATTTAGGATTAGATCCAGAAAAAGTATTGGATGAATTTAATGATTTTCTTTTTGAACATACATCTAAGATATCATTGGATGATATTTTGGAAGCTAAACATAAAAGTGATGAGGAAGAAAAAAAGGTTGTTTCCCCATACACGAGAATTAGGAAAAAACGTTTTGATATAGATAATTTAGTAAAATTAAAACCGTTATTTATTGGTTTGGTCGTATTTTTATTGATAATTGTCATTCTCTTTATTTATATTGAGACGATTAGAAATAGAGGTACTTCGATAAGAGATTCAGAATTGATGGGAATGAGGAGTGAAGTAAATGAATTTGCCTAATAAATTAACTATTTCGAGAATTGTATTAAGTATAGTAATAATCATAATTTTATTGTTTCCATTCTATTTGGTTAATTTTCACTTTCTTCAAATCAATATTGGAGGAGTGTTATGTGATACCAAATACTTCATTGCTGGAGTTCTTTTCGTCATAGCTAGTATTACCGATTTTCTCGATGGGACGATTGCGAGAAAATACAATATGATTACTGATACGGGAAAGATGCTTGATGCGATTGCTGATAAGATGTTAGTCAATTCTGTTTTGATCATTTTAGCAGCCAATGGTTTCATCAATGCAATTATTCCCGTTGTGATTGTCTTGCGCGATATTACCGTTAATGCTATTAAGATGCAAGCTGCTAGCAAGGGAGTTGTCGTAGCCGCAATTAAATCTGGTAAGTATAAAACAGCAGCCTTGATGGTCGGAATAACATTAACATGTTTTTATAATTTGCCATTTGAGATTTGGAATTTGCGCATTGCTGATTTCTTGTTGTATTTTGCAACCATTATGTCCATCATTTCAATGGTTCAATACTATTTGATGAATAGAAAACTCATCTTTGGAGAACCGGAAAAGAAATAAAGATAAATAGATAAAAGGGAAAAAACATTTTTCTAAAATAGAAAAGTGTTTTTTATTTACTAAAAGCTCATAAAAAATATTTTTTCAAACAAGTGTTCGAAAAAGTGTTGCAATTTAAAAAAATGTATAGTATTATTTAAATGTAAGCAAATAAATGGAGGTATTATTGATGGCAAAAACAGAGAAGGATAAAACTTTAGAACAAGTTTTAGCAGATATAGAAAAACAATTTGGAAAAGGTGCGATTATGAAACTTGGCGAGAGTAAGCATATGGAAGTTGAAGTCGTTTCAAGTGGATCTTTAGCACTAGATTTAGCTTTGGGGGTTGGAGGATATCCTAAGGGAAGAATTATAGAGATTTATGGTCCTGAATCAAGTGGTAAAACGACTTTTGCGCTTCACGCTATTGCTGAAGCTCAAAAAGCTGGTGGAAGAGCAGCATTTATTGATGCTGAACATGCCCTTGATCCTAACTATGCCAAAAATTTAGGTGTTAATATTAATGAATTATTATTATCACAACCGGATACAGGTGAGCAAGCTTTAGAAATATGTGATGCTTTAGTTAAAAGTGAAGCTGTAAGTATCATCGTCATCGATTCGGTTGCAGCTTTGGTTCCTCAAGCCGAAATAGATGGTGAGATGGGAGATTCTCACGTCGGATTACAAGCACGATTGATGAGTCAAGCTTTGAGAAAATTAGCTGGTAATATTAGTAAGACAAAAACAACGGCAATTTTCATTAATCAATTGCGTGAAAAAGTTGGTGTAATGTTTGGTAATCCTGAGACGACGCCAGGTGGAAGGGCTTTAAAATTCTATGCGACAATTAGACTTGAGGTAAGACGTAGTGAATCATTGAAAGCTGGAGACAGTGTCATTGGTAATCGGACAACTGTTAAGGTAGTTAAAAATAAAGTAGCTCCACCATTTAAAGTTGCCAATGTTGATATCATGTATGGTGAAGGTGTATCTCGTGAAGGAGAACTAGTTGATTTAGCTGTCGATGCTGGAATTATTGAAAAAAGTGGTGCTTGGTTTGCCTATAACGGAGAAAAACTTGGTCAAGGAAAAGAAAACGTCAAGTTATTATTCAAAGAAAATACAGCCTTACGTGATGAAATTGAGAATAAAACCAGAGACTATTATGGAATTAGTTTAAAAGATAAAAAATAGAAGAGACAAAGATTTTTGTCTCTTTTTTGATGGCTCTTTTTGTTGACATCGGTTATAAAAAAAATTACAATATAATTAGATGTTATGATTATTTATTTTAACATATATGAGAATGGAGGTATGTTATGAGTGATGCACTAATCTCCATTTTGCTAGTCGTACTTGGAGTAGTAGTAGGTTTTGTAGCCGGCTATGTCGTTTTAAATATTAAGAGAAAGAGCACAGAAAAATCAGTTGATAAACTTCTTGAAAATGCGAGAAAAGATGCTGAAAAGGTTAAGAGAGAATCTCTTTTTGAAACTAAAGAAGAAATACATAGATTAAAACTTGAAGCTGAAAAAGAAATAAAAGATCGTAAAGGTGAAATAAAAGAAAACGAGGAACGTCTTATCCAAAGAGAAAACAATATGGATAAGCGTGATGAATTATTTCAAAAGAGAGAACTAGCTTTAGATGAAAGAGAGAAAAATTTAGCTAGTAAGCAAAATGAAATTCAAGACGAACGTGCAAAAGTGGAGGACATAAAGAAAGAACAACTAGAGTTATTGAGTAAAATTTCTGGCTATAATAAAGAAAAAGCTAAGGAATTGTTAATGAAAAGAATTGAAGAGGAAACATCAAAAGAAATTGCAGTCTATATAAAGGAAAGAGAAAATGAGGCTAAATTAGAAGCCGATAAAAAGGCAACTGATTTGATTGTTTCAGCTATGCAGAGATTTGCGGCTGATTTGGCTAATGAACAAACAGTTACAGTTGTCGATTTACCTAATGATGAGATGAAAGGGCGAATCATTGGTCGTGAAGGAAGAAATATTCGAACGATTGAAGCTATAACGGGTGTCGATTTAATCATTGATGATACACCAGAAGCTGTCGTTTTATCAAGCTTTGATCCTTTGCGTCGTGAGATTGCGCGCGTTACATTAGAGACATTAATTAAGGATGGAAGAATTCATCCAACGCGAATTGAAGAATTATATGACAAAGTGTGCAAAGATATGCATTCGAAAATAGTTGAATATGGTAATGGCGCTTTATTTGAACTCGGTTTGACGAAGATGGACCACGAATTGATTGAGTTAGTTGGTCGTCTACACTTCAGAACGAGTTATGGTCAAAATGCTTTACAACATTCTATTGAAGTAGCGCATCTAGCAGGGTTACTTGCTGGGGAACTAGGTGAGAATGTGGCTTTGGCTAAAAGAGCTGGATTACTTCACGACATTGGTAAAGCTATTGATCACGAAATTGAAGGAAGTCACGTCGAAATTGGTGTTGATATAGCTAAGAAGTATAATGAAAATAAAGTAGTAATTGATGCGATTGCGTCACACCATGGTGATAAGGAACCTCAAAGCGTCATTGCTGTTTTGGTTGCTATTGCCGATGCTTTATCTGCTAGTCGTCCAGGAGCAAGAAATGATTCCCTTGAGAACTACTTAAAGAGACTAGAACAACTCGAAAATGTGGCTAATGAAATCGAAGGAGTAGACCACACCTTTGCTGTTCAAGCTGGTCGTGAATTGCGTGTCGTTGTTAAACCAGAAGAAATTGATGATGCTGGTGCTTATAAGATTGCTAAAGATGTCAAGAATAAGATTGAAGAGACAATGCAATATCCTGGCACTATTAAAGTAACAGTCATTCGAGAAACAAGAGCCCAAGAAGAAGCTAAATAAGCTTCTTTTTTTCTTGACAATTTATTTTGAATACTATATTTTAGTTCCTAGGTGGTTATATGAAAGTTACAACTTTTCAGAAAGAGGAAAGAAAAGAAATCAAAAGAGCTTTTGATCTTGTTTTAGATGATATGGATTCGATATTACAACAGTTTGGTAATAAAAAAATTACCATTAGGGTTGGTCACTTATCATTTGGGGGTCTATCTCAAGGGGATTGGAAGCTTTCTTTGTCAAAATATGATTTTTATTTATTTAATAGTGATTTGGATACCAATTCGTATCATCTAAAAATATTACTTCCCAGTTTTTTTAATATGAATTATTTTGTGGCTAGCGAAATTATTCAACGCTATCCGGGAATTAGAAATAAACTTATTGATAGCTATCAATCATTTGAACATTGTCGGTTAGCATCTATGGCTGATATAAAAAAAATTAGCTCACAAATATCTTCGGCTGTGGAAATAGATCTACCACCATCTCTCAATAGAAATGAATTAGAAATTACGGAACAAGATGGTAACAATGTCGTCACAATTAATTTTGGAGAACAAAGTGTTAGAATTATTACTAATGGGGAAGTTGATATAGTAGATCAGCGAAAGAATGTCAAAGTAAAATCACTAAAAGAAAGGTAAAGGCAGCTTTATCTTTTTTTGTTAATGTGATATCCTAGAAATGTTGAGGAGGGATGATTATGTTAGTGAAGAATTTAAATTTGTCATTTGGAATTAATAAAATTTTTGATAATGTTAACATAAACATTCCTGATGATAAAAAAATTGGTATCGTTGGTGTTAATGGCAGTGGTAAGACAACCTTTTTTAAGGTCATTTTAGGTTTACAAGAGGTAGATTCCGGAAGTTTGACTTTCTTTACTAATCCTAAAATATCATACTTACCACAAGTCATCACAGATGAGGTGCCAAGTTTAGATATGACCGTATTTGATTACTTATTAGAAGGACGTCCAATTGCTAAGCTTCAAAAACAAATAGAAGAATTATATGTCAAAACCAGTGAATTAAGCGATGCAAAAGAAATAGACAAAATATTGAAGAAAATCAATAAGCTAGAGACCCAACTGGATTTTTGGGAACCATATAGAGCTGAAGAGGAATTATTAAAACTCATTTCATCAATGAAAATAGAAGATGCATTATTAGAACAGAAGTTAAATACTTTAAGTGGTGGTCAGAAATCAAAGATTGCTTTTATTAGATTGCTTTATTCAAAGCCAGATCTAATTCTCTTAGATGAACCGACTAACCATTTAGATAAAGATACTAAAGACTTTGTGATGGATTATTTAAGGAATTATCCAGGCGGAGTATACATCATTTCTCATGATACTGAGTTTTTGGATAAGATCATTGATAAAACTCTTTTTATTGATAAAAAACATCATTCAATGGAATTGTTTGAAGGAAATTATACCCAATTTAAAAGGATTGAAAAAGAAAGAGAAATCTTTTTAGAGAAAGAAGCTCTTCTCCAAGATAAAGAGCGTAAAAAATTACAAAATATAATTGATCGTTATCTTCACGGCAATGAGAAAAAAGCACGAATTGCGAAAGATCGCCAAAAAAAGTTAGCGCGTCTCGAAGAAAACGCTGTGGAGGTTGAAAAAAAGATGCGAACGGCGAACATATCTCTTCATCAAGGACGAGAGAGTACCAAACATCCATTAGTCATCAGGGATCTTTCGTTCAAGTATGATAAATCGTCAAAAAGAAACTTACTACATAAGATAAATGTCGACATCCCCCGTGGCGAAAAGTTTTTAATAGTAGGTGAGAATGGGGTAGGTAAGAGTACTCTTCTTAAGTTGATTGTAGGTGAGTTGCGGCCGGATAGTGGGGAAATAATTTTAGGTGATAAAACCGATATCGGTTATTATGCTCAAGAACACGAACAATTAGATCTTGAAAAAAACTTATTAGATAATTTAAATGATTTTGATTTGACCGAGAATGAAAAAAGAGGATTTCTAGGACGTTTTCTCTTTTATGGTGATGATTTATTTAAAAAAGTTAAATATTTATCACCGGGTGAAAGGGCCCGTTTAGCTCTACTTAAATTGACTCTTAAAAAAGCTAATCTTTTAATATTAGATGAACCGACCAATCACCTTGATCCCGAGACGCAAAAGATTATTGCTAATAACTTAAAAGATTTCCCAGGTACCATTCTTTTGGTATCCCATAATCCAAGTTTTGTTGACAATTTGGGCATTAATCGAACTATGATTTTACCAGAGGGACAACTTTCTTATTATGAGAGTGCCATTGTTCAAAAATATCATATTCTCAATAATAGTCATAATAAAAAGTAAGATATAATTTTTTTATGAAAAGAAAAAAGTGTTAAGTTTAACACTTTTTATCTATATTGTTCATCTAGTAAATACCAATCATCATTTAATTGACCAATTACTAAATATATTTTTTTGCCGCTATTATAGTTGTCAACTAATTTTTCAACTTCAACAACTACAGCATCTGTAAGTTCATTTTCGGCATTGTCATAAACATATTTTAATACATTTAATTCATAATCTTCTAATGGTGTTGGTGTTTTAGTACCACAACTTACTTCACGTCGATATTCAGAATTGAGTAAGATTCGTGTTCGCCACTGACTAATCATTGAGTTAGGACTGTTATCTGGGATGTAATCTAATAGTAATGTATAGTCATTATTAGATAAAGCATCACAATAGGCATCAACTGGTGAATAATCTATCGTTATGTCCAATATATCATCTTGTTCTGTATCATCCTTATTTTCATAATCATCAAAATTGTCATAATCATAGTCATAATCGTAATCATAGTCAGAGTTATGTTCATAAGTATTTTCAATCATATTCATGTCTTCAAAGACAGAAATCAAAGTTGATATGAATATTATTGCAAAAAAGATTACTAAAACAGCAATGATGATAGAGACATTCTTTTTCTGATTATTCATATTATTAAATTGGCTAGTATTATTATATGTTGGACGAGATTGAACATTGTAATATCGATCAGTTGTTACTTTAGGTGGTTCTTCTTTTTTGGGAAAATCAAAACTATAGTCATGTTGATGTTCATTAGGATTATTAAAGTCAAATTGATAATTGTGGTCGTGTACTATTTCTTCTTGAACATCTTCTTTTACCATTTCTTTGTCTAGGTGATGTTTCTTTATATATTCTTCATATCCTTTATATTCATATTTATAATCTTGATAATGATTAGATAACTTTTTATCTTTATTATTTTCCATATCGTACTCCTATATCTCTATTTTATATTTTTATGCGAGAAAAGTAAAGTTTAAGACAAAAAGAAAAAAACTAAAAATAGTTTTTATCTTGGTTCTATAATAAATAGTGTTGGTGAGTAAAAATCACTAATACTATTTTTAGTTAATAAAAAGGAGTCATTATCAG
>CANROW010000008.1 GCA_947632345.1 uncultured Bacilli bacterium | reverse complement strand
GGCCAGTTGGTGAAGTGGCTTAACACACTGCCCTTTCACGGCAGCATTCACGGGTCCGAATCCCGTACTGGTCACCATATTTGACATAACCCTTATTTGATAAGGGTTTTATTTTTTTATAAATTATTAAGTAAATAGTCTGATGTAATTTAAGAGCTGGTCTAAACGACTAGTTTTTTTACTATGTTGTAGGAAAATACATAAATATATGTAATGATGAATAATAAGACAAAATATGAAATTATAAAAAACATTTTTTGTCCAAAATCTATATTGAATTGCAACAACATTTATAGTAATATTATTGTGTAAGTTGATAGTGGCTTACTGTATTGTTGACACAAATTTTTCTATGTGTTACAATATGCAACACATAAGTTATTATGTGAGTTTGTTTTACAAACAGATAATTATAGTATCTTTTTCGACATATGTTGAAATTAGATATTCTTATAATTATAAGCGAGTAATATTGAGGGTGTAAATATTCTTCTTGCACTGACGCTTACTACTTGCTAGTAAGTCCGAGTAGGCTTAGGCCGAAAGAATATAAGTAGGGACTGGGAGACCTACCATATTACTCATTGCCTGCATTCTATGAATGTAGGCTTTTTTTGTGATGAGGGGAGTGATAACATTGAAAAGAAATTTAAAAATTGTTGGTACTATTTCAGAAGCTATTGCTGAGTCAAACGGTATTCCTCAATATGCCAATAAAGATATTTTGCAATCGGTAAAACTTGATATACATACTAATAAGCACGCAAATGATTTTTTTAGTATAGATAGTTATCACAGCACTCTAATAAATATAGATAAAGTTATTGAGAAACCATATTATGTTGAATATGATTCTAAAAAAAATAGTTTAAAGTATTATGGAAAAACTGATCAATATGTTTGTATAATTGTAAAATTAGATAAAAAAGCAATTTATGTATCTACTTTCTACCCACAAAGTAAAGCCAAAATTGATAAATTGAAGAAGTGCATAAAAGTTAAAAGTAATTCTCCTTAAATATATCTATAAACTTCAAATTAGGATAAGCCTTTTTGAAAACAGCTTGTCCTTTTTCGTGCAGCTCATCTTTTAGTTTTTTACCAAAATGTATTCCTTTAAAATTAACTTGATTTTATTGTGTAATTCTTTATGTTTGAATTTTCTAAATTGGTATATATAACAGCTTCTTGGGATGCCTTTTTTACTATGATATAGGAAAATAAAAAAAAGAAGTGTAATGATAAAATATAAGTGATAAAAAACATTTTTTGTCCAAAATCTATATTGAATTGCTACAACATTTATAGTAATATTATTGTGCGAGTTGTAGTGGCTTACTGTATTGTTGAAATCAGATATTCTTATAATTATAAGAGAATAATTAAGGATAGAGAGACATCGCCTATCGCGACTAGCAATAGTTTAAGTGTAGAATCTTAGGATTCGATGAGATGCCAAGTGATGCAAAGGCTTATTACTCGAAAAGGACTTATACGAAAGTGTAAGTTTTTTTTATTAAAAACAAGAGGTATTAGGTGAAGACATGAAGAGGTTTTTAGGCAAAGTAAGTAATGCTGTTATAGAACAGTGGAATTTAGGAAATTATAGGGGGTAGAAAAATAGTATTATATCCAGAAGTAAAAGATCATAGTAAAGAAAAACACTTTTTGATATATCATTTTTATGTTATTATGATTATGTTAAATGATTATTAATAGGAGAAAGAATATGAATAAATATTTAAAAGTTATGTTTGGTAGAACATCAGGAGCTAACAGTGATTTAGTTTACAAAATAGACGAGGTTAACATAGCTGATTATTGGCATCCTGAGAGTAATGATCCCAAAGAAATGGGTGGCTTTAATTTTAGTACTGAGGATAAAATTTTGCGCTGGTTAGTTCGTGGCGATACAATTTATGATGTTGAAATACCCAATGATGCTGAAGTAATAGAGTGTCCAAGTGTTTCAGCGCCCCACGGCGTCTTTAGAAGTAATAAAATTATTCTTCATAATCCAAGAGTAGTAACTGATGAAATGGCTAATGAATTGTATAAAAAATCGCAATTGCCAGAATTATCTTATTATAAAGCTCTAGCTGGTTGTGCTGTAAGGGGATACAAAAATACCTGTTTAGCAATAATTAACGATAGAGTTAATGAAGATAATATTGATTTAGTCTTATCAGAGATAGATGATTTTGTCGCACCATATAAGAATGATAATACAGAGTCTTATGTTTATGAAGAAGTTATGCAAATTCTAAATGATATCAAAGATAAAAAAATAAAAGGGCGATGAATGCCCTTTTAAATTGGTTAAATCCTTTATTGTAGATTAATTATTCCAGTATCAGTATCAATATTATTGATGTTGTAGACGAGAAGAACATTTGTAATTCCTTTTTCAGATAGATAATCACTTATTTTTAAATTGTAATATCTTGGATCTATGACATGAACTTTCTTATAGTGATTGGCAAGTAAAGGAATAAAGGCGTTAGCGTAGCTATCTTTAATGATTAGTATTTCGTCAGTACTATCAGAATGGTTATTAGTGATTTCGATTATTGGTTCGTTAGTCCCTAAAAAATATGAGTACTTATCTTTTTCTCGTAGATATTGCTCTTGGTAGAAGTCAGTAGTTGTCTTAGTTAAATATTGTAGAGTGAAGTCATAATTTTTTAAATTTATTTTATAGATTTTATCTCTATCTTGATTAATTGTGAAAACTTTAGAATAAAGTGTTCCTAAAAAATCGTCACTGACTCTATCGATATGTAGTTCTTTTAATTCATAAGGTTTTATATCATTATCAAGACAATATTGGTAATAAGCGAAATAAGCTCCAAAACTGGTCCAGTGATGATCAGTCTTATAGAACAATTGATATTTATTTTTATTAGCCATCAAGATATCATATATATCTATTTTTTTAACTTTTAAATTGTCATAGTAGTAATTGATAGCATCCCTTTCACTAGCATTAATGTTATTCTTGGGTAGCAATTCTTGATAGATACTGGTAGCGGTTGGCGCTAGTAACATCGATACATTAAGGTCGGGATTTTCTTCTTTAAAGCGATTGATGATTTTAATGATTTTGTCACTATTTTTAGGACTTTTAAAGCGATTGATTAAGTAGTCATCTTCAGCAAGATAAACATCATTAATCATTTTTTGTTGAATGATGGTAAATACTTCTATTTTTAATGATACTAATTCTTCACGCATAGGAAAGTGATCAGTCGTGTAGTCCTCAATGCTTGCGATGTATTTTCCATCGAAAAGAGAAGCCATTGAAAATTTAGGAAATTTTTCTAAATAGCGAAACTCATTTTCGGAAAATTCTTTTTTATCACTGACGAAGAAGAAAAAGGTAAAAGATAGAATCATAATTGATATGAAAATGGCGATTAATTTATTCATTTTGTCCATAATTAGAATCTAAAATATAAGAATGGATTATAAGTATCACTTACTAATAGGGATATAGTCACGATGAATAGTAAGACATAACTCATAAACATTATTACATAATATACTCCTTTCTTTTGTCTCGTGACAAAGTCTTTAATTTTTTGACTAAATGGTGTTGAAAAGATAGTCGCTACAACTAATATGATTGCGTAATTCTTGAAGAGAAAGAAAAAGTCGTTCGCAATAAAATTAGTATTTATGCCTAGTAATTTAGTCGTAAAGCTAGCTAAAATATTGATATCGTCAAAAGCAAAGATCAACCATCCGATTAGGATGAGAATAATGCTATAAAGATGTTTGGCAAAATTGGGTAATTTCTCTAAATATTTTTTTAAGATGAATTTCTCAATCAAAAGAATCACTCCAAAATATAATCCCCATAAAATAAAATTCCAACTGGCACCATGCCATAGACCTGTTAAAAACCAAACGATGAGGATATTGCGCATATTCTTTAGCTTTGAACAACGGCTACCACCAAGGGGAATGTAGACATAGTCTTTGAAAAAGCTCGATAATGATATGTGCCAACGTCGCCAGAATTCGGTAATACTTTTAGAAATATATGGATAGTTGAAATTTTCTAAATAGTTGAATCCTAGCATTTTGCCAATACCAATTGCCATATCGCTATATCCTGAAAAATCAAAATATATTTGAAAAGCAAAAGCGATTATTCCGAGTATCAAAGTCATTGATGAATATATTTCATAATTGGTAGAGATCTCTAAAAAGAGAGCACCGAGAGTGTTAGCAATTAATACTTTTTTGAATAATCCCTCGAGAAAACGTATAAAACCACTTGTGAAATTATTAAAAGATATTTCTCTTTCCTTTAATTCATTATGAATGGTTTCATATCTGACAATTGGTCCCGCTATCAACTGGGGAAACATTGAGACATAAGCCATAAAGTTGAAAAAATTATCTTCAGGTTTAACTTCTTTACGATAGACATCAATCGTGTAGCTCATCGTTTGAAAAGTGAAGAAACTGATTCCAATTGGTAGAGGTAAGTTGAGAAGATGAATACTTAATTTAAATAAGTGATTGATATTTTCAATTAAGAAATCACTATACTTAAAGAAAGATAATAGTAAGAGATTGACAATAATTGATTCAATTAAAATTAATTTTCTTTTTCCTTTTTTCTCAGTTCTTTTTAATAATTGCCCATTGATGTAATCAACGATTGATGAAAAGATCATCAATAGAATATATATTGGTTCACCCCAAGCATAGAAGATGAGACTAAAAATTAGTAAAATGATATTTTTTACCTTAAAGGGAACCAAATAATAAATTATTAAAAAAAGAGGCAAAAAGAAAAAGATAAATGGAATGCTACTAAATACCATAAATTTATCCTTTCCTGCTCTTTTTATTCATTTTTGATTGCGTCGTAGACAGCGTCATTGTCTTGAGAAATGATATAGATCAAATAATCACCATATTCTTTTTCAAGTCTATTTTTAACAAGATCATATTGATCGGGAAGATAGGTCTTCCATTGATTTTCAAGATTTTCCATATAAGTATTCATCTTTTCTTTAACAGCATCTTTTTGTCCACTAGCTGGTTTTAAAATGATGTAACTATTTGAATTGACAACCATCATTGGTATTTTGGCAAGATATTCATCAACCATATCTTTTTCAATACCAAATTTTTGTGAAAGCGTATCATCATCAACTTCCATTAGAGCTGTAAATAATTTGTTATGACAATCTTTAACTTCTTTCATCAAATTCTTACTATTTTCATTAACGATATAGATTAAATATTCATCGTATTCTTCAAAAGTTTCTTTAGCTTTGACTTCTTCATCTAAGCTATCCATATATGCATCTATTTCTTTTTTGACATCATCTTTTTTTCCTTCAACAGCTTTAACTATTAAGAACATATCATTAGTACTACGATTAATAGCTATATTAGCTTCTTCAATGTTGTCATCGTTGATACCAAATTCTTTATTGAAGTTACCTTGGTAGATTTCTTCTAACCCTTCCATCTTTTCACCTAATAGAGTTGCGGCGGTGACACGAGCAAACTCTTTATTTTCGAGATTATCAATTTTTTCAGCTAATTCTGTAAAATTCAATTTGACATTTTCTTTGCCACATCCAGCTAGGAATATACATCCACATACTAGTGTTAGAACTATTAATATTTTTTTCATAATTATATCCTTTCCTGCAACCAATTATTTTTTGTTGTTTGCATAATCATTTTATCATAGAAAAGCAGTTTGTCCAAGCATTTTACAAAATAGATATGTTTCTTTAGGTAGATGTGTGCTATAATATGCTAGTCGACTGAAGAAAATTCAGTTTGAGAGGTGTTATATGAATAATCAAGACTTAGCTAATTTAATTTTTCCTAATATTGATAAAGATATCAGTTATTATGAAAAATTGTATCCCGAACGTGATTTAAAAGAGGGCAGTGTGGTTTCAAGATTTGCTCCTAGTCCAACTGGCTTTGTGCATATGGGATCTTTGTTTGCCGCTTTTCTTGCTTCGAAAGTGGCTAAGGATACTAATGGTATCTTTTATATTCGTATTGAAGATACTGATCAACAACGCAAAGTTGAGAACGGAATTGAAAACATTATTCGCGATTTGACCAATTTCGGAATTGATATTGATGAAGGCGTTATCGGTGAAAATAAAGAGACTGGTAATTATGGACCTTATGTTCAAAGTCAAAGAAAAGAGATTTATCAGTGTTATGTCAAGGACTTAATTGCTAAAGGACTTGCTTATCCTTGCTTTTGTAGTGCGGAAGATTTGGATGAAATTAGACAAATGCAAGAAGTCAACAAAGAAGAAATCGGTTATTATGGCAGTTTTGCTAAATGTCGTCATCTATCTATTGAAGAACAAATGCGAAGAATTCAAAATGGTGAAAAATACGTCATCCGATTAAAATCCAGAGGAGATATAACGCGCCGAGTTAAAATAAAAGATTTGATCAAAGGGGAGTTAGAGTTCCCAGAAAACAATCTCGATATTGTGATCGTCAAGTCTGATGGCCTACCAACTTATCATTTTGCTCACGCGATTGATGACCATTTGATGCATACTACACACGTCGTTCGTGGAGATGAGTGGGTTAGCTCTTTACCTGTACATATTGAACTATTTAATACCTTGGGATTTAAATTGCCAAAGTATGCTCATTTATCACCAATTATGGTTCAAGATGGTAGTTCGCGAAGAAAACTCAGCAAGCGAAAAGATGCATATGCAGCAATAAGTTATTATCACGAATTGGGAATTCCTAACGAAGTCGTTCAATTATACTTAATGACCATTGCCAATAGCAATTTTGAAGCTTGGTATCAATCTAATCCTAAGGGAAGTATTGATAACTTCAAATTCGATTTTAAAAAGGTATCGACGAGTGGATCCCTATTTGATTTGGATAAATTGTTGAACATCTCCAAAAACTATATAAGTTATTTGAGCAAAGAAGATTTGTATAGTCGTCTCCTTGCGTGGTCAAAAGAGTATGATGAAGAATTTTATGATTTAATCACTAAATACAAAGATGCGACAATTGCTTATTTAAACATTGAAAGAGAAAAGAAAAAGCCCCGTAAAGATTACGCTAGCCTCAGTGAAATTAAAACAGGTAGTTGGTATATGTATGATGAGTTGTTTATGAAGAGTGACAGAGTTTATGAATTACCTAGTAATATCAGTCGCGAAGAGGCCATTAATATTATCGATTTATATATGGATAAATATTATGATTACAATGATTCACAAGAAGAATGGTTTGAGAAGATGAAACAATTGAGTGAGAGCTTGAATTATGCTACAGATATGCATAGTTTTAAAGAGAATCCTGATAAATATAAAGGAAGCATTGCCGATATTTCTAACGTCATCAGAGTAGTATTTACAACGAAGACAACGACTCCTAATCTCTATGATATTTTAAAAATATTGGGAAGCGAACGAATGGCTAAAAGAATAGATCTTTTTAAAGAATAATCTATTCTTTTTTTCATATATATGTATTAGTATCATATTGTCTTTTTTAGTCAAAAATAGTATAATTATTTTAGGAGGTAAAGTATGGAGTATTTTTGGCTCATGGTCGTCATTTTACTCAGTATTGTTGAGATTGTGACTGTGAACTTGGTCAGTATATGGTTTATTGCATCGGCCCTAGTTGCTTTAGTTTTATCGTTCTTTGAGATTGACTTTTATATCCAATTCGCAGTATTTGTAATCCTAGGAGTAATTTTATTTATCACTACTAAAAAACCATTAGAAAAAGTCCTTAACAAGACGAAACATAAAACAAATCTAGATCGTGTAGTTGATATGGAAGGTATCGTTACTGAAAAGATTTCTAAAAACAATCCTGGTGAAGTAAAAGTGGACGGAAAGAGATGGACAGCTATTTCTGATAAGACTATTGAAGTTGGAAAAACTGTCAAAATAATTAAAATTGAAGGGGTTAAATTAATTGTAGAGGAGGTATAATTTATGAATTTTTTAATTATTTTACTTGTTATTATTGCTGTTATTGTTGTCATTTGTGTACGTGTTGTACCACAAGCTGAAGCTTATGTTGTGGAAAGAGTAGGTTCTTATTTTGAGACTTGGAGTAATGGATTACACATTAAATTACCATTTATTGATCGCGTTGCTAATAGAATAACGCTAAAGGAAATTGTTAAAGATTTCGTACCACAACCTGTTATTACTAAAGATAATGTTACGATGCAAATCGATACCGTTGTCTACTATCAAATCACTGATCCAAAACTATATACTTATGGTGTTGAAAATCCAATCACAGCAATTGAAAATTTAACAGCAACAACTCTTCGTAATATCATTGGTGAACTTGAGCTTGACCAAACATTGACATCAAGAGATATCATTAATGCTAAGATGCGTTCTATTCTTGATGAAGCAACAGATCCATGGGGAATTAAAATTAATCGTGTTGAAGTTAAAAATATTATTCCACCACGTGATATTCAAGAAGCTATGGAGAAACAAATGCGTGCTGAACGTGAAAGACGTGAAAAGATTCTTCAAGCTGAAGGAGAGAAAAAGTCAAGCATCTTAATTGCTGAAGGTGAAAAAGAAAGTGCTATTTTAAGAGCCGAAGCAAGCCGTGAAGCTCAAATTAGAGTAGCAGAAGGTGAAGCTGAAGCTATGTTGAAAATAAGACAAGCCGAAGCTGAAGGTATTCGCTTATTACGTGAAGCTAAAGCTGATAAATCTGTTCTTGCTTTGAAGAGTTTTGAAGCAATTGGTAAAATGGCTGATGGTAAAGCTACAAAGATAATTGTTCCATCTAACTTACAAAGTGTAGCAACTCTTGCGACTACTGTTGAAGAAATGTTTAAGGATGTAAAAAACGATAGTTCAACGACAAAATAATAAAAAGACAACTCAATTTCTATTTGAGTTGTTTTTTTTAACTTCTTTTTTTATCCAAGTCATAATTATACTAACAACATAATTTACTTCATTATCACTTAAAGCTTTATCTTTGGAAATGTGGTGCCACTTATATAGACACCCCCGACAACAAGTTGCGGTTGCGTGTTGGGCGATAAAGACGGGATGACCACGCATTGGTGTTTGTTTGCCATCATTAGAAATAGCCTTAGGAGCTAAACGAGTATTGATGAAGTCATAAGCGTGTTTCTTTATTTCATCTAAACCTTTTTCTTCAATGTATAATAAATCCCTTTGTTTGAGATGAAAACTACTGCGAAAAGATGATTTGTCTAATTTTTTTAAAACATCAAGAATTAATTCTTTATTTTTATCCATATCATCACCATCTTCATTGTAGCACATTTTAAAATTTATTAATTTAATTATTGAAAAAACAATATTTAATGGTATAATATTTATGTCTTGTGACATTTATATGTGGTCTGCTGGTGAAGTGGCTTAACACACCACCCTCTCAAGGTGGCATTCACGGGTTCGAAACCCGTGCAGACTACCAAATGCTTATTGAACTCGAATCATTATAAATTCGAGTTTTTATTTAGAATGAATTTCTTTCTTTTTTAATATAATTTATTAGGTGATAAAATGCTTTTATCAGATTTACAAAATAAGACGCTCATCAATATGGCTGATGGGAAGAATATTGGTAATATTGTCGATGTTAAAATGGATGAACAAACTGGTAATATTATATCTTTAATCGTTGAAGAGAATAAAAGAGGCTTTTCTTTTTCCTCTAAAAATGGGGCTTCGGAAATCCGATGGGAAAATATTAAGAAAATAGGAGAAGATGTCATCCTAGTAAATATGCACGAGAGAGTTTAACTCTCTTTTTATATGTACAAATAGATGTTTTTTTGATAAAATATGTGTGTTGGTGATTGGATGGAAAAAAAGGATGACTTGCGAAGAAGTAGAATTTACATATATTTAATTGCAATTATAGGAATTGTTCTTGATCAGATTACAAAATTTGTCGTACGTTCCCAGTTTAATTTAACTTCCTGTGCCCATTGTCTATCAGAAATGGTCAGTGAAGGTGGTAAAATTGGTATCTTTCGAGTAGTTCCTAATCGTGGTATTGAAATAATACCTAATTTTTTCTATATAATAAATGTTAAGAATACTGGTGGGGCCTGGGGATTATTTTCAAATAATGTGACTTTTTTAGCCATTATCAGTGCCTTTGTGGGCATTATGGTATATTTCTTCATAAAAAAGGAAGAAGAGTTAAAAAAAATGGCGATTACGTATTATGGCCTTTTATTATCAGGAATTATTGGTAATTTGATTGATCGCGTTTTTAATGGATATGTTACCGATTTCTTAAATTTTTATATTTTAGGATATGATTATCCCGTTTTTAATATTGCTGATATATTAATTGTATTAGGAATTGTGTTAATGGTTATTGATGTAGTTAGGAGTGAGTTGAATGCACGTCACATGCGAAAAGGAAAATATACGAATTGATGCTTATTTGGCGGAAGAATTAGATATCAGCCGCAGCAAGATTCAGCGCTTGATTCAAAATGAAAAAATTTTGGTCAATGGTAAAGCGATTAATAGTAGTTATAAAGTACATCTAGATGATGAAGTAGTCATTGATGATTCATTGGATTTCGCGATTGATATCAAAGGTGAGGACATTCCTTTAGATGTTGTTTATGAAGATGAGTATTTGCTCATTATCAACAAACCTAGTGGAATGGTTGTTCATCCAGCACCAGGAAATTATTCTGGTACTTTAGTCAATGCCTTGATGAACAAATTTAATTTATCGCATGATGTGATTAGACCAGGAATAGTTCATCGTATTGATAAGGATACTAGTGGTTTATTAGTTGTCGCTAAAGATGATAAAACCCACGAACTTCTTGCTGATATGATTAAGAAAAAAGAAGTGGAGAGAATATATGTTGCCATTGTTGATGGCGTTATCAAACACGAAACCGGAACAGTTGATGCTCCAATTGGTCGTGATATCAACAACCGACAAAAGATGATGGTGACTGACGTCAATAGTAAGAATGCCATTACGCATTTTCGCGTTTTAAAAAGGTTTAAAAACAATACCTTAATTGAATGTAAATTGGAGACGGGTAGGACCCATCAGATCAGAGTGCATATGAGTTATATTGGGTTTCCCATTGTTAATGATCCAATTTATGGCAAAAGCAAAAAAGTTACTTCTTTTGGACAAATGCTTCATTCGAAAAGTATTAGATTTCTTCATCCCATTACTAAAAAAGAACTATATTTTGAAAGTGATGTACCAAAAGAATTTAAAGATTACTTAAAAATGCTTGAAGAAGAGTAATTGTAGTGTCGTTTTGATAAAAAATGTTATATAATATATTTTATGTGGAGGGATAGTATGGAGGAATTGATCGATAGAAAAAATGAAATAGTCATGAAACTACTTCATTACTTTATAACGGAACAAGATTATAATCCGATTATTCTTCAAGGTGCTGAAGATGAGATTTGGTTGGAAAATTTAAAGAGTGAATACAAAATTATTCGTATTGTATCAGGACACGTTCACAACAATGAACAATTAGATTTTGATACGTTTAAAACAAAACGGGTTGTTAAAAAAATTAAGAAAAAGACTTTGTCATTTGATATGAAAGTTCTAAGTATTTTTACGGATCTTGGTGATAATGTCAAATTAGAAAAAGTTGATGGCATTGATTCCGTTTATTTGTATGATACTGATGATATCAAAAAATATGATTTTGTCGAAGAAGTTTTTCCTGATATCTCTAAAAAATTAAAATTTAGTGAAGATGGAATGCGTTTATTTATGAAAATAACGTCTGATATCAATCGTAAAAATAAGAAGGATGCCCAAATGGTCAATGATGTTTTTAAACCAAAAGTTCCTTATGTCACCTATGTTTTAATAGCTATCAATGTTTTGGTTTTCTTCTGTCAAATGTTTTTTGCGGGTGTTACGTCAACATTTGCTGTTTGGAATATCGGGGTCATCAAATTTCACGAATTTTATCGTCTATTTACAGGAATGTTTTTACACGCCAATATTTTACATTTAGGATTCAATATGTATGCCTTATACGTAATAGGTAAACAATTGGAAGGCTTCTTGGGAAGAACTAAATATGTAGCTGTTTATTTGATAAGTGGTATAGTTGGAAATTTATTATCCGTTGCTTTAAACAATGGTAACTTTTTAGGAGTAGGTGCCAGTGGAGCTATTTTTGGTTTACTAGGGGCATTACTATACTTTGGTTATCATTATCGGGTTTATCTAGGTGGCGTTATGCAAAGTCAAATCATTCCTTTGATCGTTTTAAATTTAATTATAGGATTTATGTCCACAGGAATTGATAATTTTGCTCATATCGGTGGATTAGTTGCTGGTATTACATCGACTATGGGATTGGGAATAAAGTATAAGAGCACACTATCTGAAAAAATTAATGGTTGTATTATTACAATTATTCTCATTGCGTTCTTGATTTTCTTGATGTTTCAACATCAGTTTTAAAAACCTTTTTGTTGATATCTAAAAGAAAAGATGTTAAAATGATAGTGAGATGATAGTTGAGGTGATAGCAATGGCAGATGAGACTACAGTTTACAATGTTGAAGAGTTCGAAGATAGGTTGATTAGAGAAACGCTAAACGATGTCTATGATGCTTTAGAGGAACGAGGATATAATCCCATCAATCAGTTAATCGGTTATATAATGAGTGGTGATCCTGGGTATATTTCTTCCCATCGCGAAGCGCGTAAGAAAATGACCAGTCTTGAAAGAAATAAAATTATTGAAGTTTTGCTTCGGGATTATATGAATAAGGATTAATGCGGTATTTAGGATTAGATTTAGGTAGCCGAACATTGGGAATGGCTATCAGTGATTCATTAGGAATAATTGCCTCAAGCTATAAAATAATTAGACATGATGAAGAATATGAAGGTCTTATCGCTGAAGTAGAAAGCGTTGTCAAAGAAAAACAAATTGAAGCCATTGTCTTAGGATTACCCAAAAATATGAATAATACAATTGGCCCAAAAGGTGAGTTGTCATTTCACTTCAAAGAGATGTTAGAAGATAGAATGCATATTCCTGTTTACTTGCAAGATGAACGTTTGACGACTAAACAGGCCGAAAATCTACTGATCAATAATGATACATCGCGGAAAAAAAGAAAAAAAGTTATAGATAGTATGGCTGCAACAATAATTTTGCAATCATATTTAGATAAGAATAAATAAAGGAGATTAATGATATGGAAAATAACACTTTTAAAGTAATTAATGAAGAAGGAAGAGAAATTGTTTGTGATATTCTATTCACATTTGATTCTGAAGAGACTAACAAGAGTTATATTGTTTATACTGATAACACTAGGGATGAAGCTGGTAATATTCAAGTTTTTGCTTCAATATATGATCCAAAACAAGAAAATCCAAAGCTAGATCCAATTGAAACAGAACAAGAATGGAAAATTATTGAGACAATATTGAATACGTTGCAAGAGGAGATAAGAAAAAAAACAACTCCTAATAATGAAGGGACAAACGAGCAATAAAAATGCTCGTTATTTGTTAGCAGTATGAAGATGTTGAGAAATATAGCTATGGTTTTGTTCTTTTCCACAGCGATAATGGTAGTGATTGTCTGTTGCTTATTTAATTATAATTTGACAGCAATCGATAAGAACGATAATAGCAAAATAATGGTTATAATACCTAGTGGTGCATCAGTAAAACAGATAGGAAATATGCTTGAAGAACAAGGTCTCATTCGAAATGCAAATTTCTTCTATTTCTATTGTAAGATATATGATGTGGACACGTTGAAAGCAACGACTTATGAATTATCTAAAAATATGGATCTTAAGAAAATTATTGATGTCTTAGAAAAAGGAAATAGTTATAATCCTGATGAGATATCTATTACTTTTAATGAAGGTATTACTATGCGCAGAGTGGCAAGTATTATTGCAAAGAGAACTAATAATAATGAGGATGATGTTTTTGCGCTATTAAAAGATGAGTCTTATCTAGATGAGCTAATCGCCAATTATTGGTTCATAACTGATGCGATAAAGAATCCAGATATTTATTATTCTTTGGAGGGGTATTTATATCCAAATACTTATAATTTTAAAAACAAAGATGTCACTGTTAGAGATATATTTAAGACTATGTTAGATGAGACGGAAAAAGTGTTAGCTAAATATGAGACACAAATAAATAGTAGTAGTTATAATGTTCATGAGATTCTGACTCTAGCATCTATGGTTGAACAAGAAGCACCTAAAGTGGATTATCGGAATAAGATTGCCAGCGTCTTTTTGAATCGTTTAAAAACAAAGATGTCGCTTGGAAGTGATGTTACAGCGTATTATGGCTCTAAAATTGATATGGATGGTAGTACTCGTCTTACTACAGCACAGTTAAATGATGTCAATCCATATAATACGCGCGTATCTTCAATGGCTGGTAAATTGCCAGTTGGTCCAATATCTAATGTCAGTGAAACTTCTATAAAGGCTGTTTTAGAACCGATTGAGACCGATTTTTACTATTTTGTAGCTGATAAAAATGGACTTATGTACTTTATGAAAACTTACAGCGAACATTTAGCGCAAATAAATAAATTAAAGAAGGATGGACTATGGCTCGGATGATAGATAACCAATATACGCAAATGCGTGAAATAAAAATTTATGCTAAAGAAAATGATGTTCCCATCATGAATGATGAGGGAATTGATTTTTTGACTACTTTTGTCATTAAACATCAAATCAATAATGTTTTAGAGATTGGAACCGCAATTGGCTTTTCGGCAATATCAATGGCCCTTGCTAATCCTAAACTAAAAATTACAACGGTTGAAAGAGATGAAGCTCGTTATTTAGAAGCGGTCAAAAACATCAAGAAATTTGATTTAGAAGATCGCATTACAATTCTTTTTAATGATGCTTTAGAGATAAAATTGGATGAAGAATTTGATTTAATTTTCATCGATGCGGCCAAAGGACAGAATCAGCGTTTTTTTGAAAAATTTGAAAAATTATTGACCCAAGATGGTTTTATCATAACTGATAATATGAAATTTCACGGATATGTTGATAAAGAACTATCAGAGATTAAGAGTCACAATTTGCGCGGTCTGGTTCGTAAAATTAAAGAATATCGTCAGTTCTTAAAAGATAATGAAGAATATGAAACAAAATTTTATGATGACATTGGCGATGGAGTAGCGGTATCAACGAGGAGGCAATAGCCTTCTTTTTTTGATTATGATATAATAGTACTGTATTTGTTTGAGGTGGATTATGAAGTTATTAGTTGTTCCTAAAAAACGTGAAAAAATAGATAAATATATAAAATGTGGTTGTGATGGATTAATCATTGGTTTAAAAGATATGTCAGTTAATTTTGATGTCAAATTGACGGTAGAAGAGATCAGTAACTTGACCAAAAAGTATCCAAATTTAGAAATTTTTGTCAGCATGAATAAAAACTTTTATAACGATGAATTGGAACGAGTAGAAAACTGTTTGTGTGAACTAGAAAAAATTAGTATTAAAGGCGTTCTCTTTTATGACTTATCAATTCTATATTTGCGGAATAAAAGACATTTAAACCTTGACTTGGTCTGGAATCAAACCCATATGGTAACTAATTATAACACTTGTAATTATTATCACGATTTAGGTGTTAACTATGCTTTTTTATCAACCGAGATAACTCTCGAAGAGATAAATGAAATAAAGAGTAAAACAGATATGAAATTGTTAGCGTTTGCTTATGGGTATCCAATAATGGCGCATAGTCGAAGAACATTGCTAACTAATCATTATGTCATTCATAATCAAATATATAATAATGAAGTATGTACGATATATGATGATAGCAATCGGTTCTTTGTCAAGGAAGATTCAGCGGGGACAACTTTTTTAAATAGCGAATTTGTCAATGGAACATGTCTTGTCACCAATAGTGCTGTCGACTACATAGTTTTTTCAGATGAGCTAGTGCAGGAAGATATTGCTGAAAAATTAATTCCTTTGGTCAAAGAACTATTTACTAATAGAGAGGAAAGGGTTGTTGGTCAAATAGAAGATTTAATTGGTAATAATACTAATTTTTTCTTTAAAAAAACTATCTTTATGGTGAAAAAGAATGATAAATAAAAGAATTGAATTATTAGCTCCAGCAGGCGATTTAGAGCGCTTAAAAGTCAATTTGTTATATGGAGCTGATGCTGTTTACTTTGGTGGAAAAAAATATAGTTTACGAGCTAATGCTTCTAATTTTGGAATTGAGGAGATAAAAGAGGCTTGTGAATTTGCCCATAAGCTCAATAAAAAGGTCTATTTGACTTTGAATATTGTCTTTCATGATGAGGACTTAGAGGGATTAGAAGAATATATTGATGAGGTGGTCAAATGTGGTATTGATGCTTTTATCATTAGTGATCCTTTCATCATAAGTTATATAGTCAAAAAATATCCCAATGTTGAAGCTCATTTGAGCACTCAAAATTCAACGACTAATAAAGATACTGTGCGCTTTTTTAAAGAGCAGGGAATAAAGAGAGTAGTCTTAGCTAGAGAAGTTTCCTTGCCAGAAATGAAAGAAATAATTGATGAAGTTGGTGTGGATGTCGAAGTATTTGTCCACGGTGCGATGTGTACCTTTTATAGTGGACGTTGTTGTCTATCAAATTATGTGACCAATCGTGATTCTAATCGGGGCGGATGTGCCCAAGTTTGCCGTTTTGCCTATAATCTTGAAGAGGATGATAGCGATGTGAAGTTCACAATGGCCACTAAAGATTTGAATTTGTCACGGCATATCAAAGAGCTAATTGATGTTGGAGTCACTAGTTTAAAAGTGGAAGGAAGAATGCGATCATTGTATTATCTAGCGACAGTCATCGGTACTTATCGCAAAATAATTGATTTCTATTACGGAAATGGTAAAAATGATGAATATTTAGAAGAACAATATCATATTCTAGATCGAGTAGCTAATCGTGAAACGAGTAGTCATTATTTAAATAAAAGAGCTGATCATACAGATCAATACTATACTGGTCGTCAAGAATTGTCTAATCAAGATTTTTTAGGACTTATTGATAGCTATGACGAAGAGAAAAAGATTTTAACTCTCTATGAGCGCAACTACTTTAAAGTAGGCGATGAAGTGGAAATTTTTACGCCAAGTGGAAATACTTATACATTTACAATTGATAAGATGTATAATGAAGATATGGAAACAATTGATGTCGCTCGTCATCCTGAAGAAATAATCAAGATTGCTGTTAACATACCCTTTGCCATTGAACCTTATTCGATGATGCGTATCAAAGTCTAGGAGGAAGTATGAAAAAAGAAATACAAGAAGCTATTGATAAACAATTACAAAAAAGACAAGATTCCTTGAGTGAATATGCTTGTCGGGATAAAGATGTAATTCGTTTTAAACCATTTGAAGATGATTATCGTCCACCTTTTTGGCACGATATTGATCGCATTATTTATAATCTTTCCTATACGCGTTATTCCGATAAGACCCAAGTCTTTTCTTTTCGGGATAATGACCATATCAGTAAGCGGATGACCCACGTGCAATTAGTTAGTAAAGTAGCTAGGACACTTGGTCGAATGTTAAATCTCAATGAAGATTTGATTGAAGCAGCCGCTTTAGGACATGATATTGGTCATACCCCTCTTGGTCATTTAGGAGAGGCAATTCTAAATGAAATATCACAGCGGGAATTAGGCGAGATATTTGCTCATAATGTTCAGGGAGTAAGAACTTATATGTATATTGACCGTGGCGGTGATGGCAGTAATTTGAGTCTTCAAGTGTTGGATGCCGTTTTATGTCACAATGGTGAAATGGTCAGTGGCGAATATCATCCCAAAGTTAAGACTAAAGAAGAGTTTTTGAAAGAATACCAAGCTTGTTATACCGATAAGTCAATCACCAAGAAATTGATTCCGATGACGCTAGAAGGATGTGTGGTGCGCATATCTGATATCATTGCTTATATCGGACGTGATATCGAAGATGCAATCATGATTGGAGTATTTTCTCGTGAACAAATCCCCAATAAGATAAGAAGAGTATTGGGTGATAACAACCACGATATAATAGGAACCATTATGAATGATATCATCGAAAACAGTTATGGAAAACCATATATCAAAATGAGTAAAGAAATATATGAAGCCATAGTTGCTTTAAAACAGTTCAACTATGACAACATTTATAGTAAAGCTAATACCGAAGAAGAGGTAGCATACTATAAAAAGGGATTTAATAGTTTATTTGATAAATATTTAAAAGATATTGAATATAATAATGAAGATAGTGATATTTATGTCGATTTCATTTCTAAACAAAATGCTGAATATCTAAATAATACTAATCATAAAAGAATCGTTATTGACTTTTTAGCAGGAATGACGGATGACTATTTTATATCTCACTATAACAAGCTATTAAATGAATGATTTGGCAAGATGGATTTTTCTTGACAAAAATTTTAAAATGTAGTATCTTGTAGGAAGTATATTATTAAAAAAGAGGTGCATTAAATTGACAGATAAAAAAATATATTTAACTCGTGAGGGACTTGAAGAATTAAAAAGTGAATTAGATGATTTAATAAATGTAAAGCGGCCTGCTAATATCATTTCAATTAAAGAAGCAAGAGCTTTAGGTGATTTATCAGAGAATGCTGATTATGATTCAGCTAAAAATGAACAAGCCGAAATTGAAGGACGCATTAAAAAACTTGAAAAAATGTTAGAAAATGTTGAAATAATTGAAAAAGTTGCAACTGATAAAGTAACAATTGGTTCAACAGTAGCTATTAAATATGTAGATGATGATGATACTGATGAATATAAGATTGTTGGTAGTCAGGAAGCTGATCCATTTATGAGTAAGATTTCTAATGAGAGTCCAATAGCTAAAGCTATTTTGAATAAAAAAGTAGGAGACATCGTTGAAGTTGAAAGCCCAAATGGTGTTTACAAGATTGAAATAACTGAAATTAAATAATGTCAAGAGCATAGAAATATGCTTTTTTTATTTATAATGACTTTATGTGAAAAAGCATTACCAAATATTTTTCTTGTTTAAGGAAGAAGAATATTATATAATATAACTTGTTGGAGGCGAAAGTATGGCTAAAAAAGAAGAAAAGATTGAAAATAAAAAAGAAATAATTATTAAAATTGAAGGAAATGAATGGAAAGAAGCTGTTGATGCAGCATTTGAAGCTAAGAGAAAAGATGTAACAGTCAGCGGTTTTAGAAAAGGAAAAGTACCAAGAAATATTTATGAGAAGAATTTTGGTAAAGAGAGTCTATGGATGACAGCTGTTGATAGCGTTGTTCAAATTGCTTATGAACGGGCATTGGATTCTTCTAAATTAATTCCTGTTGTTCAACCTAAATTAGATGTTACCGCCGTAACTGATGATTTTGTTGAATTCAAATTTACAATTGTTACCAAACCAGAAGTAAAAGTTAAGAAATATAAAGGATTAAAAGTTAAAAAAGAAAAAGTTGAAGTAACCCAAGAAGAAATTGACCGTGAGATGAAGAACATCCTTGAAAAATATGGTGAAGTTCGAGTTAAAGAAGATGGTAAACTAGAGAATGGTAATATCGCTGTTATCGATTTTGAAGGATTTAAAGATGGTGTTGCTTTTGATGGTGGTAAAGCTGAAAACTATGAATTAGAAATTGGTAGTAATACCTTTATTCCAGGATTTGAAGAACAATTAATCGGTATGAAGTCTCATGATGAAAGAGATATCAATGTCACTTTCCCAGAAGAATATCCAAGTGAAGAACTAAAGGGAGCAAAAGTTGTTTTCAAAGTTAAATTACACGAGATTAAAGAAAAGATTGAAAGAGATTTTGATGCTGAACTATTTGAAGATTTAGCAATGGAAGGTGTTAATTCTAAAGAAGAATTAGAAAAAGAACTAAAAGCTAATATTGAAGCTCAAAAAGAAATGGATGCTGAAAATAGATATGTTGATTCTCTATTAGATGCGGTTGCTAAAAATGTTGAAGTTGACATTCCAGAAGAAATGGTGGAAGAAGAAGTTGATCGATTACTCGGTAGATATTCACAACAATTACAAATGCAAGGTGTTTCTCTTGATTTATATTACCAACTAACTAAGACTACTGAGGCTGATTTGCGCAATCAATTAGAAAAAGAAGCATATAAGAATGTTTTATATCGTTTGATGTTAGAAGAAATAGCTAAGATGGAAAAAATTGAAATTAGTGAAGCTGAAGCTGATAAACAAGCAGAAGAACTAGCTAAGAAATATAATATGCCAAAAGAAGAATTCTTAAAGAACTTTGGTGGTATTGAAATGATTAGCTATGATATGGAAATTCGTAAAGTAGTCGATATATTAAAAGAGGAAAATAAATAAAAGTCTGTTAAAGACTTTTTTTTTGTTGTCTTTTATGCTAAAATGAAACAAGATAGAGGGTGTTGAAATGGAAGATAATAAAAATCAAAATACTACAGAACAAGTAAAACAAGAAGAACAAAAGACGACGGACAAAAGCAAGAAAAATAAACAACCAAAGGAACCGATGGATAAAAAAGATATGATGTGTTATATCGGTTCAGTTTGCTTTCTTTTGTTAGCTTTTATACCACTAATTTTAAGGGGTTTTGATCCTAATTATGATCCATACCGTTTTGATGAGACAAAAGAACCAACAACTAGTGATGCCAGAACAGATCATATGTTTTGTAAAAGAACTTTTCAAGAAGAGGGTTATTCTTATGTAGTAGAAATCAATAGCTCATATACAAATGAATATGTAACCGCAACAGAAATAAATTATACGATAACGCTTGATAAGGATGCAACAATAACACTTGAAGAAATCGAAATACCAGAGTATGCCACCTTATCTGAAATTGATTCACAGGGAATAAACGTTACTGCTAATGAAGGAAAATATACAATTAAAATTGATTATAAAGTCGATCCGGGATTGCGCAATAATGAGTTGTTAGAAGCGCATATTAAGAAGTTAGATGTTCAAAGAATGAGTTATGAAGGTAATTCATATAGTTGTAATATAAGTTAGAGGAGAAAAAAATGAAGATAACAGCTGATATAAATAAATACATTTTTCGTGGTTATGATATCCGTGGTAAATATCCCATTGATCTAAATGAGGATGTAGCCTATACAATTGGAAGAAGCTATGGAACCTATGTAAAGAAATTTAATCAGAGTCGATGCGTTGTTGGGCACGATAATCGTTACTCTTCACCAGAATTGACTAAAGCATTAGTCACGGGTATTTTAGATGCCGGAACCGATGTTGTCTATTTAGATTTAGTTACGACACCAATGTATTATTACAGTCAAATAAAATTAAATATACCAGCTGGCGTTATGGTAACAGCTAGTCATAATCCTAAAGATGAAAATGGTTTTAAGTTTTCTTTTGATGAAAGAGGAAATGCTAAAGGAGAAATGATTACAGAATTTTTAGATTTTACTCTTAAACAAGAATTTGATGAAGGGTTAGGAACCATATCCAAGTATGACATAAGAGATGAATATATTGGGTTATTTAAAAAGAGTTTAGATTTTGGTAATCGCCGAATAAAAGTGGTGTTGGATCCAGGAAATGGGACGACAACTTCTATTTTAGAAGATGTCTATAAAAACTTTCCAATAGATTATGATATAATTTGTGAAAAATCAGATCCAACTTTTCCTAATCATCACCCTGATCCATGTGTTGAAGCTAATCTAGAAATGTTGAAACAGCGTGTTCTTGAAACTAAGGCTGACGTGGGATTAGGATTTGATGGTGATGGCGATAGGTTAGGTGTCATTGATGAAAATGGTAACTATGTAGCTACTGATAAATATATGGTCATCATCATACGTGATATCATTGATAAAGTAGCAAATAAAAAGTTTTTATACGACGTCAAGTGTTCAAAAATTATTGAAGATGAAGTTAAGAGATTGGGTGGCGAAACGATTTGTTATCGTACAGGTAACTCTTATACAAAGGCTAAGGTTAGAGAAGAAGATTTGCCATTTGGTGGTGAACTATCAGGACACGTCTATTTCCGTGATCGTTGGCCAGGCTTTGATTCAGGACTATACGCGGGCTTAAGATTATTAGAGATATTGAGTAAGACGGATAAAAAGACTAGTCAATTGCTTGCTGGAATCAATAATTATTATTCAACAGAAGAGATAAAGATACCATCTTCTGATGATATCAAAGCTAGTGTCGTTGAAAAAGTAATCAATTATTGTAAAGATAAAAATTATGAAATGAACACGATAGATGGCGTAAGAGTCAGTTTTAATGATGGATGGGCTCTAGTCAGATACAGCAATACTGGTCCTAATATAACAGCTCGTTTTGAAGCAACAACTCAAGAGCGCTTAGAACAATTACAAAAAGAATTTATTGACTTAATAAATGAAAATAATGTCAAAAATTAGACATTATTTTTCATTTTATTTGACATTTATGTAGGAATTGTTTTGTTGACAAATTAATATTTTATTAGTATAAGTAATTAGTGAGGACGTGATTAAATGGCAAAAAATTTAGTTATAGTTGAGTCTCCTAGTAAGAGTAGAACTATTGAAAAATATCTAGGTAAAGATTTTAAAGTAGTGTCATCTAAAGGACATATAAGAGATTTAGCAACTACTGGTAAATATGGATTAGGTGTCGATATAGATAATGATTTTAAACCAAATTATGTAGCAGTCGATGGAAAAAAGAAATTAATCGATGATTTGAAAAAAGAAGTTTCAAATCACGAAAAAGTCTTTTTAGCAACTGACCCTGACCGCGAAGGGGAAGCTATATCTTGGCATTTAAAAGATACATTGAATATTGATGATAAAGATTATGAAAGAGTCTTATTTCACGAGATAACGAAAGATAAAGTAATTGATGCTTTTAATCATACGCGAAAGATTGATGAAAATTTGGTTCATTCACAAGAAGCTAGAAGAATCTTGGATCGAATTATTGGTTTTAGATTGAGTAAATTAATGCAAAGTAAAACTGGTGGTAAAAGTGCTGGGCGAGTACAAAGCGTAGCTCTAAAACTAATTGTTGATCGCGAGAGAGAAATAGAAGCTTTTGTTCCTGAAGAGTATTGGGATATAACGGCTATCTTCGATGAATTTGAAGCCAAACTTTTCAATTATGATCATAAAGATATTGAAATTCACTCTGAACAAGAAGCTGATGCGATTTTAGCAAAACTTGATAAACATTTCATAATTGATAGTATTGAGACGAAGCAAAAAGCTAAAAAGGCTAGGCCACCATACATAACAAGTACTCTTCAACAAGATGCTGTCAATAAATTGAATTTCCCTTCTAAGAAAACGATGAGTCTTGCCCAAAAGTTATATGAAGGAGTCGATTTAGCTAACGAAACAGTCGGACTCATAACTTATATGAGAACTGATTCAGTTCGATTATCTGATGAATTTGTGGGCAGTGGCTACCATTTTATTGAAGAAAACTATGGTAAAGAATATATCGGTTATACCAAAATCAATAAAAAGACTGAAAATGTTCAAGATGCTCACGAAGCAATCAGACCTACTAGTATTTTACGTACTCCAGAAAAGGTCAAAAAATATTTGACGAATGATGAATATAAACTATATTCAATGATTTATGCTAGGGCACTTGCTTCAATTATGGCCGATGCCAAAGTCAATGCCACGACGGTAATTCTAGATGATAATAATTACCAATTTAAGGCAACGGGGCAAGTGTTAGTATTTGATGGATATTTGAAAGTTTATAAAGATTATGAAAATAGTGAAGATAAGATTCTACCAGCTTTAGATAAATATAAAGATGGAGGAATCGATGCCAAAGACATCGAAAAAGAACAACACTTCACGCAACCACCTTCAAGATATACCGAGGCTAAACTCATAAAAGAAATGGAAGAATTGGGTATTGGACGACCATCTACCTATGCTAAGATTATCGACACAATTAGAGAAAGAGAATATGTAGTAATGGATGATAAGAAGTTTAAACCAACTGAAATTGGTTTTGAAACAACTGATAAACTCCAAGAATTCTTTGCGGATATTATCAACGTTGAATATACAGCGAAAATGGAAAAAGATTTGGATGATATCTCTGATGCTAATAAAGATGAAATAGCCTTGTTACACCATTTTTATGATGAGTTTGAACCACTCGTTCAAAAAGCTTTTAAGAATATGGACAAGAAAGGACCTGAGGAAACCGGAGAAATATGTCCAGAGTGCGGAAGTAGTCTTGTCGTTAGAAAAGGAAAGTATGGCGAATTTGTTGCTTGTAGCAATTATCCAACTTGTAAATATATCAAAAAAGAACAAAAAGAAGTTAAAGAAATTTGTAAATGTCCTAAATGTAAGGGAACTATTATTGAAAGAGTCAGCAAAAAAGGTAAGGTTTTCTATGGATGTAATAACTATCCAAAATGTAAAGTAGCAACTTGGGATATGCCAACCGGAGAACTCTGTCCTAAATGTAAAGGTTTACTTGTTGATAATAAAGGAACAATTAAATGTAGTGAGTGTGACTACGTAAAAGAATAAAAACGAAAAGAATCAAATCATTGATTCTTTTTATATGTCGGAATATTTAATTAGTTTAGCGTGCATGACCATTCTTTCTGTTTGACCATAACAGGTGGAAAGAGTTAGAACTTTATCACCTTCGCTGACACTTGTATTAAAGCTGTAGTAACTACGAGCTTGCATTGCGTCAGCCCAAGATTTAAATTCTTCATCACTATCAAACTTTACTTGAATATAGTCGCTAGTAGTTGGAACGTGATAGACACTGAACACTTGCCATAAAGTACTTTTATTACCAGTCGATAATTTAATTATGTGATTATTACTATTATTGTACCAATCACTTTTAAGAATATTTTTTAAAGTACCAAACATAACTTTATCTAGACGAGCGTGAGCATAAAGGATAGTATTTCGATCAATTTCTCCAATATCGCTTATTTTATCTAAATTATTGCGATAATCTAAGAATACCCAACCAGCACTATTATAAGTTTTATCAAAAGAATGGGTCAAATAGTATTCATTGTTATTCGTTTGAACAAATGGATAATTAATGTTAGTACCATTGACTTGTAACCATCCCACTGTATCAGAATTTGTTTTTTCAAGTTCAGATAAATCAACATTGATTAAGTTCATCTTAATATAATCCCAATAAGGATTAGACTTATCTTCAACAACCTCTTTTTCTGGTTCAACGACTTGAACTACATCATTATCTTCTTCTTCAGCTGGTATTTCTTTTATATCAACATTATTTTGAATTTCCTCATTGACTTTGTCAACATGTTTAGAATCCTTATACCATCTATAAATATTGAAAAGTGAATAGGACAAAACACCTATACATATTCCTAATATAAGTACTAATATTATATATTTAACCCTTTTCTTAAGTTTAAACTTCTTTTTCTTATCATGTTCCTCTTTATTCATATTTTCACCTTTAAATAATTCTATAATATTATAATATAAAAGTCAAAAAGATGTTGTTACAAAAAATGTCTATTTATGAAAATTACCTCTAGTCAAATCACAGGATATGTTTTATAATTTATATGATAGAGTTAAAGTAAAGGGGTAATCGTATACTTATGAAAAAATTAAAGACAAAAAACAATGTTCTTTTCATATTATTAATAATCGTGTTGCTTTCTATAGGAAATTGTAAGGTGGACGCTACTAATCTAACCGAAGGAACTGTTTCTTTACAATGTATATACAGTGATGGGAGCATAGTTACTCAAACTCAAACAGAGGAGTGTAAACAAAATGGCGGATGTACATCTGGGGAAAAATATGTAATTAATCGCAGAAACTATCCTTTAAGAGGAACAAAGCAAATTGATGAGAATACTGGAATAGTTACATTTGTAGGTGGATTCGCTGATTATTTTACACAACTACCAGGACACAGCCAAACCTTTCGCTGCCATAAATATATGCATGTTGGAACGCTAGGTATAGAATTCGATGATAATGGTAACGTAACAAATCCAGGCACTACATATATAAAATTTAGTGAAAACGGTGATACAGAATTTTCTGCGGACGAATTGAAACCTGATACTGGTATGTGGTGGTGGAAAACTGATAATGTTGGAGAAGTTAAAAAAAATCTAAAACACTATAGCTTAGTATCTGAAAATGTTGTTTTACCAGATGATGTTCAACCTAATCATATTCTTGCTTTTAAAGCAGAAGCTAAAAAGAAAGATGGAGAAGTTGTCCAGGTATCATCAAGCCCTGAGTATATTTATATACTATACTTTGATAATGTAATTCTTGTGAAAGGAAATGAAAAAACTACATATCTTGAAGATATAGATGGCGATCCAGTTACGAAAGAATTAATTAATATGAAGTTTGATGAAAATGGACAACCAATAGCGGATATAATACGTCCTATAACTCTATCAGATGCTTCGCCTAAAAATTCAATGGATCCTGACAATAACATATCTTATTATTATAATAAATATGGAATTAGGTATAAGAATTGTAGAACTGATAAATCACCGTGCTATGATAGAGATGGGACAACGGGAACTACAATTCAATATGTTTATGCTGGAATTGTGGATGATCCAAGTGATATTTTGACTGGTGATTTTTGCGATGTCGTTATGCCTGAAACGGCTAAAACACTCTCAAAAATTATAGACGTAATCCAAATTTTTGTACCTGTACTTCTTATAGTATTGTGTGGCTTGGATGTAGCTAAAGTAGTAATATCAGGTAATATAGATGAAGATTTACCTAAACAGAGAAAGAAAATTATAATTAGGTTTATTTCAGCCATGGTGATTTTCTTCTTGCCATTGATTGTTAGTTTGGCATTGGAGATAGTTAGAGATGATTCTGGCGGAGATATTGATATTACGGATGTTACAATACAAGATGGTGACGAAAAAATAGAAAACGAAATAGATAGTAAAGAAGTAATAAGCGCTATAGAATATATAGAATGCTTGTTTAAATAAAAAATTATGGAGGTGAGAATAAATGCCCACATTAGATTTCCCAGTAGGACTTACTTTAACCTTAGAATTACTCAAATCCATTGCTTCCCTTGCATTTGTTACATGGTTCTTTCTTGGAGGGTGGCAGTTTTTAGGAAGAAAAATTTGCTGGTTTATTGATATAAAAATAGTTGATTTAATTAGTAGGGTATATCACTATATTATAACACTATTAAATGGAACTATGTTTAATGGCGCTGTAGTTACTGCACTACTCAGAAATGTTTATATGTTCATTGGAGTAATTATGTTTTTTAGACTGATGATGGTTGTTATTAAGTATTTGGTTAATCCCGATTTGGTTAGTGATGCTAAACTTGGAATGTCTTCTTTGATTAAGAGATGTATTATTGGATTAATTGGAATAATTTTTGTACCGACAATATTTAATATAGCCTTAGAATTTCAAGAAAGTGTTATTAGTGATCAATTGATTCAAAGAATAATTATGCCCCAATCAATGTATGAGGATATTAAAAAAATGTCAGTTGATGGTGGAAGATATATTGGAACTTATGTTTTGGCTGGCTTTCTTAATCCAAGTGAAGTTGCTTCGGGAGCAAATAAGAAAGCATATGATTTAGCAATTAAGAACAATGATCTAGGATCTCTAGGAGGAAAGATGTTTTTGGATGGCTGGCTTGGGGCACAATACCAGTTTGATTATCTTTTTTTGATATCAACTTTCTGTTTAGGATATGTACTGTACATAATGGTAAAATATTGTCTTGATGTGGTCGTTAGGTTTTTTAGAATGTTATTGTATCAATTGTTAGCTCCTATTGCAATGATTGAGTATATGATTAACGGAGCAGATGATGGTGTCTTTAAATCTTGGAAAAAAGCGGTATTAAGTACATACTTTATGTTGTTCGTAAGAATATTGTCCTTATGGTTTGTTTTATTTGTAATATCTTTGATGAGAACTGATGGTGTTTATGCCCAAGGAAGTTTGCTAACTACTAACGATTGGTTTTTAAAGGCAATAATAATTATGGGGCTACTTGGATTTATGCTTGATTTACCAAAGTTGATTGGTGATATTTTTGGATTGGATTTGGAACAAGATGGAAATGCTAGTGGTATCTTCAAACAAGTCGGTGGTATGTTAAAGGGAGCTGCTGTTGGTGCACTTGCTTTAGGAGGCGCTGCTGTTGGTGGCGCTGTAGCTATGGGAAAAGCTGGTTTGGCTCAAACTAAGTTAGGTAAGGGTTATAATGCAAGTAAGGAAAAACTCAATGAAAAACATCCTAGTTTGGCCGCTATGGGACAGGCGAGAAAAAGGATGAATAGTGGATTTTTAGGAGCAGCTCTTGGCTCAAATCAGTTTACTGGTTCAGCATATAAAGGAATGAAAGAACAAAATGATGCTGTAAATGGTAGTAATCAAAAGGCTAGGGATTCTGAAAAAGCTAAGAAAAAAGAAAACGAACAAGCTGCTATTGAGGCCTCAAGACACGAAGACTTAATGACAAATGCAAGACGTCAGGAAATTAGAGAAGTTACAGAGATTGTCAAAAGAGAAAATCCGACAGCTTTGAATGGAGTAATTGCAGCAAACGTTACAGCTAGAAGTTTGGGGCTAAAGCTTGATAATCCTAATACAACAAATGCAACAGCATATGTTTCTGGTAAAATGGTCGCATCCCTTCAGGGAGATATAAATGGTAAGGAGACTACGGAGACTGTTTCACAAAAAATACACAAGGTTGTTTCTGAACAACTTGATGTACCATTGGATGAAGTAGAGCAAAGAGTTAAGAGAGTGGTTGACGATGGTGGAAAGTTAGATTCCCCAGCTGCTGTTAAGCAAGTTGTAGATCAAGTTGTAGGTCAAATTGCCGAGGCTCATATTGGAACAAAAGAACAAGAAATTACTCAAATAGTTAATCAAATGTATGGTACTATGGTTGGCAATTCTGCTGGCGATGCAACCCAAACTGTTAATCAACAATTAGGAGCAAAAGTTGGTGATTCCAACATAAGTCAAACAGCTGAAGTCACTGCCAAAGTAGATAAAGTAGATGCTGATCCTAACCAACTTTCAATTCCTGGTCTTGAAGTTGACGTTGATGTTGATGTTGATTCTGATAAACTAACAGAAGCTTCCTCTAGTAGTGCTGGAAATGGAACACCTTCTTCAAAAAATGATAACAATAGTGAACCTGAAACTTTCTGGGGAAATTCAGATGGATAAAATGTAAGACATTTCTAACATAACAAGTATATTAATTTATACTTGTTTTTCTTTGTTATAAATTTATTTATGATATAATATGTCTAGGTGATTAATGTGAAGAAAGTACTTTTAATAGATGGTAATAATATCTTATTTCGCAGTTATTATGCAACAGCCTATAATGGCAATACGATGAAAAATAGCAAAGGTTTTCCAACTAATGCAATATATGGACTCATCAATATGTTGAATAAGATAATTAATGAAGAAAATCCAGAATATGTCATGATTGCTTTTGATAAGGGTAAGACTTTTAGACATGAGAAGTATGCTGATTATAAAGGTGGACGAGGTGAGACTCCTGATGAATTGAAAGTGCAATTTCCTGTCGCTAAAGAAATAGTTGAGGCAATGGGCTTTAAGTATTTTGAAATTGATAATTATGAAGCTGATGATATAATCGGTACTTTTGCGAAAGCGGCAACACTTAATCCTGAATATAATGCGACGATTATTTCTAGTGATAAGGATTTGTTGCAATTGATCAATGATGAAGTTGAAGTCAAATTATTGAAGACCAATGATTCAATTCGGATGACGCGGTCAGAATTCATTAATACTTATGGTATTGAACCACCACGTATGATTGATTTAAAAGCTCTTATGGGTGATGCTAGTGACAATATTCCTGGTGTTAGTGGTGTTGGTGAAAAGACAGCTCTAAAACTCTTACAAGAATATGGGACTCTTGGCAATTTATACAATAATGTTGATAAAATGGCTGGTAAATTAAAAGATAAGTTAATCGCTGATCGTGATAAGGCCTTTATGAGTTATGATTTAGCGACTATCTATAAAGATGTACCAATTGATACGGATTTTTCTAAAATAAAATATAATGGTATTGATACTCTTCGTTACATCGATTTATTAAATGATTTAGAATTCTATTCATTGATAAAGAAAATGGATATCAAAGAGAATAATATTCGTGAAAATGTCGTCGATATTGATTATAAAATAGTTAATGATATGGATTCTATCAATATTAAATCAGATTTTTCTATTTATGTTGAACTATTTGGATATAACTATCATAAAGCGGATATTTTAGGGGTGTCTATTTATAATAAAGAAGTTTCTTATTATATTCCTTTTGATGTTTTAATGAAAAATCCAACTATTTTAAATAGTTCTTATGACAAATATACTTATGATTTAAAAAAATTGATCTATGCTTTATCTAGACACCATTTGAGTATATCCAATGTTTCTTTTGATATGATGGTTGCTTCTTATATATTGAATCAAACTATTAAAGATGATATGTCATATCTAATGAATAATAATGGTTATAAAGTTGATTTTTATGAACAAGAATTTGGTAGTGAAGCTAAATTACATTTACCTGATATTGAAATCATTGCTAAAAATGCTTGTTTAAAAGCTAAGTTTATCTATGATAAAAGAGATGAATTCTTGAAGAAATTAGAAGAAGAAAATGATTTAAATCTTTTTTCTAAACTAGAAATGCCATTAGTTGAAGTCCTTGCTGATATGGAGATAACTGGTATTAAGGTTGATAAGGATTATTTATCGCAAATTGGTGAAGAATTGAAAAAGAGAATCGAATCTATTTCGGAAGAAATTTATACGATGTGTGGTTGTGAGTTCAATATCTCTTCACCAAAACAATTAGGCGAGGTCCTTTTTGAAAAATTGGGAATTCATTATCCGAAGAGGGCTAAAAAAGATGATGAAAAAAATAAATATTTAACTAGTAAAGAAATTCTTGATAAGATTAGACATCTTCATCCCGTTGTCAGTCTCATTGAAGATTATCGAATGGTTACCAAATTATATAATACTTATATCGTCGGTTTAATGGAGGAAGTTGGTGAAGATGGACGAATTCATACTATTTTTAATCAAACTTTGACGAGAACGGGACGTCTATCATCATCCAATCCTAATTTACAAAATATTCCCGTGCGGACTGAAGAAGGAAAAATCATTCGTAAAGCGTTTATTCCTGAAGATAATTCAGTTCTTTTATCAAGTGATTATTCCCAGATTGAGTTAAGGGTTTTTGCTCATATGTCAAATGCTACTAATATGATTGAAGCTTTTAAACATGGTTTTGATATTCATGCTAAGACCGCTAGTGACATATTTGGTGTTCCTATTGATCAAGTTGATTCTAATATGCGGCGGCAAGCTAAAGCGGTTAATTTTGGTATTTTATATGGAATTAGCAGCTTTGGGTTAAGTGAAGATTTGAACATTGATATTGCTAGTGCTAAAAGATTTATTGATGATTATTTAGACACTTTTCCAAGCATTCGCGAATTCATGGATAAGATTGTTGAAAATGCACATCGTGATGGTTATGTCAAGACGATTATGAATCGTAAACGCATCATTGATGAACTAAAAAATAAGAATTATATGATTAGATCTAGTGGTGAAAGAATGGCTAAAAATACGCCAGTTCAAGGAAGTGCTGCCGATATTTTGAAAAAAGCTATGATTGAGATTTATGCTGAATTTAAAAAGCGGCATTTAAAGAGTAAAATGCTCATTCAAGTTCATGATGAATTAGTTTTTAATGTTTTAAAAGAAGAGGAAGAAGAAGTTGAAAACATTATTGTTGACATTATGGAGAATACTTATAAGTTAAATGTTCCATTAAAAGTTGATGTCAATAAAGGAAATAATTGGTATGAGGCCAAATAGAAGTAGGAAGTGATCATATGCCTGAATTACCAGAAGTTGAGACCGTTAAAGAGACATTGAAGAGAAAGGTTTTGGGAAAGACGATAGCTGATGTTGAAGTTAACTACCCAAGTATTATTGAAAATGTTTCGAGCGCTGAGTTCATTAAGAATTTAGCTGGTCAAACGATTAAAGATATAACGCGAAGAGGAAAGTGGTTAATCTTTCATCTAGATGATTATTGTTTGTTATCGCATTTGCGGATGGAAGGAAAATACTTTTTGAAAAAGGTTGACGATGAAGTGACGAAGCATCAACACGTCATCTTCAATTTTACTGATAACACGTCATTACGCTATAACGATACGCGCAAGTTTGGACGAATGCATTTAGTCCCTAAAGATAAATTAGAAGAAGCAAAGCCAATACAGGAATTGGGACTTGAGCCGTGGGATAAAAATCTAACTCATAAGTATCTTGAAGAAAAATATAAGAGTAAGCGTCTTCCCATTAAAACGGTTATTTTGGATCAAGGAATCATTACGGGAATTGGTAATATCTATGCTGATGAAATATTGTTTTTGAGTAGAATCAATCCCTATACTCCTTGTAATGAACTAGTTGAAAAGGATTTGGACAATATAATTATTAATACCAAAAAGACTTTAGAAAAGGCGATTAGTGAAGGTGGTACAACTATTCGTAGTTATACTTCTGATGAGGGTGTCACGGGTTTATTTCAAAATAATTTATATGTCCATTGTCGAGAAAAAGAGAAATGTTTGATCTGTAATAGTATTATTGAAAAGACACGTATTGGCGGACGAGGTACTTATTATTGTCCAAAGTGTCAGGAAAGAAGAAGCTGATGGATGGATTAATTGTTGTCAATAAAGAAAAGGATTGGACGAGTCGGGATGTCGTCAATAAGATAAGCTCGATTTTTGATATGGGAAGAGTGGGACATACTGGAACCCTTGACCCGCTTGCTACCGGAGTTTTAGTGATTGCTTTAGGCGAAGGATTAAAACTCGTTGATTTACTCAGTTGTGATACTAAAGAATATATTGCCGAAGTACAACCAGGAATTCTTACGAATACTCTCGATATTACTGGTAATGTTTTAAAACGGGAAGATTATGTTTTAGATAGAGAAAAAATAATAAGTGTTTTAAATAGTTTCGTTGGTAAAAGCCTTCAGGAAGTCCCTCTATATTCTTCGGTCAAAGTAAATGGTCAAAGGTTATATGAATATGCTCGTAAAAATATTGAAGTTACTTTACCGACTAGAGAAATTGAAGTTTTTTCAATTGAATTATTAGAATTGAAAAAGGAATCATTTACATTTAAAGTATCAGTCAGTAAAGGAACTTATATTCGCAGTCTCATTCGTGATATTGGCATTAAACTAGGTATTCCTTGTACGATGAAAGAATTGAAACGAACCAAACAAGGACATTTTACGATTGATAATAGTTATACGCTTTCAGATATCGCTAATGGTAATTACCATTTAGTTTCATTTTATGAAGCTTTGTCTAATTTCCCAATGGTTGAAGTTGATGATTTCCTTGAGAAAAAGATTAGAAATGGGCGCGTTTTAGAAAATCGTTATCAGGATGAGAGAATTGTTTTTATCAATTCTCAGAAAAAAGTTCTGGCTATTTACGAAGTATATGAAAAAGATAGAAACTTGATTAAACCGATTAAAGTATTTAATTTGCTTTAATATTTTGGATAAAATAAAATAATATATTGAAAAAAATGTTTTCTTGCGATAAAATACAATTGTCTTCTATGTGAGAAGAGTAGATATAATTTATCTTTTTAGAGAGAACGCATTTGGTGAAAGTGTTTAGGATATTTATGTTGAAGACACTCAATAAGGGTAGAGGCGTGTAATCGCGTTAAGATTTGAAAGCATTATTTAATGGAATTAAGGTGGCACCACGAATGATATTCGTCCTTATGTGGTTGCTTCCTTTTTATTTATGAGGAGGAATATTATGATAGTTAAACCAAAGGGAACTTATGATCTTTATGGCGAAGAAGCTAGAAAGTGGAATTATGTCAATGGAGTTATCGCTGATTTGATGGAAAAATATAATTATGATTATATTCGTACACCAATTTTTGAAGCTAGTGAGTTATTCCATCGCGGCGTTGGTGAGACGACCGATATTGTTACGAAAGAAACTTATGATTTTGTTGATCGTGGCGATAGAAATATGACCCTTCGACCAGAAGGAACGGCTGGAGTTGTTCGTAGCTATATTGAAAATAAGATGTATGGTGATGGTGTTCAACCTATTAAGTTATATTATAATGGAACGATGTATCGTTATGAGCGCCCACAAGCCGGACGTGATCGTGAACTTACGCAATTTGGTGTTGAAGTCTTAGGTTGTGATGATGCAATGATTGATGCTGAAGTTATTTCTATTCCCGTTAATCTATTTAAAACTTTAGGATTGCAACAAGTCAAAGTAAATATTAATACCTTGGGTGATCGAGAGTCACGGGATAATTATCGTCAAGCCTTAGTCGAATATTTTAAACCACACATTGATTGTCTATGTGAGGATTGCCAAGAAAGATTTAAGAAGAATCCTTTACGTATTCTAGATTGTAAGGTTGATGCGGATAGCGACATTTTAAAAAAAGCCCCAATCACTCTTGATTATTTAAATGAAGAGAGTAAAAAGAGATTTGATGATGTTAAAAAGTATTTGACACTTTTAGAAGTTGAGTATGAAGTAAACCCACGTTTAGTTAGAGGATTAGACTATTATAATCACGTCGTTTTTGAAATTGAAGCTAAAGTCGATGGCTTTGGTTCAAATAATGTTTTAGCCGCTGGTGGTCGTTATAATGGCTTAGTTGATTTACTTGGTGGACCAGTGACACCAGGAATTGGTTTTGCCTTAGGAATGAGTCGTCTAATCATGGCGCTTGACCTTGAAAAAATAGAATTACCAGTTGCAAAAGAATTAGATGCTTATATTATGTATGTATCTCAAAGTGAAAAAGAGTATGCGATTAGTCTTACCCAATATTTGCGTATGAATGGTTATAAAGTGGAAATGGAATATATGGGTCGCAGTTTAAAGAGTCAATTTAAACAGGCAGATCGCTTAAACAGTAAACATTTAATTATTCTAAATGAAGAAGAAATGCAAAACGATGTCATCAAGATAAAGGATAATAAGACTAAAGAAGAGACTTTAGTCGGAATTGATTACATCTTATATTACTTTGAAGAAAAGACTTCATCAGAAGAATTCAGTGATGAAGATTTAGAAAAATACTTAGAAAATAATACTGATGAGTAGAGTATCATTAGGAGGTAAATATGAAAAAAAATATGAATGCCAGTTTTAATATAAAAAATGTTGGAGAAGAAGTAACTCTTTACGGATGGGTCCAAAAGAAAAGGGATCTAGGAGGACTTACTTTTATTGATTTACGTGATCGAAGCGGTATCATTCAATTAGTCGTTAGACCAGAAGATGCTGCTCATGAAGTAGCTGCCATTTTAAAGAGTGAAGCTGTTATTAAAGTCGTTGGAAAGATAAGTGAACGCGAGAGTAAGAATCCGAAATTGCCAACGGGTGATATTGAAGTATTAGTTAGTGAAATGGAACTCATCAATAATAGTATTGATATTCCCTTTGAAATATCTAAAGATACAACCGCTCTTGAGGATACCCGTTTGAAATATCGTTATTTGGATATTAGACGTGAGAACATCAAAGATAATTTAATTCTTCGGCATCGCGTTACAATGATTGTCCGCAATTTCTTATCAAATTTAGGATTTATTGAAGTAGAAACACCAATTCTATGTAAATCAACTCCAGAGGGAGCAAGAGACTACTTAGTACCATCACGTATTTCTAATGGTAAATTTTATGCTTTGCCACAATCTCCCCAAATCTATAAACAACTTTTGATGATTGGAGGCATCGAGAGGTATTTTCAAATTGCTAGATGTTTCCGTGATGAGGATTTACGAGCTGATCGCCAACCTGAATTTACACAAATTGATATTGAGATGAGTTTTATTGAAGAAGAAGATATTTGGAATGTCGTTGAAGAGATGATGAAAGAAATCTTCAAAGAAATTAAAGGGGTTAAATTAGATAAGTTTGTCAGATTAACTTACAATGAGTGTATGGATCGTTTTGGTAGTGATAAACCAGATACTCGTTTTGGAATGGAACTTCAAGATATTACCGATATCTTTGCTAACACAACTTTTGAAATATTTAAAAATATCATCTATGACAAAGGGGTTATCAATTGTTTAGTCGTAAAAAATGCCAGTGATAAATTTTCACGCAAAGATTTAGATAAATTGACTGATTTTGTTAAAATATATAAAGCTAAAGCATTATCTTATCTAAAATATAATGCTAATGAATTGTCTGGTTCTATTTCTAAAGTATTGTCTAATGATGAGAGTAAAGAATTGATAGAGCGATTAGAACTTTCGGAAAATGACTTAGTTTTGATTGTAGCGGATCAGAAGAATATCGTTAAGACAGCGCTTGGAGCTTTGCGTAGTAAACTAGGACACGATTTAGATCTAATTGATAAAACGAAATACAATTTCTTGTGGGTAACAGAATTCCCAATGTATGAGTTTTCAGAAGAAGAGAATCGCTATGTAGCCGCTCATCATCCTTTTACATCTCCTCGCAAACAAGATGTCGATAAGCTTTTAACTGATAAAGCTAATTGTTATTCAAGAGCCTATGACCTCGTTTTAAATGGTTATGAGTTATTGAGTGGATCTATTCGTATTCACGATGCGGTAATGCAGAAGAAAGTCTTTGATGCCATTGGTCTAACCGATGAGGAAGCAAGGGCTAAATTCGGCTTCTTCTTAGATGCCTTTAAGTATGGAGCTCCTCCACACGGTGGAGTTGGTATTGGTCTTGAGCGTCTCATTATGATTTTAGCTGATACAGACAATATTCGTGATGTAGTTGCTTTCCCTAAGACAGCTAGTGCTGCTTGTTTGATGACGGAAGCTCCTAATGTTGTTGACGAAAAACAATTAAATGATTTAGGAATAAAACTAAAATAAAAAGAAGTCTATGAATGTCATAGACTTTTTAAATATTCAATTATTATTTTGTTGACGTAATAAGCGTGATCTAAATAAGGAAAATGCCCACCTTTAGGAATTATGACAATACCAGAATCTTTAATGTTCTCTTTGATGTAACGTCCATCTTCAACAGGTACATCTCGATCCATTTCGCCCCAAATGATGAGGGTATCAGCATCAATGTTGGGAATATCATTTCGTTGATCGCGATTAATGATGTTAATGAAGGTGTTACGAATATTTTGACTGAGGGCAGCATAGTCACTGGATCCAAATATCTGAATCAGTTTTTCTAAATATCTCTTTCTAAATTTTTTAGGAAGAATCTTACCTATTTTTTTCAATATTTTATAAATTTTCTCTTTCATTTTTTGATAAAAACTCTTTTTAGCTTTAATACCAGCAATATCTATAAGAATTAAATTTTTAATGTTTAAATCTCTGTGGTTAGTAAATAGCTCGATAACAATTCTTCCACCGAAGGAATGGGCAATTATGATGGGATTATCTATTTGTTTATTTTTTATAAAATCTTTAACGAGATTGGCATAATCTTCTATTTTTAAATCGCGGTTAGGAAAGGGACTTTGACCAAACCCAGGATAGTCTATTATGTAGATTGTGTACATCTCTTCTAACAGACTGATCAAATGATTAAATGTTGGTCGAGTGTCTCCCCAACCGGGGAGTATTAAAATGTTTTTATTACCGTTGCCATATTTCTCATAGTAGATTGTAAAGTCATTTACACAAAACTTCATAACTTCACCTACTATAAATTATGAAACTGAAAAAATGTTGTTAATGAATTTTAATTTTGCTATAATTAGGTTGAATAGAGGATGATGACTGATGAGTATAAAGAGAACGAAAATTATATGTAGTATTGGCCCAGCTAGTCAAAAAGAAGAGGTTATGACACGGCTAGTTGAAGAGGGAATGAATGTAGTGCGCATCAATTTTTCTCACGGTACCTATGATGAATATACGAGTGTCAAAGAAACGGTGGAAAGGGTTCGGGAAAAGACAGGATGTCATATCGGTTTGATGTATGACACGAAAGGTCCTGATTTTCGAACGGGTGCGATGGAGAGCGATGGCGTTGAACTGATTGAAGGCCAACAGATTCGTCTTGTGAAAGATGATGTCATCGGTAATAGTGAACGAATTACGGTCAATTACAAAAATGTTCTTGATAAGTTAAAAAAAGATGATGTAGTGTTGTTTGATGATGGTTTAATGAGTATGAAAGTCCTTGACAATACTAAAAAAGGAGTTGTTTGCGAAGTCATTAATGGTGGTGTTTTATCATCCCATAAAGGTGTTGCTACTCCAGGAATTGAACTCGATGTGCCTTTTTTATCTGAACAAGATAAGAAAGATATTGAGTATGCTTGTCGCAATGATGGTGATTTCATCGCTTTATCATTTGTCACTTGTGCGGAAGACATAAGAGCTGTGCGCAAATTGTTGAAAGCTAATAATCGTAGTGATATGCAAATAATTTCTAAAGTCGAGAGTAAAACAGCGATTGATAATTTGGATGAAATAATTTCTGAGAGTGATGGAATTATGGTAGCCCGTGGCGATTTAGGAGTTGAACTCCCAATGCAGGAGTTACCAATCCTTCAAAAGGTGATGATTCAAAAATGTCGGGAACAAGGCAAATTCTGTATTGTTGCTACTGAAATGTTAGCATCTATGTATACGAGTAGTCGACCAACTAGAGCTGAAGTGTCTGATGTTGCGAACGCGGTTTTAGATGGATGCGATGCTGTTATGTTGAGTGGTGAGACAACGGTTGGAAAACATCCGATTGAAGCGGTTAAATACATGAGTGATATTTGTAAACAGACGGAAGAATATTACGATTATAATTATAAATTTGATTATCAACATGATAAAGCTATAACTGCGGCCATCGCCAAAGCGGTCATAGCTAGTATAGATGAGGTTGATGCGGGAGCCATTGTTGTTCCGACGATGGGAGGTCATAGTGCCCGCGTCATCAGCAATTTAAAACCTTATCCAATCATTATTGCGATTTGTCCAAATGATAAAGTCGCTCGCAGTTTGTCCCTCAATTTTGGCGTTTATTGTAGTGTTGCTCCAATTGTTGATGAATTGTCTAGCATTGCAGAAATTGCTCGGAAAGAAGCAACACGTATTCTAAAACTTAAGAAAAATGATGTAATTGTCATTGCTGGTGGTATTCACACCGATACGGTTGAAAATGAAACAAACTTCTTAAAAATTGAAAAAATATAATAAAAGTCAGGGTGACCTGACTCTATTTTGTTTATAAGGAAATTTCTATAAAGAGTAAATTTACTGTTGACCAAAACATATGTTTGAATTATAATGTTGCTGTTAGGGGGAATAAAATGTTAGTTAATAAAGCATATGTATTTAGATTATATCCAACAGAAGAACAAAAAAAGTTTATTAATAAGTGTATTGGTTGTAGTCGATTTGTTTATAATTACTATTTAAATAAAAAAGAATTGATGTACAAAAATAATGAAATATTAACTTTAAAGGATATGAAAAAAGATATTTCCTTTTTATCAAAAGAAAATGAATGGTTAAAGGAAGTAGATAGTTCTTGTTTAAGAACGTCAGTAGAAGATTTAGATAGAGCATACTTAAACTTTTATAATGGAAGTGGATATCCAAAATATAAAAAGAAAAACCATAGTGATAAATATAGAACAGTATGTATAAGAAGCAGTTACAAAGATAAAAATTATAGTAATATAAAAGTAGATTTAAATAAAAGGGAAATAACATTACCAAAGATGGGAAAATTAAAAATAAGAGGATATAGAAATCTTATAGAATTCCCATTTAAAATATTTAATGTCACAATAAGTAAGGTTGGTAAAAGATATTATGCGAGTGTAAATGTGGAAGAAGAAAAGGAAGATAAAGAAGTAATACCAAGATATATAACAGGAATAGATTTGGGAGTAAAAGATTTAGTAATAACAAGTGAAGGAGTAAAGTATAAAGCACTAGAAAATATAGGTAAGATAGAAAGAAAGATAAAAGGATATAATAAGGCATTATCAAGAAGTGAAAAAGGAAGTAATAATAGAAGAAAAATAATATTAAAGTTAGAAAGATATTATGAGAAATTGAGAAATGCAAGGAAATATTATACGAATTTCATAACTAGTAAGTTAGTAAAAGAAAATGACATAATCGTATGTGAAACATTAAAGGTAAAAGAGATGATAGAAGAAGGAAAGAATCATTTATCAAAAAGAATTGCCAATAGTTCTTTAGGAGAAATAGTAAGACAATTGGAGTACAAGTGTCTATGGGAGAAAAAAAAGCTGATAAAAATAGATACATATTATCCAAGTAGTCAGATATGTAGTATATGTGGAAATAGAAAGAAAGAACTAAAGGATTTAAGAATAAGAAGTTTTGTATGTGATGAATGCAAAAATGAGATGGATAGAGATATAAATGCAAGTATAAATATATTAACGGAAGGAATTAGAAAATATATGGGACAAATGGGTTAAAAATAAATTAAAAAATAAAAGTACGGTAGCGACTATCGGAAATTGGTCTCTGGAGGGTAGAGTTATCCTATGAAGGAGAAAATTCAAATTGTGAAGTTTGGACGTGATTTATTTATAAATCACTTTGTTCTTAGTGGGGGATTTTTATAATTATTGGGATTATTATTTGTGATTAAATCATATATTTTTTCAGCTCTGATATCAATTTTTAACAATTCCTCATCTTTTTTCTTGATATTGGCAATGATGGGAAGGTTGGTATTTTTCTTCATTCTATTTAAGTAATCGCGCCCCAACTGATTGAAACCTAGGATGCGAAGATAATGTAATGATTGGTTACTAGCTTCCTCTTTTTTTAAAGATACAAGGATATGGATTAACATTCTTGCCAATTTATTATAGGTATATCTCTTGGTTTTAATTTTATTGATCAACTCTTCGGTTGTTGCACAGTTAGAGATATTATTGATAACTCTATTTTCAATGCCTTCGTCAACAGTTTGATACTCAGCAATATCTTTTCCTTCAACCAATATTTTATATTTTAAGAAGGGAAAAAAATCATATGATGGTTTCTCTTTTAAGAACTCATAAACCATCTTGGGAACATTATCTCTTATATCTCTTCCTTTATTTAAAGCTTCTCTAATCGCTGTCGCTGAAGCAATGTTAGAAATGAGATCTTTATCGTGATAATTATTAGTTCTTTTGATGGTGATGGGAATAAGATTGGCTTTTTGTTTTATGATTTCTTTTACATATGATAATCCCAATAGATCATTAGGAGTATCTATTTCTAAATCTGATACATCTTTAATAGCTTTACTCATCGCTGTTGGATAGTTCACTCCATCATCCATATAAGCTTTTACTAATTCTTCATAAAAAGAGTTGTTCAATTGAATATTAGCAATTTCTTTTAATTTTTCGATATCATTACATTCACTACCAAAGACTAAATATTCGGCATTTAACTCTTTTAGAATCGCAATTGCTCCTTTAGCGAAGATATCGGCACTTTGACTGGAAAAGATGAATGGCAATTCAACGATTAAATCGATACCCATCTCTAAGGCAATATTCGTTTTTTCTTCTTTCGATAGAATGCTGATGTCACCTCTTTGCGTAAAGTAATTCGAAATGACAGCAATGACTAAAGATTCGGGGAAAAGCTCCTTTATTTTTTTTAAATGATACGAATGACCATTATGAAAAGGATTATACTCGCATATTATACCAACTGTCGGCATATACATCACCTGACGTTATGATAGCATAATTTTTTTGACAAATAAAGAAAAATAGTGTATAATATGCCTCGAAAAAAGGATAGGTGGCTATTGTGAGCAAAGATAACCAAATCTACGATTTTTTAATGGAGAATCAAGTTGAGGAAAACTCGACGCTGGATAGGACGATTGATGTTTTGCTTTCGGTGCGCAAAAAAGCAGCTTGTAGTCCTGATGGCAAGTTTTTAGATAATTCTTGGTGGATTGAAAAAGCCAAGGATGGCAATTTGACTTTGGCTAAAATATATAATTATTGCCAACAGGCTGGTTGTTTAGCATATTATGATGAGATTATTCAAGAGACAATTCCCAGTGAAACAGTGACGATGAAATATATGATGAATCATACTTGTTTTACTAAGGAGACAAGTGATTCCGATAGAGAAAAGGGCTTGAAACAAAATCTTTTTTTATACGGCGGTCAAATAAAAGATATGTGTGTCGATGGACCAGAATTCATCATTGATACGAAGTGTGGGAAGATTTCTTATTACCAATTGACGGATACATATTCTTTTCGTGACGCTTACCTGCAAAAACAATTGTTCACCAATCGAAGGAGTAGTGCTGGCTATCGCTGCCATGAGCTTTCTTATTATTTGACTTGTAAACTTAAGGCTAAAGGCGTAACGGGATTCATTTCTTCAATCAGTGGTAAGATTCTTCATAGTTGGGTTGAAAAGGGAGACGATTGTATTGATGTTGCCCAAAATCTCGTTTTGAATAAAGAGGATTTTTATCGCTTTTATCAACCAGATGTTTGGAATCAATTAAGCTATGATGAGATAAGAGACAATGGTATTAAACCAGTAGTAAAATTACAACAATTACCTGGTGATGCAGGTGTTGCGGCCTTGCCATACTATGCAGCGAAGAAAAAGATTCGTTAAAAAAATTTATTCTTCAATAGCACTAACAAGATAGTTGCAAAGATCGAATATTTAAGATATAATTTAAACGCGAGGTGGATTGATGGTCATCAGTTTAGAAGAAATATATGCTAATATCAAAGATGTCATCCTTTTAGATGAAGAGTTCTCTTTTGATAAAGAAAAATATCATATGCAAGATATAATTGATTTACAACCAATCCATTTTTGTGGCAAAATAGAAAAGGATAGTAACGAAGAAATAGTTCTTCGTGGAAAACTATCTGGTACGATGACAATTTTAGATTCCATAAGTCTTGAAGAAGTCAATTATCAATTTTCTAGTGAAATAGAAGAAAATTTAGAAGATTTTCTTGAAAAAAATAAAAATACTATTGATATTCTTGAGATTTTATGGCAAAATATTGTTTTAGAGGTCCCACTTAGATATACGGAAGTAACTGATTATAGTAAATACAGTGGTGACGGTTGGAAACTAATGAGTGAAGAAGAATTAAAGTATAAAAATAATCCTTTCCGAGCTTTATTAGAAAATGAGAAAGAGGAGTGATAACTATGGCAGTACCTTTTAGAAAAGTTTCAAAAACAAGAAAAAGAATGAGAAGAAGTCACAATGCATTAACTCCAGTTGGTGTAGTTACTTGTAAAGAATGTGGAGCAGCTATTAAACCTCATAGAGCTTGCCCAAATTGTGGTTCTTACAAAGGAAAAAAAGTTGTAGAGAAAAATGATGCTGAATAAGCATTTTTTTATTGTCTTTTTTTTATATCTGGTTATATAATAATTCTATGTATATTGATGTTCATGTAGGGGGAAGTAATTATGAATGACAAAATTTATTATACAGTTTTATATGAAGCATCATATCCTGATGCAGGAGTTGTTGCTTATAAACCAGTGAAGACAATTAGGGGAACGTGTGATTTTAGACGGGAAGTTTTTACTGATTTAGAGACGAAGGAAGAGTATCGTTGCGTCAATGATGTAATTCCAACATTTGGTTCTGATGAAGATAATTTGCTTTGCCCACTCGAAAATGAGATGGTTTATGACACTTGGGATGATGGGACTTTATTCTATGCTTTCCCAATTGAAGAAGATGTTATGTTGAGCATGTTGGCAGAACAGGGTGTCGCAATCGATCCATTCATTGTCTATGAACGTAGTGTTAGGTCATATTTCTTGTATTCTGTCTATGATGAACAGGCTGATGATAATTTATTCTATATCATGGATAAATATGATTCCCATAGTAATGATAATATTGATGTTAATGATGATATAATGCAAGAGGTAGGTGCTCTATCAAATGAACAAATGATGCGGATGGCTGCTAAACTAGTTGGTGATGCCCTTGGGGGTAATACACCAATTGTCGTCGTTCAACCATATAATATGTTCGATTATGATGATGACGTTGAGGAAGATCAGTCCATTACGCCTGAAAACACTTCTTTTACGCCAATCAATTATGATTTTGATCCTGATGAATTGGAAAAAATGGTATGCTCTGAAGTAATTGCGCAAGATCATGTTGCGTCAGCACTAGTTTCAATGCTTTATAAAAATAAACATTATCATGACCACGACGGATTGAAATCTAATATGTTGATTTTAGGTCCAAGTGGTTGTGGTAAGACAGAGCTTGTCCGGTCAATAAAAAGACATACAGATATTCCTATTGTTTTCTTTGATGCATCAACTGCTACGGCGTCTGGTTATGTAGGAAATTCCACATCACAGGCGATAAGAAGTCTCATTTCAGCTTGCGGTGGTGATATCCAAAAGGCCGAACATGGTATTGTTTTTATTGATGAAATTGATAAATTAATTGGCAATGGTATTAACAAACAAGATGTTCAAGATGAATTGTTCAAAATGCTTGAAGGTGATGAGATTGTCATTCCAGCTGAGAACTATCATGATTCATCTATTACTTTCAATACTAAGGATTTAACTTTCATTTGTGCCGGAGCGGCGCAAGATTTGATCGAGCAAAAGAAGAAAGAAATGCATGACAAAAGGACAAAAGTTCAAATAGGATTTAACATTTCGCCTGATGAAAGTTCTAAAGAAGAAAAGAATGCTGAAAATAATTCTAGAGTAGTCTTGGGACCAGAGGATTTAATCAAGTATGGATTAAAGCCAGAATTGCTTCGTCGATTACAAATTATAAAAGTTGTTAATGAATTGAGTAAAAGTGATTTAGTAACTATCTTGACTGATTCAAATATTTCACCATTAAAAATATATGAAAAAGCTTTTAGTGATGTCGATAATACCGAACTTATCTATGATGGTACAATTTTAGAATGTATTGCTGAAAAGTCAATGAAGGAAAAAGCAGGAGCTAGTGGCTTAAAGAGAATTGTCGATGATATGCTTCAAGTAGCTGTTCGCAAAGTGCGTTTGTTGAATGGTGAAAAAGGAGAATTGATTTTGAAGAAAGAGACCATCGAAGATCCAAAAGATTTTGTCTTATACGCAATCAATGACCAAGCTAAAAGACAAGTTTATCCACCTGAAGAAAAGGCCAAGGTTAAAACGATAGGTACGAAGAAATAAAAAGGGTGATTGATATGAATTATCAATTAAAAATGGAAGAAATTTTAGAAGAGAACAAGGACAAAATACCGACACTATTACTACATAGTTGTTGTGCTCCTTGTTCTTCTTATGTCTTGGAGTATTTGACTAATCATTTCGATATAACAATTCTTTTTTATAATCCCAATATCTCATCGCGTGAAGAATATGATAAGCGTTTAAATGAATTGAAAAGATTAGTTTCTGAAATTCCCCATATTAATAAAATTGAAATAGTTGAAGGAAGATATGAGCCAAAAGAATTTTTGCAAATAGCTAATGGTTTAGAAGATGCGCCAGAACGTGGTGAAAGATGTTTTAAGTGTTATCGTTTACGGTTAGAGGAAGCTGCTAAATATGCTAAGTTAAATGGCTTTGATTACTTTACGACGACCTTGTCAATTAGTCCACATAAGGATGCCCAAAAGCTAAATGAAATTGGTTCCGAACTTGAAAAAGAGTATTCCATAAATTACTTGTATGCCGATTTTAAAAAGCGAAATGGTTATAAACGCAGCATTGAATTATCTAAGCAGTATGATTTATATCGTCAAGATTTTTGCGGATGCATATATTCTAAAATAGCTAAACGCGGTGAGTGACTGTCAAATGCAAAAATAATATCTCTTTTTCTAACAAATTTAATAAAACAATGTTATAATTAATTTAGAGAGTAGTAGGTGTTGTAAAATGTATATTGATTTAGTTGTTGTCGTTGTATTATTGTTGATTGTTGTCTTTTTTTTCAGACGTTTTTCAAGTTTTGTCTATGCTTTTGCAATAATCGATATTTTTCTAAGAATTTTAAATTTTATTCAGGCCAATGTTCCTGTACCGGAGTTGCAGAGTTTAATCAATAAGTATTTTCCAGCGTCTATTGAAGCTTTGATTTGCAATTATACGAGTGGTATCATCGAAACAATTCTTCTATGGGCATATGTCGTCATGTATGCAATATTCCTTGGATACATTGTCAAGATATTCATTCATAAGAAAAAATAGATATTTAACGCTGTTATTGGCGTTAATTTTTTTAAAATTTTTTATCTTTTTATTTGTATTATTGATAAAATATGTTATAATACAAGTACATCAAGTGGAAGAAAGCTTCCACTTTTTATATTGAAGGGGTGATGATATGGAAGAAAAACTAAAGCAATTGATTGATGAAAAAATCAAGGATTTAGGTATTTACATCGATGAAATAAAGTTTGAAAAAGAAAATGATGATACTTTTTTACGAGTTGTTTTGGATGCAGACTTTGTTATTGATTTAAATAAAGTAGTCATGGTTACCCGTATTATTAATCCGATAATTGACAAAGAAAATTTGATTGATGAAGAATACATATTAGATGTATATGCAAAATCTAAAGGAGATGGAAATAATGAATAGTAAAGAATTTATAAAGGCAGTAGATTTGATTGTCAAAGAAAAAGGAATTGATCGCGAATTGGTTTTTGAAGCTATGGAACTTGCTTTAGCCACCGCTTATAAGAAAAATTTTGATTCTTTGACTAATTCAAAGATCATCATTAATCGTGAGACGGGAGATATTAAGGTATATTCTTATTTAACCGTTGTCGATGACGATTATGATGATATTGACTTGGATTTAGAAATAAGTTTGAGTGATGCTCGGAAGATTAATAAGACATTAAATGTTGGTGATACAATTGATACGGAAGTAACGCCAAAGGATTTTGGACGGGTTGCGGCTTCAACTGCTAAACAAGTCATCATTCAAAAGATGCGTGAAGCTGAGAGAAATTCTATTGCTAAAGAATATGGTGACAAACAGGATGAATTAATAGTTGGTACAGTTGAACTTGAGGATGTTGATAACTACTTTATCAATATTGGAAGAATTAACGCCATCTTGCCTAAAAAGGAATGTATCCCTGGTGAAAAGATTGAGATGGGTAAACAGATTAAAGCCTATGTCACCAAGGTTGACGATAGTGGTAAAGGAATGTTTATTCTTTTGTCAAGAAATCATTATGGATTTTTAAAGAGACTATTTGAACATGAAATTCCAGAATTATCTGATGGATCTGTCCTTCTATATAGTGTCGCTCGTGATGCTGGTAGCCGTAGTAAAGTAGCAGTTTACTCCGAGAAGGCTAATATTGATCCAATTGGTGCTTGTATTGGTGAAAAAGGTTCAAGGATTGCACGTATTATTGAAGAAGTAAATGGTGAAAAAATCGATATTGTCAGATATGATAAAGAGCCAGAAGTATTTATTGCAAATGCTCTTCAACCAGCTAAAAACTTGCACGTAATTATAACTGATCCTAAAAAACAGGAATGTACGGTGGTAGCTGATAGTGATAATTTCTCACTAGCTATTGGTAAGAAAGGACAAAATGCTCGCCTTGCTTCTAAGTTGACACGTTACAAGATCGATATTAAGACGACGGAACAAGCCGCTGCTATGGGTATCAATTTTAAAGATTAATTTCAGGAGGATTTTATGAATGCAGTATTAAAACAACTTGTTGAAAAATTTGGGACTTATGAAGTCGATTGGATGGGATTCACTCTCAATAAAAAGAATCCTCTTACTTATCATCACATTCAAAAGGATTGTGATGATGGTAAGAAGACTATTGAGAATGGTGCACCTTTGACGAGAAAAGCTCATCGCTTATTAAACTGCATTGAAAAAAATGATACTGATTTATATGATGAATGGAACGCTTTGTTCCGTGAAATAAATGAGAGTGGTGTGCCGCCAACGGAAGAACAACAAGAGAAAATAAAAACGCTTCGTTTGAAGAGTGCGCCACTCGCGAAAATGAAAAAGAGGAAGTGATTTTCGTGAAAACAAAAAAGGTTATTTTGCGAACTTGTGTTGTTACACGTGAAAAATTACCGAAAAATGAATTGTTAAGAATTGTTAGAACGCCAGAAGGGAAAGTATTAGTCGATCCAACTGGAAAAATGAATGGACATGGTTGTTATATAAAGAAGAGTTTAGAAGTATTAGAAAAAGCCCAAAAGGGAAAAATTCTTCAAAGACAATTAGAAGTCGAAATAACGGATGACGTTTATGAAAATATAAAAGAAGAAATAGGTAAATAGTTATAAATGGTCAATACCGCCATATAATAAAAGAGTATATAGATTTGAGAAAGTAGAGGTGATTTAGCATGATGAGTATTTTAGAATATTCAATAGATGTTAATAAGAGTTTAGATGAGATAATGAGGTTGTGTAAAAAGCTAGACATACCATGTGATAGCCAAGAAACCATGTTAACAGAAGATGATATCATATTGTTGGATAACGAAATTCAAGATAATGAAGATTATATTGTTTCTGAAGACGATATTTTGGAAGAAAAAGTTGAAAATATCATTACTGGTAATAATATCAATATAGATACTAATAATAAAAAGGAAAAATTGAAGTCTAAGAAAGATCGTGTTGAAAATAATAAAACTAACTTTCAAAAAGAGCGTAAAAAGATCTATAAACATCGCGAAAAGCTCCAATCAAATGAAGATGAAGAACTAAATAATAAGGTCATTTATGTTGATGATATGACTGTCTCTGACTTGGCTAACACTTTGAATGTATCAGCAACTGAACTTATCAAAAAGTTGATGAAACTTGGGGTTATGGCTAATGTCAATTATCCATTGAGTTTTGAAGTTGCCGAGTTGTTAGTTGTTGACTACGGTAAAGAGTTAACGCGGGAAGAGAATGTTGATATATCTAATTTTGAAAATTATCATTTAAATGAAAAAGCTGAAAACTTAGTTAATAGACCACCTGTTGTCACCATTATGGGACATGTTGACCATGGTAAAACCTCACTTTTGGATGCGATTAGAAAAACGGATGTCGTCAGTGGTGAAGCTGGAGGTATTACGCAAGCAATTGGTGCTTATCAAGTCGAACTTGATGGTAAAAAGATTACTTTTATCGATACTCCAGGTCACGAAGCATTTACGGAGATGCGGGCTCGTGGCGCAAGTGTTACGGATATCGTTGTCATTATTGTTGCCGCTGATGATGGAGTAATGCCACAGACTAAAGAGGCCATTGACCATGCTCGCGCAGCTAAAGTACCTATAATTGTTGCGATTAACAAGATTGATAAACCAGGTGCTAATATTGAAAAAATTATGACGGAACTAACTGAATATGGTTTAACTCCTGAAGAATGGGGTGGTGATATCGTAACTAATAAGATATCCGCGAAAACCCACGAAGGAATTAAAGAACTACTTGAAAACATCATTTTAGTCAGTGAAATGGCTGAATTAAAGGCTAATCCTAACCGTTATGCAATGGGAACAGTCATTGAGTCACGTCTTGATAAAAAAGTTGGTACAGTGGCAACAGTTCTCGTTCAAAATGGAACATTGCGTCTAGGCGATCCAGTAGTCGTTGGTACATCCTTTGGTAAAGTTCGTACCTTAAAAAATGATCGTGGAATTGACGTTGTTGAAGCTTTGCCATCAACTCCTGTCGAAATAACTGGATTAAATGCTGTTCCTTCAGCCGGTGATAAGTTTATGTCATTCGAAACGGAAAAACAGGCAAAGGCTGTTGCTGAACAACGAAAAAATCGCAGTCGTGAACAGGATACCAATAAGAGTGGAATGACTCTTGAGGATTTGTTTGGAGCTATTCAATCAGGTGTTAAGGAAGTAAATGTGGTTTTAAAAACCGATGTCAATGGTTCTTTGGAAGCTATTAAACAGAGTTTGAATAAAATTGATGTAGAGGGAGTAAAAGTTAATGTCATTTTGGGTGGCGTAGGAACTATTACTGAGAGTGATATCGTTCTAGCTAATGCAAGTAATGCTATCATTATCGGTTTTAATGTCCGTCCAAATGCTAAAACACTTGACTTTGCTAAAGAATATAACGTCGATATAAGATTGTACGACATCATCTATAAGATGATTGAAGATATTGAAGCATCAATGAAAGGAATGCTTGAGCCAATTTATGAAGAGAATGTCATCGGTCACGCTGAAATAAGACAAATATTTAAGTTCTCTAAAGTCGGAAATATTGCTGGTTCGCATGTGGTTGATGGAGTTATAAAAAATGGTGGAAATGCTCGACTAATTAGAGATGGTGTTGTTTTATACACTGGTAAAATTAATTCTATTCAAAGAGAAAAAGACCAAGTTAAAGAAGTTAATAAAGGTATGGACTGCGGTATTACTTTAGATAAATATCAAGATATTAAAGAAAATGATATTATTGAAGCTTATGAATTAAATGAGATTAAAAGATAATTAATCTCTTTTTTAGAATTGAGGTGTAATCATGAGTGTTAAAATAGATAGACTCGGTAGTGCGTTTGAAAAGACAATTAGTGAAATTCTTGCTACAGAGGTAAAGGATGAAAATATAAAATTTGTAACTATAACGGGATGCGAAATAACTAATGATTTAAGTTATGCTAAAGTATATTTTACCGTTTTAGATATGGATAAACGCGATGAAACGATTAAAGCATTGGAGCGAGCTAAATCATTTATTCGTGGTGAGATTAGCAAAAGAATTGACATTCGTCATACTCCTGAGCTTCGCTTTATCTTTGATGAGTCAATTGAATACGGCAACAAGATTGAACAAATTATTAGTGATATAAATAATAAATAGTATAAGAAGTGTAAAATTTATTGAAAATTCTTGGAAGAATCATTTATGTATGATACAATTAAGATGTCTAGGAGGACAGGCGTTTTCTATTAAAACCGACTAAATGACGATACGGGAGTTCGGATCGTTAACCCGTGTTGAAGACCAATTAATTTTGGGATCCTAAAGGTTAAGTATGGACACCCACCTGCTGGTATAGGGCGGGTTTTATCGTTAAACGTCTACCTCTTGGACATTTTTTGTAAAAAAAAAGAGAAAATTATTTCTCTTTTAATTTTTAGAATTTTCTGTATAGTCCAACGACTTTACCCAATATGCTGACTTTATCAAGAATTATTGGAGCCATTGTGTCATTTTCAGGTTGTAATCGAAAATGACCTTTTTCTTTGTAGTATGTCTTTACTGTGACTTCATTGTCTTCCGTCATAGCGACAACTTTCTCACCATTAGAGGCGGTGTTTCTTCGTTCAACAACAATTATATCACCATCATAGATGCCAGCATTAATCATTGATTCACCATTGACTCTTAAAGTGAAAACTTCTTTTTTCCCATTGAGCATAGTTGCTGGTAGAGCAAAATATTCATTTGGAACTTCAATCGCTTCAATTGGACTTCCTGCTGTTATTTTACCGAGCAAAGGTACTTCAACAACATTTTCTTCTTTGTCCATAAATTCGTTTGGGACGAGAAGCTCTAAAGCGCGATTTTTAGATTCATTCTTGCGAATATAACCTTTTTCTTCTAACTTATTGAGATGAAAATGCGTAGTTGCTGGTGAATGCAAATTTAACATTGCTCCAATCTCGCGAACCGTAGGTGGATAACCATGTTTGGCCATAAATTTTTTAATGGCTTTTAAGATATCTTCTTGGCGTTTAGTCAATTTTTCCATAAAAACACATCCATTTCTAAAAATCATATTATCACAAACACTTGTTTATGTCAAACTTTTGTTTTATTACATAAAATGCATATTGACAATTGCTTCACAATTTGTTACTATAATCTCTTAACGAAGATATGTGTAATTGTTAAGAGTAGGAGTGATTTTATGAGTAAAGCTATACTTAGTTATGCATTGGATAGTAGAACTAATAACGATGTTAACGAACTCATTCTATTAAGTGGATCTCTAAAAATGATTGACAATTGTACAAAAGAGTATAAAAGTACTGAGGAAATGCGTCAAAGTGCGGAATTCAAAGAACGCATCGATGATTTCATCAATTTAAATGCTAAATATATTGCTGAACATAACATCAGTTCTAATGGCAATTTTACAGTTGCCTTTATTGCTGATAGCGAAAATCGTGAATATTTACCAATTTTACTTGATGATAAAAAAATAATTCGGACGAGAACGAGTGCTTTAGAAGAAGTTAAGAGTGAAGTCGAAAGAGCTCGTAAATTATTATTTAGAAGTAGAGATAAATTATTTTTGCGCAGAATGCTTAAGGATGAGCGCTTTGCTGATACTACCGATTTTGATATAAAGTTAAAATTGTCAGAATATAAAGAAGTAATCAAGAAGGGGATGACCCCAAAATTGATTGATGGTGAGTATTATTTAACTATTGAACAAATTTTACAATACGCCTTAGAAGTTGATAAAGCTGGTGTAATGCGGGGATTGATTGAAGATGCCTTAGAGGTTTGGAAAGATAATCTTTTGTCATTGGATGATGATTTGTTGTATTATTATTCAAGACATTTGCGCATCGCGATAAATGCATATGATCGTGATAAAGTTAATAAAAAGGTTGTTACCAATTTACGAGCTAATATCCTTAATATGGTGGATGCCGTCAATAAAGGACCATCGCGAATCGTCCACCATAATATTTTAGGAAAAAGTCATACTAATATTAAGACAAAAAGAATGGAAGACTGATGTGAACCCCAAATGGTAGACATCAAAAAAAAGAACTTGTATTAAAAAGAGAAAAGTTATTTTTCTCTTTTTGT
>CANROW010000007.1 GCA_947632345.1 uncultured Bacilli bacterium | reverse complement strand
TGTTCTTGTACCTGGATTTTTGGTAATGTAACTGGACGGTCATAAATCGCTCCAATTTCATAAGCCATTCCAATCACACTTAATAGATCGCCACGGTTAGCAGTCAATTCAAAATCAATGGTTGAATCATCAAAGCCTAAATACTGGAGTCCATCTTCACCAACTGGTGCTGCACTATCTAAAACATGAATTCCGTTCTTATCCTCTTCACTTTGATATTTTGATTCAATTCCTATTTCGGATAAACTACAAATCATACCATTGGACTCTTCGCCACGAATAACACCTTTTTTTATCTCAATACCGCCTGGTAAGATAGCACCAGGAAGAGAGACTAAAACTTTTTGTCCTTTATCAACATTAGGAGCTCCACAAACAATCTGAACTACTTCACCTGGTTTAATCTCCACTTGACAAACGTGTAAGTGATCACTATCGGGATGGTCTTTAATATCTTTGACATAACCAATGACAATATTAGTAGCACTACTAAGTTTTTCAATCGATTCATATTCATTACCAATCATCGTCATTGCTTCAGCAAGATCGTGATCCGAATATGAAGAGGTATCAATGTAATCAGCTAAAAATTTGCGACTCAATTTCATTATTTGTCCCCTCCTTCAACTCTATTGTAATTCTTTAAGAAACGTAAATCATTAGTATAGAAATCACGAATATCAGTTATGCCATATTTAAGCATCGCAATTCGTTCAATTCCAACTCCAAAAGCAAATCCGGTATATTTATTAGTATCGAATCCACAACCTTCAAGAACGTTGGGATGAACCATACCGCTACCCAAGATTTCAATCCATCCAGTTCCTTTACAAACATTACAACCACTGCCACCACATTTCATACATGAGACATCGACCTCATAACTTGGTTCAGTAAATGGGAAGAAACTAGGTCTAAAACGAACATTGCGCTCTTGACCAAACATCTTTCTTGCCATTTCTTCTAGGGTTCCCTTTAAATCAGCTAGAGTAATATTTTCACCAACGACTAGTCCCTCCATTTGCATGAATTGATGTGAATGAGTAGCATCATCAGCATCCCTACGATAAGTTTTACCAGGACAAACAATCTTAAATGGCTTCTTTTCTTGATTCTTCAACATACTTCTGACTTGAACAGCACTTGTTTGAGTACGCAACAATTCTTCATCAGTTATATAGAAAGAATCTTGCGCATCTCTAGCTGGATGGTCCTTAGGTAAATTTAACATCTCAAAGTTATATTTATCTATTTCAACTTCTGGACCACTGACGACATCATATCCCATAGAAATAAATAACTCTTCTAATTCATCCGTAATTTTTGTTAGGGGATGGAGCCCACCAACATTTATTTTAGTACTAGGCATCGTTATATCGATTTTTTCACTAGCTAGTTTTTCATTCAATTCCTTATCTTTTAATTCATTTTCTAATTTACTAATCTCTTCAGCTAGAGTTGTCTTTAGTTCATTAGATACTCTTCCTAGCTCTTTTCTCTCTTCGACTGACAATTCTTGCATATTCTTTGTAAGTTCCGTGATAATACCCTTTTTACCTAAATATTTGACTTTCAATTCATTTAAATCATTAGAGTTCTTAATACTAGATATATCTTTTTCAAACTCTTTACGAATCTCTTCTTGTTTTTCTAACATAAAATCATCTCCTTTATAAATTAAAAACACGATTAAAATCAAAGGACGATTATAACCGTGTTACCACCTTAATTCATAGTTAAACTATGCACTTAATATTCTTAACGCGAACTAGACGTTTAGCTTTTAACTAAAAGCTTGCAGGACGAATTCATAGGTATTCAAAGATTGTCTTTCACCATTATGACAACTCTCTAACAATGAATATTGATCTATTACTACTTCCTGTTCATTGCTTTTGACAACAAACCAATTATACATCAAAATAGTCCTAAAAGGCAAGTCCTAATTTAGAACATTAATCCGTTAAACTTTTAATAATTTATCGATATATCTATAAATATCGGGAATTATTGTTGCACCACGACTCGCGATGAAATCATAGATAAATTCTTTGGTCTTCCCATTATAGCGGAAATAGGCATAACTAATCTCTTTATCAAGATCAATCCACACTCCTAAAAAAGTATCTTTTTGATTGATGATATCAATAAATTCTTCCCGAAGATGGGAATATTCATTATACGTCTTGACAACTACACTATTAAATTTGATGCCCCGATAGTTATAGGCTTTAGAATGATTATCGATGACATTTGCTAAGCCTTGTGATAAATCAGTCGGTATGAAATATTTATGAAACAATTTATCTACATCCATATTAAATCCTAGTTCCGCAATTAATTCTTTGTCAGAATCCTTACAGCGACTGCCTTTAAAGAATAAGCTATCAGCAAGTGAAGCCATATATATCATAAATTTTTCTTCCGTCGAAAAGTCATATATATTTTTAAAATAATCATATATGAATAGACTGCATGAACAAGTTTTACCGATGAGAACATTTGATAAGATATTAGCACTGTTATGATGATCAATTCCCCAGACTATTCTCTTACCAAAGCCAATAGATTGGGTTGGGTCATTGTGATCTACTAAAATAAAATTATAGTTATTATCTGGTTCAATAAGCGTCATATCAATGGTTACACAAGTATCGATGATCTTTTGATTATACTCATCAATCTCATAATCATCTTTTAGGAAACAGGGAAGACACTTAATTCCTTTACTGTTAAAGATATTAGTGATTAAAATCGTCGCAACAATACTGTCAACATCAGGATTTTTATGTCCAATTACATATAGTGGTTCATATTCCTTAAATAAATCAAAATTCACCCTAGTCACTCCTCTATTTGAAAAAAGAACTATACAGTTAATAGTTCTTCATCTTTCTCTTTTAATTTGTCATCAATTATTTTATTGTATTCATTTACCAAGTTTTGAATAGCATTATTCTTATTTTTCTCTTCGTCTTCTGGCAATTCAGCTTTTTCAATTTTTTCAATAGCATCGTGACGAATATTTCTGATGGCTACTTTTCCCTCTTCACTGATAGCTTTTACTTGTTTGACAAGCTCTTTTCTTCGATCTTCTGTTAGCATCGGAATAACGATACGAATCGTTTCACCATCATTACCAGGGGTATACCCTAAATTTGATTCAAAAATTGCCTTTTCGATAGCGCCAAGGCAACTGCGATCGAAAGGTTTGATCAATAATTGTCTTGCTTCTGGTACAGCAATTGTTGCGAGCTGCTTAAGAGGGGTCATAACGCCATAATAATTGACCATCACACCATCTAAACTGCTTGGATTAGCTCTTCCAGCTCTTACTGTTTGAAATCTTTTCTCCATTGCTTCAATAGCTTTTTTCATTTTTTCTTCTGTATCTTTTATAATATCAAAGTCCATTAACTCATCTCTCCTCATAATAATTTTACTAAAAAAAATAATTCTAATCAATAAATTTAGTTCTAATTTTTGTAAATAAATAAATTATTAATCCACCAACGGCAGCTCCTGTAGTATCAAGTAGAACATCCAATACTTCGGCACTACGGCCAGCAATAAATAATTGATGAAACTCATCGCTAATCGCATATAAAAAAGAAATGAGGATACAGCCTAACAAAATCTTCCAAAAATCTTTTTTGAAACTGACGAATAAAGCATTATAAGTAGCTAGTCCCAATAGTGCGTAAATCGTAAAATGAGCTAACTTTCTAATCATTTTATGAATGTAGATAAAACTGCCGATTTCCTCACTAAAATTAGTCTGAAAAACACAATTGATAAATTGTGTACTAGTATTACTAGATGTTTCACTAGCTTGATTTGAAAAAATAAAAATAGTTATCATTATTCCAATGACAATAGCCCAACTTATTAAGATTTTCTTCTTTCTCATGTTTTCGCCACCTAATATTAAAAAAGTAGACCTATGTCTACAATTTTATTATTTTTTAGATTTGTTCTTTTTCTTATTATTATTTTTCTTTTTAGTACTAGAAGTTTTAGAATTAGTTTTATTGGTTTTAGAAGTAGTTTTCGCTTTTGTCTTCTTTTCTACTGCCTCTTCTTTTAACAATTCCTCATAGTCATCTTTATCAACGATTTTTTCTTCGACTTCGATAACTTCTTCTCGATCATTTTTCTTTTCTTTTTCTTTTATTTCATTAATAGTTTTATCTTCTAATGATTTATTTTCATCTTTATCATCACGATTAGATGTTCTATATGTAATACATAAACCGACAAATTCAATTAATAGTCCTAATCCCATTGTTAAATCGATATAAATGGCATTGATTGCTTCAAGAAAATAACCTACGCATAATGCTACTACAAAAATTACAACACCTACAAAAAAGACTATATTCCCGATATCATTGTTCTTATTTTTTTTCATATTAACACACCTCACTTATAATGATAACATAAAAGTGCTAAAAATAAAGGGAAAAAGACAATATTTTAAAGATTTTTGCCTTTCTTAACACTTATCATTGTCATTATTTTGCTTAGCAATTGCCTTTTTAGCGAGCAAATAGGCATCGTCTAAATCGCGACAAGAGGCAAGGAAAAGCGTTGTATGACAAAAAGTTGCTGATTCTACTTGTGATACTTGTTGCAATTCTTCATCGACTAAACCGCCCCACTCTTTGGGGAAGTCACAACGGGTCGTATGAGCATTTTTATCTTTAGGGATGGTATGAACAGCATAGCCATTGCGATTAGATGGCGTGATGACAAATAAAATGTCTTTGGCCTTTGGATTTTCGGAACTTATGACAAAGTCTTTAAAAGGGACATATCTATCTAAGAACATGATGTGTTCTTCACTATTTTCGATGGCTTCGTCAACTATTTCTTTGGCTTTGGCTTTTGCTAAACATTTTTTGACCACCGCCGAAAAAATCATTAAAGCGACATCAACAGCCTGTTTAAAATAGATGTCGTTATCCGTTTCATCATCCCAAGTGGCATTGAAGTCACCAATGATAGAATCAATACTCTTATATGTGTAATCAGTATTTATTTCTGGAAATTCGCCATTATCAATCGCATCGATACTCTCAACGAGTTCTTTTTCAATCATCGGAAAAACCATAGACGCATATTGGGAATCGACCAAATTCAAATATTCCATACCCCGATCTTTAAACAAAAGACCAAAAGCGGCATATTTGACACCACTCGCGTGACGCATATCGAAATCTTTCATATGATGATCATACTTACCATAACCGATATCATAGACAATCGTATCAGCATCAAGATCATTAGGAGCAGTATTGACTCGGCAAACAACAGGATCATCCATGAGCGTCGACAAAAAAGCTGTCGCAAAAACATCATCAGCGTGAAATTTACCACTATGGGTAATTAAATTAGCTTCATATACATCTTTTGTCATCTTTAACATTTAAATCACCTAGAGCAATTATATCAAAGGAACAGCTAATTATTAACTATTTTTTTAGAGTTTTTTACTTTTTTGATGACAATTTAATTCGTGATACAAATTTATATTGCGATACGATATATCATCCGTTATTTCACAATCTATTTTTAAGAAGTCGGGAAGAATGAGTTCTTCATTCATAGTTGTTAAATCAGTCTCTAGAATGATCAATTGCTCAGGTTTTTCAAAAACGTCGAGGCGATAATATTGCCCATTATCCGCAAAACAGTAACGAATCTTTTTAATGGGTTCACAATCAGTACGGGAACACCAATTCTGATATGTCTGTTCATCAATGATTTGGGAAGTTGTAATTCTAGTATGAGGTAATTTCGTATCTTTTTTAATAGTATAACTATAGGTACTTTCATCATTCTTACTCGTTTTACGAATCATCGTATTTTGTTTCTCATCTTCATCAATAAAGAATTGTTCAATCTCTAACTTGACTAATTTTTGATTTCGCATCTTGTCAAAATCAATATCATCAACTAAAAATTTGCGCTGTTTTTGAAGAGGATATGGATCGCCTAGCTCATCATAAATCGTTTGAATAACTTTATTTATTTTTTCGTCAAAAGTCGTTTCATTGCCGATGATGTGAATGTTTTTGTGTCCTAACCACGAATTGAGCGTTTTCCGGTCTTTGACAATGGCTTCTTCTTTTGATTCCGTTCTTACGTGATTATTTTGCGTAGTATAGAAGTTGCTGGCACCTAAAGCAGCGGTTACTAGATGAATGACAGCATCATAAGAAGCCATGATATCCATTTCACTGAGATGGCGTTCATTTAAAAGCATTGCGAAATCTTCATCACTGACGTAAGCGCGATTATCCATTATGCCACGATCACACAAGATGATTGTATCCTTGTGACAACTATTAGCGTATTTTTCAAAAAGTTTTTCTTTGGCTAGCTGTAAATCTAAGACATAGCGTTGAAAATCAAGCATGTCACAGGCATCATCACCGAAGGGCTTAATTCCTCCTTCCATCAAGGTAGTTGCTGTTTCTGATATGACAAAGACGTGATATCCCTTTTCCGTAAATTCATCAACGAGTCGCTGCATAGCGGTTGTCTTGCCTGCACAAGGTCCTCCTGTAATAGCTATCTTTTTGTGCTTATACATATTAAATCCTCCTATTAATAAATTCTTTTTATTTTCTTTTTCACAAAATCTACTTCGTGGATGGAACCGTGTTCCACACCAAATTTTTTCTTATTCATCGATAATGGTTCATCATTAAACATGAAGTAAAGCATATTGATAACACCACGATGAGTGACATATAATTGCTTTTCATCTTCTCCTTTGGTAAACCAATTCGTATCTACAAGTTTTTTAATTCGATCATAAAGATCTTGCATACTCTCGCCGTTAGGAAAAGCTAAATTGATATCTTTAGTGTTCAGTATGCTTTGTTCTTCGACTGTTAATAAGGCTTTATCTTTTCCTGTCAAATCGCCTTTATCCAGTTCTCGTAAGTATTCAGATAGAGAAAGAGATAAATTTTGATACTTATCGCGATTAATCTCATAGACAACGAGGGCTGTCTCTTGACAACGACGCACATCACTAGAGATAATCCCATCTTCAATTTCGAGATTATCTCGAATGAATAAGCCAGCTTTTATAGCTTGGACAATTCCTTGGTCAGATAGTCTTACGTCGCTATGACCACCGACATATTTTTCATCATCTAAACCGTGACGCATTAAGTAAACCATTTTTCCTCCTATAAAGTTGCTTCTTTCAACATCTCATAAAGCTTTTCATGTTCGTTAAGCATTTTTTTGAAACAATAAATACCACTATCAGCTCTACCATAATCATCAGGAATGAACATAGATACCTCGGCTTTTTTGGCAAGGTTATACATTTCTTCATCACCAGGATCTAACTCATTATTATATTTGGTCACTCTTTCAATCTTTTTGATCAAATCCTCCATATTACCATATTCAAAGCACTCGATCTTCTTTAGGGAAAAACAAGCTATAATCTCATCAACGTATTGATCAAAAGGATAATCCTTAAGTAGTTTTTCTTTCTTTTGACTAGGTTTCATATTTTTGATGCGATATGGCGCCCGATAAGAATTTAATTTTTCTAAATTGCCGATATGACCATCGCGAAGCAATAGGGCTTCATTTAAGATACTCGGATATTTAAAACCTCTGTAATACATTCTTATAAAATTGCCAATGCGCAATATTTTCTTTTCTTCAATAAAGGCATAATAACCATTCATCAAGACTTCTTCATTGTTGGTATAATAAGATAATTTACTTAAATCAAAATTGTAAATACCATTGATATGTTCGCGATATTCTTTTAATATTTTTTCTTTAATCTTATAAAACTTTAAATTCGTTTTTACTTCATATACATATAATTTATTCTTTTTTAAAACACATATTTTTTTACCCATAACTTCCTCCTTGTGTATATTTTACACATTATATTCTTTTTTAAAATGTATTTATTTAAAATACATTTTTATTTTCAATATTTTTCTTAAAACGATATAACTTAGCTGGTTTATTACCACCAAACCGAGCTGTCTTTTTAGTATCTTCAATAAGTCCTAAACTCAAGAACTTCTTACGGAAATTGCGTCGATCAAAAGTTTTGTCTAAGATAGCTTCATAAACCATTTGAATCTCCGGTAATGTAAAACCATCGGGATAGAGACTTTTCAAAATATCAGTAGCGACTATTTTAGTCTTTAAGAGCTCGATTGCATCAGTAAGAATCGCATTGTGGTCATATGCTAGATCTGGAATATCAGTGATAGGAAACCACGCCGCATTTTGCGTTTTCAGTGTACTGGTGACCAGATTCGCCTTTTTGATATCCATAACCCCAATATAGGAAACGGCTAACATTCGCATTAGAGGCGAACGATCAATCTTACTATAGTTTTTCGATGGTATCAATTGCACATTAGTAATATTTGTCTTCTCTTTGATTTCTCGAAGCATTCCTTCCTCCAATTCCTCATTGTTGTATAAAGCTCCGCCAACTAAAGCCCACTTTCCTTTAAAAGGTTCATTGCTTCGTTGGATGAGAAGAACTTTACAAATGCCTCGATCAATCGTAAAGATAGAACTTACGACATGAATACCTTGATTTTTATATAACGGATTATTTACTTCCATTGAACCACCTCTTCCCTTGACAATTATATTATATGCGTATTGTATTACACTTGTCAATATAAAAAGTGTAAAAATTTTCATTTTACACTTTCTTATTTTTGGCTTGACCTTTTTTCATTAATTGTCCTACTTCTTTTGCCAATTTATCATTAGCTTCTTCTAAAGACATATCTCCTACTTTAAAAGGTTGCCCATATACAATGCATAAATTTTTACTGCGAAATTTATAATCGCCACTAACTCCAAAAGGAACGATGGTCGCATCCGTTTTGGCGGCCATTGACACTGCTCCGAATTTGAAAGGTAATAAAAATTCTTTGGTCTTATTACGCGTCCCCTCAGGGAATAGTCCAATTGCTCCCCCATCATTTAACACGTCAATAGCTTCTTTTTTAGCTTCTTCATCTTTGATAGAACGATCAACGCGAATGACACCAGTCAATTTAAAAAACCATCGTGTTTTCCAATCATCAAAGTATTCTCGTTTGGCCATCCAATGAATCATTCTTCTCGTAGCAACAATAGTTAGGCACTGATCCATGATGTGCTTGTGATTGCCAGCAATGATGATATTGCCATCTTTCGGAATCATTTCTCTATTGATTATTTGGGGATGGTAATACAACATAAAAATCGGTTTTAAAAGCGCACGCAGGATTGTATAAGCTATCTTTCCATCATTTTTGTTCATTCATCAAACACCTACTACTATTCTTCGCTCTTATCTTTATTTTTATCTTTTTCTTGTTCTTCACGCGCAAGAGCCATTACATCAACTTTTCCCAATAGCGTTTTAGGTAGACTTTCTCTGAATTCAAATTCATAAGGGATTGAATATTGCGCCAAATATTTTTTACAATGATCTTTAATACTCTTTTTAAGTCCAAGTGATTTTTTATAACCATTTTTTAATACAATATACGCTTTAGCAACTTCTACTTTATATGGATGAGGTATACCAATGACCGTACACTTTAAAACAGCTTCGTGTTCCTCAATAACGCTCTCGATTTGTTGTGGATATACATTATAACCACTAGAAATGATCATCCGTTTTAATCTTTGACGATAATAGAAAGCACCATCTTCATCCATACATCCAATATCACCTGTATGGAGCCAAATATAACCATCTGAATGTCTTTGAAGAACTTCATTGGTCTCTTTTTCGTTATCCAAATATCCCATCATAACCGTTGGTCCACAGACACATATTTCACCATCTTCACCAACTGGTACTTCATCTTGTGTTCCGGGTTTAACAATTTTGTAATAGTTACCTGGGAAAGGAATACCAATGCTTCCCAACTTGTGTCCTTCATTTAAAGAAACTGCCGTTGCTGCAAGTGATTCAGTCATTCCATAACCTTGAGCTACTTCCGTCCGACATCCATGTTGCTTTAGAAAAGCATTCAATTTTTGTTCAAGCGGAAGATTGAGACTATCCCCACCAGAAACCATATACTTGATACAAGACAAATCGAGGTTAGGATTATCAACTTTTAATAAAGCTTCATAAAGGGTTGGGACACCAAATAGAATATTGGGATGATTTTTTTGTAACAATTTTCCAAAACTCCTTGAATCAAACTGTGGTAAAAGGATTAGTTTACATCCCAAACAGTTAGGTCCATAGGTGCTAACACCAAGACCAAAGCCGTGAAAGATTGGCATAATTGCAAGAACGGAATCACCATATTGAACATCGCGAAAAACAACCCGGGCTTGTTCAACTAAAGCAGTAAAATTACCATTTTTCAAGAGAATTCCTTTAGGATTTCCAGTCGTTCCACCACTGTGTAAAATGACTGCAGGTTGATCTTTAGAGGTCTTTAAATAATGTTTTCCATTATAATTCTTACTCGTTTTAATAAATTCTTTCCAATAGATGTACTCGGCATTAGCTTTTGGTTTTTCAACTTTATACCCACGCGTGATCTGATATCCAAAGCTCATCAAAAAAGGCATTGAATCTTTAGCTGAAACGACAATCGTCTTGTACACATCTGTTTCGCTGATGATATTTTTTACTTTTTCATAGCACATATCAATCATGACTAACATGACGCTTTTAGTCGATACGAGATAATTTTTGATCTCTTGTTCTCCAGATAAAGGATGAACCATATTAGCAATAGCGCCAATTTTATTAATGGCATAAAAACACGTAACAGCCTCTGGCGTATTAGGCATACAAATAGTTACGACATCACCTGGTCTAATTCCTTGTGAACGGAACGCTCTTGCACACTTGTCAATATCATTGATAAATTGTTTGTAACTCACAACCGTTCCAAAATAATCATAGGCTGGTTTGTCTAAATATTGACTAGCGCATTTTTCAAAATAACTATATATTGACTCTTCTGGTGCCTCTATTTTCATCTGCTCCTTGGTGTAGTACTTCTTCCATGGTGCTTTTGGTTTTTTTAATTGTTTGATCTTATTAATAATATCCATCTAATTACCTCTTTTCGTTAATAAATATCTAACTTTATTCATCAGTTTTTCATTTTCTAAATCTAAAGTTTCACACGTCATCTCATAGGGCTTATCGTAAATTATTTTCATCCTTTCGCGAAAGGGACGATACTTGCCCGTAATCGCGAAAGGAACAATGGCACTTCCCGTGTCGTGAGCCATCTTAACAGCCCCTATTTTAAAAGGTCTAATGACGTCATCAGTGTCATTAAAGGTTCCTTCTGGAAAGATGCCAATGACGTGATCCTTATTCAATTCTTTTATAGCCATAGGTAAAGCAGTATGATCCTTTTCTCGACGATTGACCGGAATGATACCCATCGCTTTAAAAATGAAGCCAAATTTTGACTTTAAAAGCTCATCTTTCGCTAAAAAGTGCACAGTGCGCTTATTGGTTGCGATTAGAAAAATGCAATCCATATTATTGGAATGATTTCCCGCTAAAACAACTCTCTTCTCTTTAGGAATGTTTTCTTTTCCAATGACTATTGGTCGATAGACAACATAGAAAAAAGCTTTTACTAAAGGCCTTACTAGACGATAAAACCATACATCCATCTTTTCCCTCCTAGTTTATTTTAATTATAACTAATTATTTAAATAATAACAATAATTTCTATCAAAAGAATAAATCAATTAGCCAAATTAAGACCGCTAGGACAAAGATGATAAAAATCCAAATTGAGCCTTTACTTATCTTTAATTTAGTATAATCGCGCGCTTTAATCGTTTCATCATAAGTGCCATGTTTATATAATTTTATTCCAAAATATTTTTTCTTATGCAAATCGCTTTGACTGACAATCGTAAAACTAGTAGTGTCATCCAGATCTAGATACATGATATCATTTGGCATTCTTAGAATGTCATAAGTCATCACAATATCGCCAATTGATCCTCCAATATTTATGAGTGACAAAAAGAGTAATAGACTATTATTAGTCACTAAGCTGATCACATACGTCAAAATTCCAATGAAAAACAGAGGAAAAACCAAGGCGATTAAGATATTTAGTTTAGATATTTTTTCTTTGCACATACAGTAAAAAATACCTTTTTCTAATTCGGCACCAAAGACGACGTTTTTGGGACTAACTTTACCTAAGATTAAAAAGCCGACACCGTGGAGAAGTTCGTGAAGAACAAACCAAATCATAAAGAAAATGAACCAACTCCAACTACAATCGTCAATAAAAGCTAAATCTCCTCGGATCAGAAAAGTGATAAGCATCATCACTAAAATAAGAACTACAGCTAGAACGTTTAAAGAAACTAATTTCATCTTATATGTACAATATTTCATATCATCATTCCTATCTATATTTTTTATAAGGGCCTTTTTGCTTTATAAAAGAAGTAAATTTTTCAAGATTATCTATATTTTTTTTGATGAGAATAAATGATTGATTATCGCTTAAAAAAATATAAAAATTGTCCTTTGTCTCACATAATTTATATATATCACTATATTTAGTCTCGTAATGTGTATATTTTGACTGACTGATAAAATGATCTTCATAAAAAGAAAGAGTCTCTTCCAACATATTAATGCGCATATTTGACTGATAAATTTTTTTTATTTGGACGTTGAGCGTTATCGTCAATAGTGTTGGATATAAAATCATAAATGCTATGATTAACACAATTGCACTAGGACTGCGTCTAATAATAGCTAAGATTAATGACAAAATAGCTAAGAATATGATTATCAATTTAGGTAATAAACTACTCTTAAATTTATTTAAATAAAATTTTTGAAATTTTTTAAATTCTTTTTCATCAATAACCGTTTTGGTTTCAAACAAAAGTTGATCATCGTGTTCTTTATTTTGCTTTGTATGTTTCACAATCATCACCAATTTAATTATAACACTTTAAAAAGTAGAATAACATCATATTTTAGTGTAAAAAAAGAACAGTGTTTTCACTACTACTCTAAATAGAAGTAATTAATATTACTCTTAGCTATTAACGTATCGGTGCTATCATAGACATCTACTTCATAAAAAGCTAAGTTCTTACCATCTTTCAAGCATTTAGCAACTGCTTTGAGATGGTCGCCTTTTCCACTTTTTAAATAATCGATAGTTGAACTGGTTGTAACGGCTTTTCTTCCAGTCGTTCGACACGCAATTCCAGCTGCGGTATCAGCAAGACCAAAGATAAAGCCACCGTGAGCTATGCCATAAGGATTGAGACTAGTCTCCGTTATTTTTCCCTCTAATTCACAATAATTTTCTTCGACTTTAATAACTTCATAATTATTGGCTTTCATAAAACCTTTGACGTCTTTTAACGTCTCTTTGGCCATATTTGTTAAATCAGTCATAGTTATCTTTCCTCCTATTCCAATTCAAAAGCACCAGTATATAACTGATAATATTTTCCTTTTTCACTAATTAATTTGTCGTGATCACCACGTTCAATTATGACTCCATTTTCTAGAACCATAATGGCCTTAGCATTGCGAACCGTTGATAAGCGATGGGCAATGACGAAAACAGTTCTTCCTTCCATCAATTTATCCATACCATCTTGAACTATTTTTTCAGTTCGAGTATCGATACTTGAAGTTGCTTCATCCAAGATCATAACGGGTGGATTACTGACAGCACAACGCGCAATGGCAAGTAATTGGCGTTGTCCTTGTGAAAGATTTGAACCATTGCCAGTGATGATCGTATCATAGCCATTTGGTAACATTCTGATAAAACGATCGGCATTAGCTAAAACGGCAGCTTCAATGCATTCATCATCAGTAGCATTACTTCGACCATAGCGGATATTTTCCATAATGGTACCGGTGAAGAGATTGGCTTCTTGTAAAACCATACCTAAAGACTTCCGCAAATCATTCTTATTAATCTTTTTGATATCAATCCCATCATATAAAATAGTTCCCTCATCAATGTCATAAAAGCGATTAATGAGATTAGTTATCGTCGTCTTACCAGCTCCGGTAGCGCCAACAAAAGCAATTTTTTCACCTGGTTTAGCATATAAATTGATATCCTTGAGAACTTGTTTTCCTTCGACGTAAGAAAAATCGACATCGATTAATCTGACATCACCCTTTAATTCGGTCAACGTGTTATTCACGGGATCTTTCCAAGCCCATATTCCAGTATATGTATTGGATTCAATCATCTTGCCATCTTCATTTTTACGAACGTGAACAAGTGTTATCTTACCATCATTTTCTTCACTCTTTTGGTCAATTAGAGCAAAAATACGACCAGCTCCAGCCATAGCTAAAGCTACCGAATTAAACTGTTGTGATAACTGATTGACTTGCATTGTAAAATTACGAGTCAATAAGAGGAACGACGCAATCGCACCAATCGACAAAGTATTCGTTTTAATAGCTATTAAGCTTCCGACAATGGCAATTACGACATATAAAAGATACCCAATATTTCCCATGATAGGCATCATGATATTAGCAAAAGTATTAGCGTTTTTAGTGTTTTCAAACAATTCCTCATTCAAACGATCAAAATCTTTTTTGGCTTCAGCTTCATGGGTAAATACTTTAATGACTTTTTGACCATCAATCATCTCTTCGATATAACCATTGACTTTCGCTACTGACTTTTGGCGTAAGACGAAGTATTTTGAGGCCTTAGACCCTACTACTCGCGCGACGCGAAGCATCAACAACACACCAATGATAATAGTTATCGTCAAAAAGACATTTAAAGTGAGCATTGAGACGAAGACGGCAATGATGATAATCGTGCTGGAAACCGCATTGGGAATCGTTTGTGAAATCATTTCTCGCAAAGTATCAGTATCGTTAATATAATAACTCATGATGTCACCATGGCTATTATCATCAAAGAATTTAATTGGTAAAGTCTCCATATGACTGAACATGTCATCACGAATGATTTTCAAAACACCTTGACTTACGACGACGATGACACGACTATAGAGATAAGTAAAAATGACCCCGATTAGATAAACACCAGCCATGAAGAGGATGGCCTTAGCAAGGGGCTTATAAACGGGATTAACTTCGCCAACTAAAGGCGTTATATAATCATCTATTAATCTTTGTAAAAATAATTGCCCGTAGACGTGACAGACGGAGCTCACAATAATGCTGATGACGATGAGAATTAATTCAAATTTAAAATTGGCAGTAATGTATTTAAACACGCGCAGTAAAACATTTTTATTAATCTTCTTTTTGCTCATCAGAATCACTTCCTTTAACTTGAGAATAATATACTTCTTGATAGATTTTATTATTTTTTAATAATTTTTTTGGCGTATCAAAAGCATCAATCTCACCATTATCCATGACGATGACACGATCACAATCTTCAACGCTAGCAATTCGTTGCGCAATAATGATCTTAGTGACAGTTGGTATATAGTCACGAAAAGCCTTTCTAATTAAAGCATCTGTTTTCGTATCGACCGCGCTTGTCGAATCGTCTAAGATGAGAATTTTTGGCTTCTTCAAAAGAGCTCGCGCAATACATAGACGCTGTTTCTGACCACCACTGACATTGGTTCCTCCTTGGTCAATATAGGTATCATAACCATCGGGAAATTTATTGATGAACTCATTACAACAAGCGATATCGCAAACGTGTTTTATGTCTTCTAAAGTGGCTTCTTTATTACCCCAACGCAAATTGTCAGCAATGGTGCCACTGAACAAGACATTTTTTTGAAGAACGACGGCCACGCTATCTCTCAAAGCTTTTAATTCATAATCGCGAACATCGACACCACCGACCATAACGCTACCACTCAACACATCATAAAGACGCGGAATGAGATTGACAAGCGTACTCTTGCTGGATCCAATACCACCGATTATACCAATTACTTCACCAGATTTGATATCGATATTAATATTTTTTAAGCTCAACTTATTTTCATCATTGACATAAGAGAAATTGACATTTTGGAAAGAAATAGAGCCATCTTTGACATCACGCACTACTTTTTTATGATTGCGGATATCTGGTACTTCATTCAATACTTCGACAATTCGATGCATTGATGGTAAAGAAATAATACACATGACATAAATCATCGAAAACATCATCAAACTGTTGAGGATTTGACCAGCATAAGTGATGACACTAGTTAATTGACCACTAGTCAAGGATCCATTGACGATGAAATGAGCTCCAAACCAAGACACTAAAATGATTGAAGTATAAATGCATAAACGCATGACAGGATTGTTAAACGCCACTATCTTTTCAGCTTTTAAAAAATCATCATGAATTTTATCAGATGTTTGATTGAACTTGGCAATTTCGTAGTCTTCTTGCACATAGGCCTTAACGACTCTAATACCCCTAACATTTTCTTGAACGCTGTTATTTAGCTCGTCATAAGTATCAAATACCCCTTCAAATAGTGGATGAGCACGATTGGCAATAAAGATTAAAACAAATCCTAAAAAAGGCGCAATGACTGCAAAAATAATTGCTAATTTCCAACTTATCGTCCCAACCATTATCAATGAAAATAAAAACATCATTGGTGCCCGCACCGCAATTCTAGTCACCATTTGATAAGTCATCTGGACATTATTGACATCAGTCGTAAGCCGTGTGACTAGACTAGATGTTGAAAAGCGTTCGATATTTGAAAAGGAGAAATCTTGAATCTTATAGTACATATCGTGACGTAAATTTTTAGCAAATCCACTCGAAGCCACCGCCGCATTTTTACCTGATAAAGCTCCAAAAATTAGCGATAAAATGGCTGCAACGACTAAAATACCTCCAATCATAAAGACGACGGATAAATCTTTTTTTTCGATTCCACTATCAATTATGACAGACATTAGTATTGGTATTAAAACTTCTAAAACAACTTCTAAACTGACATAAAAAGGTGTCAACAATGTTGCTTTTTTATATTCTCTTACTGATTTTAACATTTTCTTTATCATAGCATCACCTTACAAACAATAATATACTAACACATTTTACAAAAGAAAGAAACTCTAAGCAACTTGAGTTTCACCAAAATTTCTTTTCTTTTTTATGACGTATGGCAACTCCCCCTTTAGGGAATGATCAAATTCCCGCGGGAAAGGTAACAACAAATCACCATTACTTATTCCTAGAGCCATAACTTTTTCTAGAGTATCAACCGATGACGTCCAAATCTTACCATCTTTCGTCTTGTCCATACTCCCAACACTAATTCCTTCATCAATGGCGTTAATGGAATCAATCAACGACGATATGATGTCCCTTTTCTCTGCAAGGCGATCAGCACTGAACATATAATCATATTTAATGCCCTCACAAAAGATACTGGCCACATCTGGCTCTCCATTTTTAAATTCATTTTCATTCAAAAGGCAATAATTAAAGGTTTCATTTACTAGATCTTCATTAATACCTAACGCTAAATCATTGGCATCGCTTCCCAAACCATTCTTTTTACTGAGTAAACTCTTTAAAATATCTAAGATTTTATCATCTTTATTCATAACCAATTTATAATCATAATTATGTTTGTCTAAACGGGAAATGATAAAATCCCAACTATTCTCAACCATTGAAATATATTCTTCTTCGACCCGAGCTTTTTGCAAATCAGCAATAAAATCTTCTTTACTACTCTGTTCAGGATAAAGGACAATACATTTAATACCAGCCTCTAATAGAGATGAAATAACTTTATCACTAGTGGGGACAAAGACAATATCATACATCCCGGCCTTATTTTTTAAGGATGCAACGTATGAAGGAATGTAATCCTGTCCATCACTTTGTCTACTGAAAAAATAATCACTATTATCAACCATGCAAACACTGATGCCCGTTTTAGAGAAATCAAAAATACTCAAATCTGGAAAACTCGCAATAAACAGGGTCTTCTTCATGCAATCACCTTTCTAACATATATAATCAGTATAAAACAAATAAAAAAATATAGTAATAATTTTACTACATTTTTTATTAAGTTTACTTAATTTGACTGGAGATATCCCACATTTCGACTTATTAAGACTTTTTAATTATCTTTATTTTCATTTGAATTTTTCTTTCGCGAAAAGAAACTGCCTTTCGTCTTAACCTTACCTACGGATTCAGATACTGGTTTTTCAATTGGCTGCTCAATTGACTTCTCCTCTACCATAGTTTCAGCTATTTGCCTTTTTACTATTTCTTCTACGTCAACTGAACTAGTAATATCCTTAACTTTACCACCGACAAAGTCACAATAAGATGCGACTAATTCATTTATTGAAGAAAGTTCAGAATGCGAAGCATAATATTCTTTTAAAGACATACTTGGATCAAATAATTGCTCATATAAAACAGAAGTTTTCTCTAAAAGATTATCTGGTTTGTCTGCAGGTACTTGAAAATTGTCATAGCTGATATTAAGACCATTATACTTTTCTTTAAATTCATCATTAGAAATGATACTTATAACCAAATTAGACGAAAAAGTTGGATCCGTGTGCCATGCATTATAACAAGCTTCAAGAGCTTTTAAACGGTTATCAAATTCTCGCATAGTATCACTATTAAAGATAATATCCATATAAGTGCTAAAGAAATCACCAGACCTATTACCAAAGAATTCATAATGAATACGGGAAATCCTTAAAAGAACATCATCGGCTACTGACAACACTCCACTGTGATTGGCACTTTCATACCCAAAATGTTTTTCAACTAGTTGTACAAAATAATCAAAACATTCATGGCGCATCAAGGCTGGAAAAAAGATATTATAACTATCTATTGCTTTCTCTTCTTTAAAGAATAGATAATCGATAACATGATAAAAATCGTGATTACCATCAAAGAAAGGATATAGTTGAATGATGCGATCAATTTTTTTGACTAGTTCATCATATTCTGATGGACCATTTTGCATGACATCAAACATATTTATATATACTTTTTTGAAAAAAGGTATAGTATTCCAATAACGATTTGGAATGCCTTTTTGAAATAATTGATCAATTAATGAAGTATAGAGTTCAACAAGTTTTTTATTTTCATCTTTATTAGCAGTATCCAAACTAAAAACTGGTGGTAACAAGACCATACATAATTCGCTTAGATAGCTGTTATGGCTATTATATAGCCTCAGCAAAGTATATATATTAAAAAAGGCACTATAGTAAGTACTCTGATCATCCAGTTGCTTAAATAAATCATTATTTTTTATCTTTAAAAAAATTGAACTTTTCATTACAAAATCAGTACACAATTTATTAAAACGATTATCAACGATAATAGTAGACAATGTCTCCAAAATGCCATTATCTCGCATATATAAATCATATAGATCTTCTATTCCGTTAGGACAAACGATTTCAGGAAAGTCGACCATTAAAAATTTAAGAATTGAAAACGTAGCTTCTGCTTCATCTTTATCAAGCTTTTCTATTTTTTTCACTATATCAAAAATTTGGAGTTCAAACTCTCTTTTTTTATCCATAAATATTTTCCCCTCTTTACTATTTTTTAGTAAATAACTTTTTAATTTTCTTCCTAGATGATTGATGTGATACATCTAAATCATTATTTTCTTCCACAACGCTCTGACCATCATCAATTGCAGGAACAACGTCATCAGCAAATACTTGGCTATCTTTAACTAAATCATTAAACTTACTATATATGGCTTCTATTGATGTTTCTCCATAATAAGTCCGACAAAAATAGGTAAAATTAGTTGAATAATCGAATAGATAAGAATACAAAGTAGAAGTTCTTTCAACGATATTATCTGGTTTTTCCATTAATGCTTGAAATGAATCATAACTGACTACTATGCCATCGCGAACTTCTTTGTGTTTTTCATCTTTTATATTTGACGTGACCATATCATACGATAGCTTCTCACCCATTTTATACTTTTCATAACATTGACCTAGAGCTTTGAGACGACTATTCATTTCATAAAGAGTATCACTATCAAAGATTATCGTCATCCAATCAATGAAAGCATCTCTTTCAAGCTCTTTACCCATATCGAAAAAGCCACAATCAATCTTGGCAATACGGTCAAGAACTTGTAGAAGAATGGTTTCATCTTCTGCAATATTGCCACTAAAAAATCTTTTTTCCATTAAATCCGGAAAGAAATCAAACCGCTCATTAGATAAAAGCGTCGGAAAATAAATGTCATATCTTTCAATTTTTCGCGATTTTTCTAAAGAGACAAGCGCTTTCATTATATTTAAATCCCCAATATCATCCAAAATATCTTCTTTTTTAACTATTGCTAATAAAAGATTAAAGGCTAAAATTGATTGATGAATAATTTTCACATCAAAATGATTGGTTAGAATACACCTTATAAGATTTTCGATTCCACTAATATGTGCAATACGAACGGTTGTACCAAACATCCAATCTATATAAGATCGAATATTATCGTAGTCATCTGGTCCAATTTCATATTCTGATGAAACCGCCGAACACATATTCCATAATTTTTTTATTTCAGGATGAAAAGATTCATTCTCACCACTATCCTTATATGTATGAAAGATTTTAAGCATGGCATATATATTTAAAACATACTTTCCGGAATTATTCTCATTTATTAACGATAATCTATGTTCTATTGGTGGTTTACAGTTGGCAATGAACAAAAAAGGATCAATTTTCTGACAGAAATACTTTAAAAGATGTTCATCTTGATGATGTGAATCGTATTCAATTAATTCATATAAATAATTTAAAAGACCATCCTCGTGTTCTAAGATTTCTAACCCCTCTTCAACCATCGAATTCTTTTTAAAAAAGCACAATAAATCAACAATTGTATCTTTGATCTTAGGCTCCATCTTTTCATTTTGGCTAAGAGCTTCTAATACATTATAGACTAACTGTTCATAATTATATTTATCATCCAAGGTGATTACCTCCTCTATTGTTTTTTTCCAAAAAATCTTTTTGTTTTAATTTTTTCTTCTTTTACCGGTTTATCTAATTCACTAGCTTTTTCAACTGGTTCTAAAGGGGCAACAGTATCCTCAATAGCGGTTACTGCTTTTTGTGAGCTAAGCTTCTTCATTTCTTCTACATATTCATAATTTAATTCTCCCAAAGAGAAATCTTCGGAAAGCCTATCATAAAAATCCTTAACCGAAATGGGATAATCTAGTATTTGTTTAACTAAATAATCATTTCTTTCCAAAATATTATTAGGTCTATCAGGCATATTTTGAAAGGCGCTATAACTGATTAATTTACCATCGACTACTTCGCGATATTGCCCACTAGAAACATCTTTAACGACATCTTCTTGCGTATAATCTTTACCATTTTTATATTCAGCGTATGCTCTTTCTAACGCTTTTAAACGATTATCCACTTCCGGTAAAGTATCACTGTCAAGAATGGCATCAAGGCATTCTGTGAAAGCGTTTTTCCTACCTGGTTCATGAATGCTTTCAAAGAATTCGTAATCAATCGCCAACAATCGTTCGACGCAGTCCTTACCATCGGGTATTAATTCTCCCGGTATGTTATCATTACCAAAAGCGGCCTTGATTTTATCACTAAAATCTAATTCCGATAGATGCAGAACTATTGACTTATTATAAATATCATCATTCGTAAAAACATAGTCCATATAAAACTCAACATCTTTTCTAATTGTTTCACTAAATTTTGAAAAATTGAAATTATGAACATATCCATAGGTATGATTTGATAAGTTGCGCGTTATGTAAATTGTAAGTCTATCATTGTTAAGCTGTGATACACTACTGTAACTTTGTATCGTATCAGTAAGAATATTCTGTAATGTTTCATTGTCTAGAAAAAAGTGAATGCTTTCAGGTTGAAAGAGCTCCTTTATGACATCAAGTTTTTCATCATAATGAGAAGTATATTGCGTAATAATAGAACAACACTCAATAATTTTATAAAATAGTGGCGAATCTAAGAAATGATTGCCAGCTCTCAGCATTGCATATAATGATAGACAAAATGGCTCTCCCATAGCTTCAGGTAATAAGCCGTTATCCAATAACTGAAAAAAAGGTTTAACAGCCACAAAGATTTTTTTCATTTCGCTCGGATTTTTTATAGTTATTTGATATAGGTTTTCAAATAAACTATTTTCGCCCCAAGTAAATGATCCAGGATTAGTTGAATATTTAGCTATATGCTTTAATAATCGAATCATACATTCTTGATCATCTTTAGGTTGATTTTTCATAGCCAACATTATTTCGTATTCTTTTTGTGCGTCTAGTGCATGCATTTTCTTTCCTCCTTTAATAAAAGAATTATCGCTTTAATGCTCGATATTATACCATATTTTTTAAAAAAATAAAAGGTGTATCTGATGAAATTTCTACAATAAAAAAATCCGTTAAAAACGGACTTTAGTATTAAAATTTATTATGCTAATTTTTCTTTCTCTTTATAAGAATCCAAACAGTTATTGCACCAACAACAAGGACACAGCTTACAACAATCCAAATAATTATAGCTGAACTATTTGATTGTTTATAGAATTTTCTATTTTGTTTAAGACAATCCTTGATATCGGCATTATCATTAATTTTAGAAATGACATCACAATAATCTTGATCGTGATATGCTTCTAAAACCTCAATCACTTTAGTTTCAACTTTTTCATCAAAGCCATTAAAATAATTTGTTCCAATGACAATTAAAGGTAGATCATCCTTTTTTATTTTCAATTGATTTTTTACTTTGTCAAACAATTCACTATTTTTATCTATATCTACATACTCAGATGTGACATAAGTATGCTTGTTGATATAATCTTTAATCCATGCAATGGACTCATCACATTCATCACAATCGCTCTTATAAAATATATAGGTTTTGACAGTTCCATAACTAGATGAATTAGTAACCGCTCCTTCTGACGTAAATGGAACTAATAATAGTAAAAGCGAAATTGCCCATATCAATTTTTTCATAAATCCTCCTGTTTATTAAGATAAAGGTGCAAAAACAATTTGCACCTTTTCTCATAAATTTAATATTTTTAACATCTAAACTGCTTCTAATTTAATACCGGTTCCTGATGAGATTTCAGCTTTTTCTTCATCACCATCGAGATAGTATACTTTTACTGCATTATTACCTTTAGTTCTAAATGTTATTCCTTCAAAATTGTTTTTATCAGCAGTATATTCAACTACCACGTTGACGATCTTCTCTTCATTAACTTTAACTGAACTATATTGGAATGATATATCAGCTTGACTTGCAGATGCACTACTCAATAGTTTAACAGCATAATCAGCTGGATTAAAGCTATTACCATCCATTCTGACATCACTTGCCTCATCTTCATCGGCTTTAGCTGTTTCATTAAAGCTCTTAATGACAATGGCACTCTTTTTCTTTGCACCAGTTGTAAGTTTAGGGAAATCATTACCATAGATATCCGTTCCTTCACCTAATGGGCCATCAATATTGATGTAGCTATCAGTAATATTAGCTGCCTCAAATTTACTCCATCTTACATCTGCTATAACTTCAGTAGTATTTGTATATTTAATAGCATTGTCTACTTGTTTACTACCACTATTCTTAACTGTACTTTGCCATAAAGTAAATTTAACCTTGTTAGCGTCTGAATCACTATTAGTTATTTCGATTAATGAATCAGTTCCTGCTTCAGCAGCTATATCAAGAGTTAATCTCTGCATAAATACTTCATCAGCAGTAACTTTAATCTTTTTAGCTTTAATTGTTGAAGCACTATTTCTTCCGACAATGGTTACTTTGCGACCGATATCAAGAGACTCTTGATCAGTTAAATCAATAATCGTATCCTTTTTGATATAGATTGAATTAACTTTTGGATCATCAAGCTTTTCAATTAAAGCTTCTTTTGTACTAACTTCGACTGTACCTTCTGGCATTTTCATACAGAATGTAGCAAAATAAGCTTTATCTGAAGTAACTGTTATATCTTGAACCGCTTTAGTACCACTAGGCAACTTACATTCACTAGTAGCATCTTCAGGCGTAACACTGGCATTATTTTTTTCAGAGAAACCTAATAATGTGTAGTTATGTCCATCATAACTGAAACTTGTGAAAATTTTGAATTTGCTTTCATCATCATTAGAAGGTACCTCAAGTTGTTCTCCATAATGTGAATATCTGATGAATTCAACTCTATATCCACCTTCTAAATTATAAAGTTGGGTTATATATATTTTAGAATTTTCTTCTTTGTTGTAATAATTGTAGTATTGATATTCTGTATCTTTTTGTTTAGTATCACCAGAGATAGCATCTTTGATATTGTCCTCGTATTTGATTATTTTTTCTTTTTCAACGCTACTAGCAACTACTTCCTTATTATTAGTAAGAGCTACTTTAGCATTTCCCTTATCGGCTTTAACAGCTGGATGATCATATGTCTCATTGTTATAAGTTAACTTTGAAGCAGTAAGTGATCCTCCTTCTTTAACTTCAACACCAGCTTCAGTATTATCCGATAAATCAACGTTTTCCAAAGTTACGACCGCACCTGATTTAACTAAAATACCTGTTTTAGCACCTTTAATTTTAACATTCTTAAATGTAATATTACTGCTACCAATTGCCATTACATAATCATTAGAACCAGTAATAGTTATACTCTCACTATTTAATGGTTGAATTGTTACAGAGTGAACAGTATCCGTCATAGATATATCAAGCATTTCTTTTAGAGTTAAACTCTTACTCAAATAAATAACTTTAACATCTTTATTGTTAATAGCTGCTCTTAAATTTTCAATATTATCATCTACTACACGATAATCTGCTTTAAAACTAATCGTATATGTTTGATCAGTTATTTCAACTGCATCTACTTTTTTCGTAATACTTATTTCTAAGCTATTATTTTTATTGATAATATCATCAAGTGTAATAATATCTTTATTAGTAATTATTTTTTTCAAAAGTGTTTGAATTTGTTCACTCGCAGTATTAGCACTAGTTAATTCAACAGTATTTTCTTCACCATATTTAACTGTAATTTCAGTGATTTCTTTCTTACCAAATACATCTTTTAAAAGTTCTTGTAAAATAGTGTTTGTTAATACTGTAGAATTGACATTAGGCTTTTGAACATCAATAGTAATATTAGCATTATCTATTATCTTTTCAACGACAATATCTTTTGTGAAATCTTCACTAGCATTGATAGCTGTAATAGCACCATTTACATATTCATCTGTATCAATATCCCATCTTGGTAATAAGGTAAGATCCTCTTGAACAACTTCTCCAAAAGTATATTCTGTCTTTCCATCTTCTGACCAATGTTTAAATGTATGATATTTCTTTGTTGGTTCTTCTTGTGGTTTTGTCAATGATTCATCTTCATAAATAGAAACTGTTTTGCTTTCATGTACTCCATCATTATAATTAAATATTACGTTATGAGATGCAACAAATGTTAAACCATCATAATCAATATTGTAAGTTACTGGTCGGTATTCTGTACCATCACCATCTAAATCAAATTGGAATGATATTTTTTTACTTAATGCATCACTATATACAGCAAATAATACTGCTAAAGTATTTTCATGAATTTCTGTACTAGGAACATCTACCCAAGCATCGCCATTCTTAGTTGAAAGCAATTTAAATGTTGCCTTAGAAGCATGTTCTACAGGTACTTTAATAGCAATTGGTACATAATATCCAGATTTTGTCTCACCAGAGAAAGCTGTAACTTCCTTTTGTTCACGAACTGTACCAGCAAGTTTGTAACCAGCATCATTTTCGGCAGTTGGCGTAAGTGGATGAATTGTTAAATCATTTTTAGAAAAATCAAAATTCCAACTTGTAAAATCACCATAATCCTCGTCACTTATATTATCTTGAGTAGCAAGACTTGCCTTTTCTAATTCAGAATTTTTTTCTAAAACAAGTTCAGTCCAATCAATCGTAATCTTTGTAGGAGCATATTCTTCCCCACTACCATCCATATCAATTTCAATTTCAAAAGTCTTATTTGAATCATCTGGATGCAAATGTCTTAATATATATAGTTCTTTTTTATCTTTATCAAAACTAGATGCACCAGTTATAATTTTTTCTTCATCACTACCGTGTTTGATGAATTTAATTGTCGTACTATCGGTAGCTGCTTCTTCAAATTGAAGTACATAGGCTAAATAGTAACCAGTCAAATGATCTTTACCAAAAACATTATCTTTAGTTAATTTATCAACGATTGGTATGAAACCAGTAACTTTTACATTATCATTAGTAGCTTCAAATACGGGAGCATAGTCAGCTTCTTTGGTCCAACCATAATTTGTTTCTAATTGACTTTCAGATGTTTCATCAATTCCTTTGACTATACCTTTAGTCTTTTTCTCGAATATGACATCACCATATTCAATTGTATATTTAGTAGCAATATATTCTTTACCATCACCATCTAAATCAACAGTAATATCTAATTTACAAGCCGATTTATCTTCACCTTTTTTACAATTTTCATCTAATTTGAAAAGATGAGTCATATTACCAGATCCAAAATCAGTAGCTGTAAAGATTTTTGTCAATTTACCTTGAATAGTTACTTTAAGTCCCTCAAGCACTTTTTCAGGAGTTATATTGAAAGCAAAATAGTAACCATCCTCCCCTTCATCACTAAATACTTTAGGATTAGTGTGTTGTTGAATTATTTTACCTGTTAATTTAAGATTTTTATCAGTGCTTTCATCGGCAAATTTATAATCGTCAGCAGGTACTATATATCCCCAATTTTTCAAATCAGTTTTATCTAATTCCGGAATAGTTAAAGCAAATTTAGCTTTAGAATCTTCTTGGAACTCCAAATCACTCCAATCCAATTCATAACTTGCTTCACGATAAATTTCAGCATCACCATCTAAATCGACGGTAACTGTTATCTTTTTATCAGTTGCATCGGATTTGACGGGTACTAATAAAACGACACTATCTGTTGTTTTTAATTCACTTTCAAACTCTTCGTAAGTTGTATCGATAAGATTCTTAGTTCCTTGTTTAACAACTATCGTTGTTTCATTTTTTATATTAGGAACATTTATTTTAAACGCAAAGTAATAATCTGTCTTATCACTTCCAGCTATATTTTTGACCTGAGTATTTTTAAATAATAAACCAGTAAGTTTGTTTGTCTCCGCATCAATACTTAATTCTTCGCTGTTTTCAGCATTACCATTAAAACCATATTTCGCATTTAATTTGTTCTTGTAAGTATCGTCAACATCATCCACACTGACGCTCATCTTAGTATCTTCCTTGACAAATTGATAATCGATATAACTGATGTTTATCTTTTTAGAGCCGCTCAAATCTAAGGTTGTGTCACCTAAATAATTTGTTCCAACGCTCCAATTTTGAAGTTCTCCTGTATCAGGACTATAAGTTGGTATCAAAGTATGAATGGTCATCTTACCATAGATTGGATCTTGATCAGTGTACTTGTCAGCCGCTGTTGTCTTAATTGTCTTCGCAGCAAGCATCAAATCCTGTGTCGTCAATGTATGTGTTGATGTAAAAGCATATTCACCAACTACATAAGCATAACCAGGATAAGGATTCACTCGCTGAATTTCTTTTCCTAGCTCGTCTAAAGTCATTTCTTTAGCTAGAGCTGGTGTTAATGAAAATAAGAATGTCAAAGCTGCGAGGGCTAATCCTTTTCCATATTTTTTCATCTACATTCCTTCCTTTCTTTATTCTACATATCTAACTGTAGCTTCTACTGTTTTACCATTATTCAATCTTAGTTGCACTTTAGTAACAGATTTATCAATGAGTCCTTGTTCAATTGTACCACTTTGTCTTGGGCGCCATTGACCTTTATATTCAAACATTGTATATCCATTGAAATCAACGCCATCTTTAGTAACAGAAATATGGTACTGTGAAATACCGCCAGTTGCTGCCATAATTTCTGGAGTCAAAACAAATTCATATTTAGCTGGTTTTTCTTCAACTGTTACTTTGTAAGTGGCCGTTTTTTGACCATCATCAGTCGTTACGACAATCTCAGCTGTTCCTTCAGCTTTACCAGTTACTTTACCGGTATTGGCATCAACTGTAGCAATCTCTGTATTTTTACTTGACCAAGTCACTTTTTGATTAGTGGCATTACCTGGTTGAATACTAACTTTTAATTGAATACTTTCATCGACATATACTGAAGTAGGACCAGAAATAGATACACTATCAACTGGCACTGTTACTACTTCGATTTCAATACTGTCTGATTTACCATTATTACTAGTTGCGGTAATCTTTACTTTTCCAGCAGCTACACCTTTAACTTTACCATTTTCATCAACGGTGGCTATATTTGTTTGTTCACTCTTCCAAGTCACATTTTTATTAGTGGCATCACTTGGCTCAATTGTCGCTTTTAATTCAATAGTACTACCAATTGCTACTTTTGTATCACCAGTAACCTTGATGCCCGTTACAGCAACATCAGGCTTTGGTTTTTCGCTACTAGACTCACCTTTAACAGTAATGATAATTGTAGCTGACTTTCCATTACTGCTGGTTGCGGTAATGCGAGCAGTACCGGCTTTTTTACCTTTAACATTACCATTTTCGTCAACTGTAGCAACAGAAGTATTACTACTCTTCCATGTCACACCTTTATTAATAGCATTACTTGGATTATATTTAACTGATAACTTGATTGTCTTACCAACTGATACTTGCGTACTTCCATCAATGGAAATACTTTCAACTTCAGCTGCATCTGCAGATACGGTTACTTCACAGCTAACAGAATATTTTCCGTCTTTTGTCTTGATGGTAATTGTAGCTTTACCATCCTTAATGGCCTTTAGATTACCTTCTTCATCTACTGTTACAACGTCTTCATCACTTGAAGCCCAAATCAAATCGCTTTTTTCAACGCCATCTGGCAACTTAGATATCATCAATTTATGCATATCATCTTTCATCATTGTTAATTCAGTTTCGTCCAAAACTAACTCATCTGTTTCCGTTTCTGAATTCCATTTAGCTTTTAAAGAATAGTTATCATTGATTTTTATTTCAAAGTCAAAAATCATATCACCATCATACCATCCAATGAAGGTATGTCCATCTTTAATTGGATCAGTTGGCTTTTCAACTCTATCTCCTTCATTTACAGTAACAGAAGTAACCGTTTGACCATTATCCGGATCAAACGTAATGGTGTACTTCGTCTTTTTTGTACATCCTTTCGCCAATAGTAAAACAATTATGATTGCAATAACAACGCAAGCAATCAAACCTATTATTGTTGTCTTATCACTTTGTAGTTTTAAAGTATTTTTTGTCATATTATTCTCCCTTTATCTTTTTTGTAGTATCAATCAATTATTATATGATACATCTACTTAAATTATAGCATAACTTTCCCAAATAAACAAAGCATTAAAGCATCATTCCGACAAATTTTTTTCACTTATTTTTCACAATCCTCTCTTTTCAACTATATTTACAATTAATTAAGTTTAAAACTTGACACTATTATACACTAACAACTTATTTTTTCTACTGGGATTTAAAACCAAAAAATAAAAAAATGATCCAATTATCATTTTTCCAATTTTTTTACCTTGCTGTATACTTCTTCATGGATATCATTAATAGGACGCATTTGGCCATTATAATCGCATCGCACTTTATCCCACTCTAAATAATCGGCTATATACATAGCGTTTTCATAGACCTTATGCATATAATCTAAATCTCTTTCGTGAATGTCATTCTTAACACCGTCATTTTGTTTACGCATCATTCGTATTTTATTTACCAAATCAAATGGTGCATATAAGAAAATGACATCATCTGGAGGTTTTATACCTAGTTTATTATACTCAAAATCAATAACATAATTGATAAACTTGTTTTTTTCATCAATATCGTCAATTAATGCCGCCTGATAGATGAGAGTCGATGTCGTATAGCGATCAAGCAAGACAATTCTCCCCTCTTCATAAAGAGGCTTTAATTTTGTTAACCAAGTAATTGCACGATCAACAGCATATAAACTATTAATATAATATGGTGATAAATCTTTTGCATTTCCAAATTCACCACTTAAATATCGTTCTACCGGTACTCCTTGATAAGTTCCATATGACGGGAAATGATGATGAGCGATTTTATAATTATCTTTTTCAAAACGCTCACATAATAATTCGTATTGTGTTGTCTTACCAACACCATCACAAGCCCCTTCAACAACAATTAATCTTCCTGTTTCCATTTTTTCTCCTACCTCCTACTATATATATCTTTTTTATTCTCTATTAAATTCATTGTAACATATCATAAAAAAAAATAAAACAATTAAAAAGAAACAAATGGTTGTTGCTAAAATCTACCTATATAAAAATGGCATTGGCTTAAATATCTAAAAATTTTTATTTGCTTAACGAATTAATACAAATATTGATCAATTTATTATTTTTATGAAACCTCCGAATTTTTGAATATTTCTTAATATATAGCCTTTTTAGATAATTATAAGTGTAAGTTTTCGATAATGTCTTTCATTTCCTGTTTGGTTGAATTTTTCCCAATCATTTCATATAAAATATTATCATAACAGAATGTTGCGGTTAGTCTCTCATCGCTCCAATCATTAGAGTACATAATAACTTTAACCCCCAAATTATCAGAAATATACGTATTGTCTAACTCTTTTTCACTTGTTGCATCTAAACCCTCTTGAAAAGCATAAACATAGCCACTATCAGCATTCTCATTCAACATCGAAATAGATACTGATATAAATTGGTCTTCACTTTTATAAATAAAGCTTGGATACCAAATATCAATTCTTCCTATTGTTCCATCTTCATTTAATTCTGTATTATAGGCCATTTTATTACTTGTCACATTATCATAGCCGAGGATTTTAAAACCTAGCATAGCCTCGATTTCATTTTCTGTCATTTCAAGCATATTATCGTTTTTTACTATTTTGGCGGTGGTTGGTATCTTTTTAAAAATACCATTTTCAATTATTGTTTCTTTTTCTCCGTTTTTAAATTCTATACTGGATGGCCAATTTTCGAAGAATTGCTTTATTTCCTTTGCGTATATTACTGATAAAGATAAAGTACATACTATAATCGCACTCAAACTTACATACACTAACCTTGTACATCCTTTTTTCTTTGATTTATTTTGACTTATCATATCAAAAATTTTCCTTTCTAATTCATTAGAAATACAGATGTTTGCAAATTCATCTTTAAATTTCTTATTCATTTTGAATGCCTCCTTTAAGCATATTTTTAAGTAGAGATCTACCACGAGTTAATCTTGTCTTGATTGTTGCCTCTTTAACATTTAATATTTCTGAAATTTCCTTTATTTTATAATCTTCATAGTAAAATAAGAACAAAACAATACGATATTTTTTTGGTAGTTGAAATAATGCATCTATGAGACTTGAATCCTTTTGCTGATCCATTACAACATTTTCTTCTTTATCAGTTATAGGAAACATTTTTCTTTTCCATGCAGATAAAAATAAAGTTTTACATTCGTTTATCGTTACTCTCGTTAACCACTTTTTGATACTTGTGTCATCTTCAAATTTATCAAAATTTTTATATAATTTGATAAATACAGATTGTACTATGTCATCAGAATCCAAATAGTTTTTAGTGTAACTAAATGCTAGACGATAAATATCATTTTTAAAGAGATTAAATATTCTTGTGTATTCCTCGTTCATCATAAATCTCCTTTCTTTGAAAAGCCTTTCACTATAGTAACTAATTCAAAAGCGAAAAAGTTTCACTTTCTTTATACATTTTATAAAGAATAAATGTTTTATATATTTTTTTATTAGAATATTTAATAGTTAAGTGCTCGCCAACTTCTAAAAGGAAAAAAGCTGATAATATGGTTTAGAAAGATTTTTTAATCCTATCACATATTCTTATTATCTTTTTAATAATAGCTTTACTTTTTATTTTTGTAATATAGTATTCTATGTAAAAGAAAAAGCACTCAATCTATCATAGATTAAGTGCTTACCACTTAAGGGCAAGTACTCAACTCGGCAAAGTTAAGTCTCCCCTTTTTATTTTATGCAAGTTTCCTTGACAAATTCATAGTAACATAAAAGAGAACTTTTTGCAAGTTCTCTACACTAAAGTTCAAATAGTTCGAACAGATTTCCTAATGATGTCCTAAGAGAAGGAGTATAACAACTAATACTTTTCAAACTAATTTTTTCTATTCTTGATGTTTAATAACTTTATATCATTATAACACCAACAACTAGTTTACTTTTTTGGTATACCAACACACTATTATCAACAATGTTTAATGGTTCGCCACTAATTATTATTTTTTCATAATTGCAACTATTAAGAGCACTTTCACATTTGTAAGGTATATCAGTAGAATAAAAATAATTCATTAGCATCCTACCATTTTGTTTTAATAAACTAGCCATTTTTTCTATCATTATACTAATTTCTTCCTCAGTTAGATACTTTCCAACATTTGAAAGCCAAATATTATCATATTTTTCATTAATATTTGGAGATAAAACATCTCCCTCAATAAATTTTATATCAACATTTGGCATCTTTTTTCTGGCTAATCGATACATATCATCATCAACTAAATATCTATTACATCCAATAATACTATCCACTTGATTAACATCAATAGTAAACAATCTACTAATTTCCTTACTTCCATATTTGTTAAATAAATAATCCCATATCACATATGACTCATAATCAAGACTATTTAATGTTTCATTTAATTTATCAAATATATTCTTTTTATATAAATTAGGATTACTAGACGTGTTTTTTCTATAATTAGTTATACATAGAAAACGTAAGAACATTTCTCGATCAAGGGATAATAAAGATGCCAATTTTAAATAATAATAAAATTTAGTTAATGGACAAATATCAAATATAGTAATATTGTTACATCCTAATAATCCAGCATTAATAGCTTGATCTGAAGATGAACCTAATGTTAAAAGTGATTTGTTTTTTAAATCAAATAAGTCTATATATCCATCTATATTTTCTGTTGTAAAAGGATATAAAGTATTAAAACCGCATTCTGATTGATTTCTTTTAATTAAATTTTCTATTTGTTTTAATTGATTCATATTAACTCCCCTTTAATAGTTTTGTAACATTCAATTTTTTAATTTTTTTATAAAAAAAATTTCTAATTAAGCTTCATATTAACCTGTCAATATGCAAGTGTGTTTTCTGAATCGACAAACAATCAATTTAAATTTATGAATTATTATAACATATTTTCAAATATATTAAAACTCGAACTATAGAAGTCCGAGCTTGGTATCTATCTGGTGTCCCCGGCCGGACTCGAACCAGCATCGACCGCTTAGGAGGCGATTGCTCTATCCTGCTGAGCTACGAGGACATAACTACATTATAACAAAATATGTAGTTATTTGAAATTATTTTTGTAAATTGTCAACTCTGACGATGTAAATTGGTCTTTTCTTCGTCTCTAAGTAAGTTTTAGATAGATATTCACCAATGACTCCAATGCATAGGAGCTGTAATCCGCCAATAAAAATAATGATGCATGCAAGACTTGGCCAACCGCTAACCGGATCACCCCAAATTAGGGTTCGAGCGATGATTATGATTACAAATAGAATTGCTACAAAACACAACACAACACCTAAGAAAGATGCGATGACAAGTGGCACTGTTGAGAAAGCAACGATTCCTTCAATAGCGTATTTAAACAATTTCCAAAAAGACCATTTTGTCTCTCCTGCTACCCTTTCAACATTTTCATATTCTAACCATTTGGTTTTAAATCCCACAAAACTGAATAATCCTTTACTATAACGATTGTATTCCTTTAACTCTAACAAAGCGTTAACCATCTGTCGCGTCATTAAACGATAGTCTCTTGCTCCATCAACCATCTCAGTTGAACTCATTTTATTGATTAAGCGATAAAAACATCTGGCGAAGAAACTCCTAATTGGTGGTTCTCCTTTACGAGTTACTCGTCTAACCCCCACTGAATCATAACCTTCTTCTTTTATTCCTTTTATCATTTCTTTCAATAATTCTGGTGGATCTTGTAAATCAGCGTCCATTGTTGTCACATAATCACCGGTAGCGTTTTCAAATCCGGCATACATAGCTGCCTCTTTTCCAAAATTTCTTGAAAAAGAGATATACTTCACTCTTTTGTCCTTTTTGGCTAAATTTATTAAGACGTCAAGTGTCTTATCCCGGCTTCCATCATCGACAAAGACAAACTCTATCTCTTGTTCTAATTCTTTAGATAATTTATTCATTGCTTCATAATAATATGGTAGAGCTTCTTCTTCATTGTAACAAGGAACGACTAAAGAAATAAGCTCTTTTTTAACTATTTTATTAATTTCTTTTTTCATACTTCTCACACTTTTATGCCTTTCTAAAATAAGTATACCACAAAAAAGAATAAATCAAACAATAGATATCATAAATATCCAAAACAAAAAAGAAAAAAGATGATTACGATATCATATTAATCACATAATCATCTCTTATTTTCATCATAATATTTAACTAAACTTCATTATCCATTTTTTCACTGAACTCAATGGTTCCCAATGAAATGTCACTACTATTGGCTGATGTGATAACGAGGAAAATTTTATCATTTCTAAAAATCAAGCGTCCACTAATATTCATTTCTGAATCACTATCTTCAATATCAAAAGTAGCCACATTATCTTCTAATTCCGCAGTTTTACTTTCAAAAGAGACAATTTCTTCGATAGAATAATCAAAAGTTAGTGTTGATCCATCAACGATATTAATTCTTAATTCTTGAACGACTTTGTCTTCATCACCATACAACACCCAAGTTCCTTTATAATCATCAAATTTAAATCCCTCAGCTAATTCTTCATCAGTTTTGTTTTCATCCTTTGGTTTATGATAACTGAAGACAAACTTGTACCCAACAATAGCCATTATTAATAAAATGACAAAGAAGACAACCCAATATATTCCTTTATCATTATCATTATCTAAAAACTCCATAACAACCTCCTATTTGTCCAAAAACATCGCATAGTATTCTTCATAACTGAGACCGTTTTCATATATGTATTTAGCTATTTCTTCTCCGACATAACGGAAATGCCAAGTCTCAGAAGATATTCCGGTGATACTGACTTTTGATTCGGGATAGCGGTGAATAAATCCGTATTTATAACAATTTTCTAGGACCCACGGATATTCCTTTGAGTTTTTAAACACCGCACTATGCGCACTTTTTATATCTACCGCCAATCCCGTATGATGCTCTGAATAACCAGGTTTTGTCACATACCTATTGTTATAGCTAATCCCATATAGATTCAAATAATAATTCCATGTACCTTCTTGAACTTCAAGACTGCGATAAGTAGAATTAGCTAAAATATCGTAACCCTGTTTGCGCGCATCACGACACATCTTTTCAAAAGCTTCCGCTGCCTCTTTGGACATATAGTTTTCGTCCTCTGTACAATCACTCGCGATAGCGGTCAAATCTGGAACTTTGAAATCTTCCCCAATCCCGTGATGTTTATTGATCAAAATGGTATTTGAGAACTCATTCGTTATAGTTGTATCCGTATAATCCTCTTTATCCAAATCGATATTGACATATAAAATCGTCTTTTCATAGTTACCATTGAAATAGGCCTTATAACGCTCAAAATTTTCTTCTTTAAAATACTGAACATCTAAATATTTACCAATATCATAAATATATTCATCAAATAATTTTTGATAGAATTCATCACTCAATTTAGCATTTATTTTATTTATATCTTCAATCGTATATTTTTTTTCGAGAAGCTTTTTCGTATTGGTTAAAAAATTGGGGCGATCATAATATTCAATATCGAGATAAGTCTCATAATCGTCGATATCAAAATCTTTATTTCTGATAAATTTATCAATCGTTTTACTATAGTCTTCTTTTATTAATTCATCATATAAATCAGCGCGATATATCGCAATACTAGATAATAAACTATAGTCGTGTTTCATCAATTTATAAATACTTCGACTAGGAAAATATAAAGTCACAATTAAAATTATGGCTAATACAGTTAAAATGATTCGAAATGGTAATTTTAATCGTAACTTCTTTTTCATATTTACACCTCATTATCTAAATGTTGATATAAAATTTACAATAAAAATTGCTAAGAAACTGACAGCAGATCCAATCTCGTTCTTTTTAGCTTGATAAGACTCTCTAATCGCAACATAATCATCTACTAAATCGACTAATATACTTTCTTTGTATCTTGGTATATCCAATCCCAAAGGGAACATATGGGTGACAATGATATTTTTTTCCATATCAGATAACTCAAAATACTTCAAGGAATTCTCAAGAGCATAACGTGGATGCATCATTAAAGTTTTAAGTCTATTTCGTCTATTAATTGCATAATTATCTATTAAAAAGAAATCGTGTAATAACGCAGCGCGTGAAACACTTCTATAATCTAAATTTAACTTTTTACACAACTTATAAGCGTCATATGACACATTAATGGAATGTTGTAATCTATTACTATTATGATGGGTATAATTAGCTAACTTTTGAAACTCTTTATTAGCCAATATGTCAGATATAATATTTACGAATTCTTCATCATTTAGACTGACATTGATTGATTTCATAATATACCTCCTACTTCACTACTATTAAATTCTAACACATTTATTCAAAACAATAAAGAAAAAAATGAAAAAGAGAGCTTTTTTGCTCTCAATCTATGTAAACGTTAAAATCATTAACGTTAATATATATTATGTCCCAAACGTTGAAAATGTTACATTTTTTTGAAATTTTATCCATATTGCACCATCACTACTGGTAACATAAGTCTTGACGCCATACTCATCCAATAATTTTACAGTTTCTTGATGTGGATGCTTAAATTTATTATCAATACCACAAGATATGAGAGCATATTTGGGTCTCAAGGCATCTATAAATGCTTCGCTTGAGGAAGTACGCGAACCATGATGTCCAACTTTCAATATGTCAACAGGCTGCAATGCGTATTTTTGTAAAAGAACTTCTTCGCTTTTTCGACTGGCATCGCCCATTAGGATAAAAGAATAATTAGCAAGCTTCCCATATAGAATGAGACTGCTGTCATTTTCCTCTTGCAAATCAGTATTTAGAGAATAAAGATGGTATTTCCCGACTTTATAAGACTTCCCTTCGCCACCGATATCATAAAAAATCTTTTTTTCTTTCAAAGTAGCAATGACTCGTTTCTCATTATCATTTAGATCTCCCTCATTAAAATAGACTCTTTTTACCTTAAACTGCTCTATCAAGTTGTTTGCTTCGCCCAAATGATCATAATCGCCATGAGTCAAAAATAGATAGTCAAGTTGGCGAATGCCCAATGATTTAAAAAGCGGAATCAGCACTTGTTCGGCAAGATTCTGTTGGGAAGCTATCTTGCCACCTGTATCAATTAAGGCATTGACATTACCACTGTGTAATAAAATACTATCGCCTTGACCAATATCGATCGTCAGCATATAGTCACTGGGAAATAGACTATTATAATTGTAATGGCCAATAATTATTACTATGAAAATAGATAAAACTATTTTTTTGCGATATCTAAAGATTAGATATAAGAAAAGATAATAAATGAAAACCATTAAAAGGCTTGGACGCATAAAAATGATATTTGTGTTAAATCTACTACAGAAGATCGCTAAACTTTCTGTGATTGCCAAAATTCCTTTTAACACCAAAGATAATGGTTGAAAAACAAGGCATAACAAGGACATGGGAAAAACGATTAGCGATATTAATGGTACAAATAATAAATTATAAAAAATGGTTAAAAGATTGATTTGAAAGGAACTGTAAAGAGCGACGGGAAAGCTGAAAGCAAAAGCTATTGTCGAAGTCATCAATAATTTTGAAAGATAGTGATGACAAGTATTGATCAAATGGCCAAAAATAATCAGTGATGCTGTAATGATACTTGAATACAAAAAGCCCGTGTTATAAATGATAAAGGGATTTAGGAAAAGGATGAAACTAATGGTCAATAATAATATATTAATCGGTTTAACATAAAAATAATAAATCTTATTAATGGTCAAGCCAATAAAAAAGATGCCACTTCGCAAAACGGAAGGACAAAAATTGACTAAAAACATATATAATCCCGTTATGAGACACGTTCCCAAATAACATTTGTTTTCGCTCAAATGAATTTTCTTCAAAAGTGTCAACACAATCGTTGTTAAAATAGAAATATGCATACCAGAGACACTAAATAAATGACTTATGCCTAAATTTTGATAACTATTTTTGATATTGGTATCCAAATAGCGATTATCACCTAGAATAAAAAGGTATAGATATGAAGCGATAGGATTCGTCGCGATTATTTTTCGGATAGAATGCTTCAATCCATATAAAATATTTGTATTTTCCTTTTCTTTCGCAATCGAAGAAATAGTCATCACCCAATTAATTTTATTCGATTTTAAATAATTTTGATAATTGAACAAATTGGGATTAGTATTTTTCTTTGGTTGCGATATATCACCAGAAATAGTAACTCTATCACCAAGGCTTATATCCTCTACCATTTCTTCATAATAGAACGTTCCTCTTATCTTTTCACCATTTTGAACATCAATAACCATTTTTTCAGAATCAATGTACACATCAGTTACGATTCCCTCAAAAGTTTTAGTACTTGTTAGGTCTTTAGTCAAAACGGGATTATTAATTCTTATTAGAACATAGATGACGGCTACGAAGAACAAGGCATAATACCAATAATCACACAGTAATATTTTCCTTAATCTTAGAATAGATACTTTCCCCTATTCCATCAACTAACATGAGATCATCAATCTTAGTAAATGGTGTTTTCTCGCGATACGCGATAATCTGTTTAGCTTTACTCTCACCAATACCCGTCAAAGTCATCAATTGTTCTAAACTGGCAGTATTGATATTGATCAGTGACGAATTATTAGCGTTATGGTCGGCATCACTATTGTTATTCACACAAGCATCATTGATAATTTTTCCGTTTTCACAAATGGTCTTTTTTTCTTCTTCTTGGTTGAGTGATTCTAAATATTTCTCAACTTCTTGTTTACTATATATGATGATGACCATCCCGTCCTCAATCTTTTTGCTGAGATTGATTACACTGGTGTCACTGTCGTTGGTTAAACCACCTGCTTTGGCAATGGCATCAATGACACGACCACTACAACTAAGGGAGTAAACACCAGGATTTTTGACCTGTCCTTTAATATCAAAAAAACAAGCATTTTCCTCTTTTGGCTCTTCTTTTACAATATCTTCCTTTTTTTCAATGACTAAATCCTTATTTTCTTCAACAACGGTTTCCTCTTCTGAATTGACGATTAAATCGTCATAACATAAATAGTAAATACCACCACCAATGCCAACAAGAAGCACTAAAAAAACGATAAAAATTTTTTTCTTATTAAAATAAATGAATTCACTAATACTATTGATCATAAAAAAACCTCCTCTAAGGAGATTATTATTTTTTTCTTTTTTGATTTCCTAACATTTCTTTTTCTTTGACCACACTTGTTTCATAATTGATGCGTTCGACGATGGCCAAGGCAAACATCAAACACCAAGTATAACTACCACCATAACTCATAAAAGGTAATGGGACACCGGTCATTGGAATTAAGCCAAAGATTCCGAGCAAGTTGACGGCGATATGGACAAAGATATAAAAGGCACATCCATAACAGATTAAAGCATCGCGATTATTGAGACTTCGGCGCCCTATTTTAATAATGCGATAAAGTAAAACCATATACAACACAATGATAAAAATACCAAACCACAACCCTAATTCCTCAATGATAATGCAGAAAATAAAATCGGTATGAGCTTCTGGTAAATACAAATACTTTTGAATACTGTTACCTAAGCCTCTTCCCATCAAGCCACCATTATTGATCGCAATATACCCATTACAAACTTGATTACCATCAGTATAATAACTAGCCTCACTACAAGGACTACTATGAAATACACTCGTAATCCGCGCCATTTGTCGTGGTGAAAGAATGGATTTACCAGCTACCACTAAGATTAGAATACCGACGACAGCACTTCCTCCTACCACTTTAACAATGCGCATTTTGATTTTTCTGTCCACCGGTGAAAGCAAAAAGGTTATGCCAACAATAGATGCAAAAATGATAGCGGTTCCTAAATCGGGTTGTAATACAATAGCGATAAAAGCGATGACACATATAAAAATGGGAAATAGCGATTTGCCATATGAAGTCAAATTATCACGATTATCATAATACTTTGCTAACCAAATGATGATAAATATTTTTAAAAATTCACTCGGTTGAAAATTGAAAAATCCCAAATCGAACCAGCTCTTAGCACCATTACTCTCCACTCCGAAGAAAAATAAAAGTGGTAGCGATATCATTAGTCCCGTCGTAATCAATGAAGATACACTACTCGTCGTCTTTATATTGATGAAAACAATCGCGCAACTGATCAGAAATCCAAAACCTAAAATCATTATCTGACGAAATAAGAAACGATATGGGCTAGATGCATAACGCATATAAAAAGAGACATTGGAAGCTGAAAAAATCATAATTGTTCCAATGGCAAAAAGTAAGATTGTAATAAAAAGTAACCATTTATCGATATGTTTCCAAAATCTCACTTCTATCACTCCCATATTATTAAAACCATTATAACATGGGAAGTAATATATGTAAATTAACTTAAATGTCTATTGACATTATTTTTCTAATTCATCATATCTTATCAGAAATAATTTTTTGTCATGATAAGAGGCATAGAAAATATCCGATAGTGCTAACTGGTCTTTGGCAAGCGTCTTGACAATCCACTCCTCATTCTTTCCAATATGATTTAAAACCGCATAATCAATTTTGCCATCGAGAATGACTGGCAAAGGATATTGTCCTAAAAGTTTGGTATCTTTCTTGAAGACCGATAGTTTACCGCTATTTTCTAAAACGGCATAATCGACTTCTTCAAGACTGCGAATATGTTTTTCACGAAGTTGTGTCAATAGATCCTCCATGTTGTAACGCTGCTTGATCATTTCTTTGACATTGATCTTTCCGTGATCAACGATTACAGAGGGATCACCATCAAATAAACTCCGAATCTTATCACTTTTTAGAGATATATAACTCATTCCTACTTGAATGACTAAAAGTAAAAAAATGGGAATGATCGATAACCATATCGATTCATCACGTTGTTCAATAGAAACCGCAGCTAGTTCGGCTATTAAAATCGACACGATCAAATCGACAATGCCCAATTGACCAATCTCTCTTTTCCCCATAAAACGATAAATCAAAGTGATAAAAGCATAAAAAAAGAAAGTTCGAAATAAAACAGTCATATATTCCATAAAATCATCTCAAATATATTATGAATAATTCATATATTTTTATACAAAGAATAAAATTTATTAGGTGATTAAATGATATATAAAAACTTTTTAAAAGGTCTAGCGATCTTTACTAGCATTATTTTAGTCGCAAGTTTAATTATGACCATTCTCTATGACAAAGACATTTTAACTTATAAATCAGTAAGCATAGTCGAATTTTTATCTTTAACTGTAGCTACTTTTATAACGGGCTTTTATCTCGGTCTAAAAAGTAGTAATAAAGCCTATATCAGTGGATTAGCTTTAGGTGGCATCATAACCGTCGCCTCCCTCATTTTAAGTTTATTAACGGCGCAGAAGATTGGCATTATATCACTTGTTACTTATCTTTTCATCATCGTCGTTGCTACCGCTAGTAGCATCTTGGGCATCAATCAAAAAAAATAGGATCAACCTATTTTTTAATTTTTGTAAACGTTTATCTGAGGATTCTCACCAAAGGTATCGATGAGATATTGAGGAACATAACCTTCATTAGGCATATCATCGCAAGATATGCGTTGACTTTTATAAGTATATATTTCATCCTTGTAGACAGAGAAATTATCATCACCATCCCAAGTTAATTCGCCTGATGTAGTATATTTACTTCCAACCTCTAAATACTTAGCACCATCGCTTGTAAAGACACGGTACTTAAGCGGCATAATTTCTTGAGTTGCTGGTAAAAGAGATGTAGCAGAAGTAATTATGACATCACCATTACCTTTATCATCATAACGCACATACCAGTCGCGATAAAACTTATCATATTTTTCATCAAAGACTTCTTCACCATGCCAACAACCTTCAAGCATTTCATAGTCATTAAAAATGCTAAGGGGCTGACTAGGAATTATATGGCTTTGATTATTGTTAGACCAATTCAAATATACACCAACTCCGGTAAAGACAACTGAAGCTGTAACGACTATTCCATAGAAGTATTTTTGAACAAACTTCGTTATGAACGTCTTAATGCGTTCATAGGTTTCACCAACGTAGTTATCCCAACATTCATCGACGACATATTCAAAGAATTCATGATCTTTAACGTGGAGAGGTTTGGAACAGGAAACACATTTTTTATCCGTTTCAACATTTTCCTTACCGCAATGGATACAATAAATTTTTTTCTTTTTGCTCATAATTATTTCTCCTTTGAATAAAGATAAACATAAATTTTTAAGCTTTCATCTAAATCATCTTTATCGGCCAATAAATAATAATTATTTCCATTAGTATTAGCTTTTAAAATGATATCATCCTTACGCGATATTTCTTTTTCTTCGATGATATCACCATCTTTTTCATATAGATTCATTTGTAGTTTTTCCATTCTTCCCGGAATGTAGAAATAGACTTGGACTTGATCACCATTATTGTGATAAGCGTCTTTATCAACCATTATGTAATACGTATCTAATTCTTCATTATATTGTGTCAAATAGGAATCACTGTACAAAATTTTTATATCGCTTCCCATCATCCAATAGTTATATAGACCCAAGCCAATAATAGCCACAATGACTAAGGCACGAAATATTTTACTTTCAAAAATGAAATCCAATTTAAAGTAACCAACTAATTCTTTCATCTTTTTCAAAAAAGGAACGAAACCCTGTTCACTAGCTTTTTTCTTTTCCTCATCAGTAAATTTATGCTTACATTTACAACAGTAATTTGCCTTTTTACTGTTTTTAGTATGACATTTTTCACAATACATAATCTTCACTCCAAATTACTCATCAATTTTTTTTAATTGTTTTAAAGCTTTAGACAATTGATCAGGACAAGAAGTTGGACGCATACCACATTTTACTCCTTCTAATAAGTCAATCACTTCATCAACTTTTTTACCAATACAAAGTTTGCTTACACCTAAAGTATTTCCGGGACATCCACCCACGATTTGGACTTTAGTAATGACATCTTGATCATCACATTCGACAATCATTTTTTGGGAACAAACTCCTTGTGGTTTATACTCAACTGTTTTCACATTCTTCACCTTCTACTTCCTTACTATTATATTTATTCAAAAATTCATCACAATATTTGAGAAGACGATCTTCTTGGATAGCTTCACGAATCTCTTCCATCATTTTAATTAAAAAGCGCGTATTGTGAATTGACAAAAGACGCTGTCCTAGGCTTTCATCGGCTAGTAACAAATGTCTTATATAGGCCTTAGTAAAGTTCTGACAACAATAACAATCACAACTGCTCTCAACGGGAGTGAAATCTTCTCTGAATTTTAAATTTTTTAGGTTAATTTTGCCATGACGCGTAAAGGCATTCCCGTGACGAGCAATGCGAGTTGATAGAACACAATCAAATAGATCAACTCCTCTTTTTACGCCTTCAATGATATCAACTGGTTCACCGACTCCCATCAAATATCTAACTTTATCTTCGGGCAAATAAGGAATTGAGTAATCAATCGCTTTGTACATATCTTCTTTGCTCTCACCATCATTAGCTACTCCGCCAATTGAATAGCCATCAAAATCCATTTTGACCGTTTCTATGGCCGAATATTTGCGCAAATCTTCATACGCCCCACCTTGGACTATTCCAAATAGTGCTTGGCGCGGATTATTGTGAACGGCTTTACCACGCGCTGCCCAACGCAAAGTTCTTTCAACGCTATTCTTTAAATACTCGTGACTGGCACTAGCTGGTGGGCACTCATCGAAACTCATCGCAATATCACTATCCAATTTATTTTGAATCGCAATCGATTTTTCGGGAGTCAAAAACAAGTTACTGCCATCGATATGGCTTTTGAAATGAACTCCTTCTTCCGTTATGTCTTTCTTTTTATTTTTCGCTAAGGAAAAAACTTGAAAGCCACCAGAATCTGTCAAAATAGGTCCGTGATAATTCATAAATTGATGTAATCCCCCAGCTTTAGCAATCAAATCTTCCCCAGGACGAAGCCATAAGTGATAGGTATTTGATAAAATGATGCCAGCATGCATCGCATACAACTCATCTGGGGTCAACATTTTAACCGTAGCTTTCGTACCAACGGGCATAAACATCGGTGTCTCAAAAGTTCCATAGTTAGTCTCCAATTTTCCATAACGGGCTTTGGTATCTTTTTCTTTTTTTAATAAATTATATTTTATTTTCATAATATCACTCCTCACTAGCGGCTTTGACTAAGCTGTCAAACAGCAATTGTTGGCGGTGGTCATAGGAAGTCATCATCTCGGGATGCCACTGAACACCAATCGCAAACTTCTTGTCATGGCGTTCGATCAACTCGATGACACCATCACCACTTTGTCCATATATTGTAAAAGTTCCGGGATCAGTAATCTTCATCCGGTGCCGACTATTGACCATAAAATGGTCTACTCCCAAAATTTGAAATAATTTTGAGTCTTTAGAAATATTTACCTCATGAACTAAATCTTCGCCATAAGCGGCATGGTTGACGTTTGAATCAATCTTTTCTAAATTTAAGACTTGTTGTCCATTGACATCAAGCATTGTCATAATTTGCATTCCAAGACAAATCCCTAAAATAGGAATATCGTGTTTAAGAGCATAATCTAAAATGAAAAGGTCATATTCAAAACGCTTTAATCCACCAGGTAACAAAATGCCATCACAAAGCTCTAATTGTCTAATTAAAATATCCTTTTCTTCGAGTGTTAAATGCTCTAATTCACTCGGTTTGCTACTCTCATATTCAACCTTTTGCGGTGGCATGATGATAAATGGTACACCACCAGCTTCGATGATGCATATGCGATATTTTTCAGGAACCCTAATGTTGTTTGCTTCATCGCTCACAGTAAGACCACAGCGACCAACTATTCCGATTAGCGGTTTCATCTTTTCACCTACTCTTATCTGTTAAATCTAAAACGATTTGCTCATGCTTACCGGTTTCAAATCGCCGATAACGGACACCGCAACGTTCAAACATCCGAATTGAGGCCTCCATTTCTTCAGAATGGTTATCATAATCGTAAGCATGTAGATAAATGACTTCTTTTATTCCCGATTGGATGATGGCCTTAGCACATTCATTACATGGAAAATAATGAACATATATTTTTCCTCCAACAAAATCTTTGGCATTACCACGATAGTTCAAAATCGCATTTAATTCACTGTGACAAACATACATATATTTGGTATTGAGACGCTCACCCTCTCTTCCCCAAGGAAACTCATCATCATTAAAACCATTAGGAGCACCATTATAACCCATTGATAAAATGCGATTATCCTCACTCACAATACAAGAACCAACTTGGGTATTAGGATCTTTACTACGCATCGCTGATAGTTTAGCTATCCCCATAAAATATTCATCCCAACTTATATAATCTTTTCTCTTTTTAACGTTATTCATAGACTTCCTCCACAACAATATTAATTATAACATAATAAAGAAAAAAAGAAGGAAAAACCTTCTATATTAATCAATCACATTCAATTTGACATTTGTAGCAATTAGATAAGTATTATTGCCATCTTCACTATTGGAAAAAGCAAAACCTTTATCAATGGTCATCGTATATAAATTATCTTGGACAAATTTATCTAAATTTTCAGAAGCAACACCATTTAAAACAGCTACTTCCTCGACTAAAATAATACTCATATCCCGACAGAAATTAGTATTATTTATATCACAACTAGCGCTTAAAATACCATTTTGTAATTCGTATTGAGCTTGTAAAGTTTTTTGCCCATCAATAGGGTTTAAATAATTGTTAGTTGTTAAAAGCAAGTGATTTTCATCAAATTGGACATCAACTTTGATATTATGTTTCTGGGCAAAACTGAATAATAAATCTGACTCTTCCATTGCCTTACTAATGCTTGTTAGATCAACTGTTTTAGCTTGATCATCTTTTGGTGAAGAAACTTCTTCTGGTGGCTTATTTAAAAAATTATCGACGAAAGCAACAATATCATTAACAAAGAAAGCTACGATGATTACTAGTACTAACATGATAATCATAAATATTGGTGTTCCGCTCTTATGATTGTCATAAACCTGTCCTTCTTTCATTCCGGTACCGACAGCTTCGCCATCATCTTTCTTATTAAAGACACTACTCTCCGAAATTTCACTTTCTTTTAAAGTGTTAAAGGCCTCAACATCAGCATTGACACTAACTTCTTGAATTGGGGAACCAGCATCAATCGTAGCATTTTCCTCAGCTACAGCCTGATTGACATCAGCATTAATAACAGTTTCACTTGTAACGGAAGGCATTGCCACTTCAGCTACTTCTGGCACACCAGTTTCCGCGATTGGTTCCTGAACACCATTAACGACATTATCATTAGACACAGCTGGTTGTGGTGTTCTGACTCCTTCAACATTATTATTTAAATCTTTATTCTCATCCATCCTAATCACCCTTTATTCTAATTATAATGATAACATAGTCTCATTTGTTTGAAAAGGTTAAAACAAATAAAAATTTAATCATAAAAAAAGGAGATATTAATTATCTCCTTCTTCTAACATAGTAGTTATAAAAATACCATAACCCATATCATTCTTTGATTGAATTGCATGAGTCACTGCTCCTACTATTTTATTGTTTTGGACGATGGGACTACCACTCATTCCCTTGATTACACCATTAGTTTTAGCTAGTAGTTCATCGTCGGTGATTTCAAATAAAATATTTTTAGAGGATGTTGTTTGATTAATTTTTACAATATTAATTGTAAATTTTTCTTTTTCATTTCCATTTAGAACGGTATATATGAAAGCTTCTCCTTCTCTAACCTCATCTTTATTTGCTACTTCAATTAAATCATCATTATCATATATGCCATAAAATGTACCATATATACCACTTTCGGTATTCTCTTTAATATCGCCATAAACGATCTCTTCATTTAAAGTAGCTTCTTTTTCGCCCGTTTTAGTGGATGTCGATTTCGTTATACCAGTTACATTGGATGAAAAAATAGTACCATCCTTTATTTCAACTTTAGTACCAGAGTATCCTTCAATGATTTCATGTCCTAATGCGCCATATATTGATGTTGTCGGATCAACGTAAGTAATTGTCCCAATACCTGTTACTTTATCTTTGACATATAGCCCAGTCTTATAGATACCATTTTCATCCATTTGGATATTTAGTGTAGTATTAATTTTTTTATTTTTTCGAAGCAATGTTAGATCAATTTGATTATCTTTGAGATTTTTATCGATTTCTTTTACCATTTCATCAATAGTTGCTACTTCTTTTTTGTTTACTTCAATGATGCGATCTCCAACTTTGATATCATTATTATTCATATTATGACCATCGACTTGATAAAATCCAACGACAATAATTCCTTTAGAAGATATTTCAATACCAACATTTTCTCCACCTAAAATAACCTTATTTGAATATGCTAAAACTAGATTAGGTATAAATAATGTTAAAATTGTTAAAAATACTAGTAGTTTATTTTTTATTTTCATAACTCATCTCCTTTTCAAAATTAAACTACATTATTATTTTTATCATAAAAAAAATTACCATAACTGGTAATTAATTCTTAATGCCGCGTGCATCATTATGAAAAATATTTTGTCCTTGTGAATTCATTACTTGCTTAGCTGGTCCACTATTGTCGCGATAAACACTTTTAAAAGGATTTTGTCTTCTAGGCATTTTACTCATTCCCGCTAAATTGTGATGACCATTATTAACGCCAGCCACATTACTTGGATTCTTATTAAGACCTGCAATATTGCCCGTTTGCAAATTATGTGATGGTGTATTAAAACTATTTGGATTAAATCCACCTAATCCATTATTAAACATCTAATCACTCCTATTCTAAAAAAAATTATATCATATTAATATTATGGCGCTTTTTTGAGAATTACAGAATTGACATTTTTTGACATTTTTATTTTAATCTTTTAACTTTTAATGAATCGACAACATCGGTATTCAACTTTATTTCACCACTAGTTACAAGATATAAGCATTTATCTTCAAGCATCACCTTACCAATGTTTTTACCATCTATTTTCGTAATTGTGATTTCATTTAGATTTAATGATTCAGGATATCCTAAATCTAATTCAACAGGTTTAGCTTTTTGGGGAAATTCACCTTTAAAGGCATTACCAATTTTTTTACCAAAAATTTCTTTTAGCAATTGTTTCCGAATTTGTGGATATAGATGAAAGAACTCCATTTCTTCATCGACACTTCCCTTTCTAGGCCAAACTGGTGTAGTGGTTTGTTTTTTTGTGGCTATTAATTTATAATCTGTAAAAAAGGAATCAAAATAAAATTTATATACTTGCTCATTCCAACGATGGGTCATTGATAACTTATGGTCCGTTAAATAAATATCATATGCTCCCGATTTAAAAATCTCTGATTTAATTTTGATTGAAAAATCGATTGGTCGATAATAATAAATATGATTTAAAATTGTTTGAAGATCTTCATCAATTAAAGACGAAATGTAGTCAACGCTTTGACGATAGTAAATATAGTGAAATAAATTTATTTGTTTTAAAACCAAAGAATGTTCTTCAGAACTTTCCGATTGTGTTGATAAAGCAATATTACCAGCATTTTGAATGATGACATCTTTATTTTTTAAATTGATGATGCCATGAGTGGCATATTGGTCTTTAAGTTTAATCAAACCGCTATCTAATACTCTATCATCGCCACAAAAAGAAAAAATTTGACCATCGCTTATCATCTTTATCAATTGATTACCAATTTTTAACGTTGTAATTTTTCGCCCTGCGTCTTTTGTTTCTGTCATAGCATCATAATCTGATATATTGGCCAAATGTAAGGTTATATCATTACTCAAATATTGATCCAACCAAGGAATATTTTTGGCATCTACAAAATTATCATATTTTTTTAGGAACTGATCGCGCTTTGAAATATAAGTTTGACAATATTTCTCAACATCATCATAGGTAACTTCTTTAATAAGTGGTTGCCCTTCTGGACGGAGAATTGTATTCAAATCAGCTTTTAGAGGAATATGAACTTCGGAAGGGATCGACTGAAAGATGGTTAAAAATGGCTCAAGTTCCGAAAAGCGACTGATTTTATTTGATGGAATGATAACAGCATCATCATAAAAAAGATCTCTATCCGTTCGATATTCATAATAAATACCAATTATAGATAACAAATCATCAATGATTGGCTGTAACTTTTCTTCGATATGATCTGTAGATAGTTTTTCTTTCATACTTCCTCCTCATTTTATTTTGGTCTTTTCGGCTTTCTCATCTTTTCTTTTTACTAAGACAATATCAGCGCTTGTCATTAAATGTAAAGTTTCATCAGCAAAAGAAATAGTGCCAATCGTTCGACCATTTTGATGACTGATTTGGATTTCGTGCAAATTTAGAGATGGCGTTAAATGAAGTTCAACATTGGCTTCGCCACCATCATTTTTCAAATCCGGTTCAGACTCTTCTAATTCGTCTAATTGGGATTTTTTTACTTTACTGGCTCCAATTAATAGACTTCTAATTCTTGAATAATTTTGAAGAAACTCTAGTATATAACATTCATGAAAATTGAGATGTTCTGAAATATAGGAGTTTTCTAAATCATCGATTAAACTAATTCTTCCCAATCGACTACATTTAGGATATCTATAAATAGTGAATTCATCATCTTTTAGTTCAAAACGTATGCGCTCCTTTGTAGGGAGAAATTCTGATACTTCCGTATTCATTCTTGTTACTTCAACTTTTATTTTTTTTTTAGGAGATGCTTCTTTAATATGGCGAAGATCATCAGTAATCATCGACAAAAGGAAGTCTGTTTGTTTCCTCCTGCCATTCAAAATAGCATCATAAGACAAATATGGAATAAAAGGAAGAGATAGATTTTGTTTTTGTTTTTTGGGCGACAAAATGATATCATCCAAGTCAGCAATTCGAATAGTTTGGCTACCAAAATCAATGATATTATCACTATTTAAATGGCGATTAACTAATGAATTTAATAAACTGCTAGTATCATTTTCGATAACAATATTCTTTTTAATTCTTAATCTATTATCACTTGGTTTAGCTAGAGGTTTAGTAATAATATTGCCACGGGTGAAGATAGTGATTGCTTGATTACCAATTTTAATGTTACCAATATTCACTCCATCTTGGCGTTGGATATCAATCTTTGATGTTGGAGTCCTATCTAAAGATACAGTTAAATCACGTTGTAAATATTGACGATCTGAAACCCTCAATTTTTGTGGTATAGAACTAACTTTATGCCTTCTAGCGTATTTTATCATTTTTTTCCGAAAGGCTGGGTAATTATGACAAAAATTGATGATAGCATCTGTAGCTAATTCAGGATTTTGCATAAACAACTCACGATTATAATAATAATCAAAGTCATCATCAAAAAGACGATGAGCACTAAACGTTGAACCCCACCGTATTTTTCTAATACAAACTTTTTTGGGAATTTCTAATGTAAAGTTATCAAAATATAAAACAAGCATATCACTAGACCACAAAAGGCGATGAGGAAACCATTCTTCACTTTTATTAAACTCACGCCACGGAATAACGAAGTCTTTTTCTTCATTTTCCAAGATGGGATCAATAAAAATATTATGGATATCATCAACAATTTCTTGAACTATTATCTCAAGATTTTTCAATTGTTCAGAAGTCATAGTCTTCATAACCCATCCTCCTTTTAAATCATTTCAATCTTTTTATTTTATTCTTTTCTCTCTCTTTTGGCATCTCACTTGATAAGACGATTTGGTCTTTGGCCAATAACTCAATAACTACATCATTCAAATGGATGATACCTCTTGTTGGTTGTCCTTCTCGTTTTGCAATAATCATTTCATATTGATTTAGAGTAGACGGCAATTCCAAAGTTACTTTTTGAGCCTGCGAACTCGGCGTAAATTTGTTTATGAGTTGCTGCCTAGCCACACGCTTGATATGAGCTCGTTTTATTAATTCTTCGCGTAAAAGGAGATATTTTTTTAAAAACTCTAATTGTAAATCACCAGTTAAAATTGTATCATCTTCATAACACAAACATTTTTTATCGTCATGAAACTTCAAATAAATTTTCTTTTGCCCATTCAAATCCATTACCATTCCACTATCATTTAGTTCTAAGTAATCCAATTTTCCTAAATCATTAAAGATAGATAATGGTTTCTTATAGAGGATGTTCTTCTTACCTTTATCTCTTGAATATTTTACAATCTCCTGTAAATCAGCGATGACTATTGAAAATAAATAATCCATATTTTTAGCAATATCATTTTTAATATCTTCGTACTTTTTAAATGGCTCTATTACTTTATCTAATGGCTGTTCTAGCAACTTGATATCACCATTATCAATAATTTGGACAGTTTGATCAAAAGCAAATGTCTTTACTTTCGTCAAGTATTTTCTCTTTAAGAATTGGATATCACTTTTTTCAGCTCCACAGAAACTAATGTAATATCTAGGTACACACTCGTCATCTCTATTTGTTTCATCATTTTCTTCTTCCACATTCTTTAAGTTCAAATTAATGACAGCATCTTCATCATGCCTTGTAAGTATGCTACGGAGTTCTTCTAATTGTTTATCCAATAATTCCGGATTTATTTTACAGGAATTATTAAATACCTCTCTTATTCTCGGGTAATCGAGACAAAATTCAATATAATCAGCTATAACATCACTCACATTAGTATCAAAATCCCTTTTTGATTGAAAATAAATATAATGAATATAATACAAGTCAAGCATCAAATCAATGGAAACTTTCTTGGGAAGCAAAATTTGTCTGAATGATGGCGGGTAATACATATCCTTACAAGGCATATAATAAGGTCTTTGATAGACTATTTCAAACTTGTCATCTTTTAAAGAGATAGAGAATACAGGGACAGAAACAGCATAAGGCCTATTATCCTCACCAAGCAAAGGATCTTCAATTTTTGAACGATCCAAATAAAGTTTCTCTACATCATCAACAATTATCTGAAGAGTACGTCTTAATACTTCTCTTTCTTCATTTGTCATTTCTGCCATTATTCTTCCTCCTTTCTCTATCCTTATTTCTTTATTACAAAAGTTACTAATTAATTTTTCATTTCAATTTCTTTCTCGTTGGCATATTCATAACTTAAGGATTTATCACTAGTAATTACACTTTCACCTATTGAAATATTGCTAATTGCATTGCTTCAATTTTTAGTGGTTTTAAAATCTTTCACTTCAGTTGCTAACATTTTAATTCCTCCTTTTTATAATATTTGCCATCTGAAGTTCTCAATTTCAGTTGGTGACAATTTGTCACCGACTCATTTCCCTCCTGTTTTAGTCTATGTTTTAAAACTTTCCAATAATTTCTCGGATTATCACTTTCTGAAACAACACCAACTATATCGACAACACTTATAAAATATTTTTCTTGTTCCTTATCCCAGACTGTCCTAATTGTTTCGTTATTAAATATTTTGTTTACTAAATGAATTTTTTCTTGATTCATAAACACCCTCCATATATATCATTCGCGAAAAGGCGCCAATTGTCTTAAAAAAACTCAAAAATTTTTATCGGTAATATTTGGTAACTATAAATTAGTAAAAAAAACAGATAATAAAAAAAAGATGCTCGAAAGCACCTATTTCATCGTTGGAATTGCCGAAACACTTCTAGCAACCTCGATTAACTCGTCCTGACTCATAACATCTGATACCATGTAATAATCGATTCCACCACTCGTCCAACTAACCGAGTTATCCGCTAAAGCACCGACGGTATCGATAAGTAAATAAGGTTCACCATAAGTTGGAATAATTGACAATTCATCCGGAATATCCACAGTTTCCTCAACTAGCAAGAATGGTTTTTCCCCTTCAAAAGTTAAAATTACTCTTTCGCCATTTGTTTTCTCGACTTTATCTTGATCCGTCAATTTAGTTCCACTTGGTAAATAAAGTGGGAAAATAATATCGTCGATGGCACTTGTCTCCTTGTTTTCTTCGATATCCTTACAAGTAACACAAGTATTCATGGCCTCGTTCAAATCAAAATACGTATCACTAAAAGTTGGATTTAAATCTATCGAAGTAAACGTCATCACCATTTGAGGAATATCTCCTTCATCCAAAACCGAAACCTCTTTAAAATTTAAATCTTTATCTAAGACAACTTTTTGTTTTACAAGTTTCCGATTATTAGGATAATTGACAGCCGTCGTAAAGATATAACCTTGCTCGTTTTCCACAAAATCACGATTACTATCGTTCTTAATATCATCGACAATCGATTTTAACAA
>CANROW010000006.1 GCA_947632345.1 uncultured Bacilli bacterium | reverse complement strand
GTCAGCAATTGATCCAATAGTAGCTTCGTCTGTTCCAGCTGCTTTAGTAGAATCTTCATCACCAACTTTTTCTTTACCAGGCTCACTATGTGCGGAATCCTTGGCTTCACTAGTCCCTGCTCGTCTAGCTGCCTCTAAAGGATCAAAAGGTTTTGTCTCATCACTTGGTTCTCTTTTAACTTCTGGTGATTCAACTTCCTTTTCCGGTTCAACATTGGTATCAACTCCGGCCTTTTCGCTATCATCCTTTTTGTCATTTCCTACACCTTTGGCTATGTTAGCAATACCATCAGAAGAAAGTGATGCAAATTTTGCTACATCAATTGAATCTTCTGGTGCTTGTCCAACAGCTTCTGTAGCTTCCGAAACAATCTTATCAAAAAGCGCTTTATCTATTTTCTTCTTTTCTTCCTTTACCTTTTTTTCTAATCTAGCTTGTTTACGACCAGACTGTGTTAACATTCTCATAGGTCCAATCAAGAAACTTGGCACTTTAATAGCTTTAGGAACCTTATCTAATTCAAACTTGATCTTTTTTATATCTTCATCAAAAGCTAAAATTTTAACGCCTACTTTGGCAAGCCTTTTTGCTTGAGCATTATATTTATCGATACTTTCTTGGACATCAGAATAATTGCCGATACCATCGTCAGCCTCTTTTCTAGCGGAATTTACTTCATCAGCTAATCTCTTTAATTCATCATACTCACGATTATATTTAGCAATTTTAGAATTTATTCTTCCCGTTTTAATGTTTTCTCGCAAACTACTATAAGACTTCCCTGTTTCTTTGACAGCACTAGATCTATCTTTTTTTACAATTTTTTCAGGACTACTATCAGTTTTTCTTACAAATCCAGTCGCATTTCCATATTCATCCATAATAAAACCTCCTTATTATTGTTGAGTTTCTTCAGTATCAGGTTTAGATAATTCTTTTAACACACTCTTAATTCTGGTCCACTCTTCATCAGACTCCACACTACCAAGTACAGGATCGCTATCTTCTTTTCTAATTAAAGAAGCGACATAAATAGTGACATTGCCATTATCATCAGTCTCATTTTTTGTATATACAATATATTCTTTTTTGGTATCAGTAAATTCAAATGATAATAAGACCTCAACTTCATCAATTGAACCATCCTCTAAAACTATAGACATAACCTTCTTTTCTTCTGACATATTACTTGCCTCCCTTTAATTCTCTACTACATATCATTTTATCACGATTTATCAATGAATTTCAACAACAAATTGTTATTTATTTTCTTTTTCTTTATGTAGTAAAAAATATCGGCACTCATATGAACAATAATTATTTATGTAATCATCTAATATTTTGATATCATTAATACTCTTAGCTTTTTTATTATTGCTTTCATAAAAGCCCTTTAACCTAAGTTTCGAATAAGAATAATCACCAAAGATATAATCAAATTCCGAAAAATAATCTGTGCATAAGTTACTAACATCATCATAGTCAAAGGCATCTTTATAGTCTTTTTCAAGGATATAATTGATGTTGTTAATTTCAATTTTTTTCATCTAAACATCTCTCTTCCACCTAACTCGATGTAAGGTCATAATGTAACATAAATCATTTAGTTAGTCAATCTTTTATTCTATTATACCAGAATTTTGAGTATTTAAATAGTTTTCTGGAACTTTTCCGGATATTAATTCAATTATTAATGGTATTTCTAATCCAATATCAACATATCTATTTGAAAAAGGAAAGATAATTTTTTCTCTAACTTTAATCTCTAATTTCACTTCTAATAAAGCATTATTGATACCATATTGTTTAATAGATGTAATAATATTGGACTCGACTTGTCCACTCAATAAAATTTTAATTGGAATATTTGGACCTATACCGAAAAGAATCGGATTAGAAAAAACGATTCCTAAAGGTACATTTATATATGTACCACTATTATTACCAATCATATAGTTATTAAAGACACTGGAATATTTACTGAACAACTCGACGTTGCCATGATCAAATTCTGAAAAATAATATAATATTTCATCATTAACTTTCCCTAAAATATTATTAACTTTTGGAGTATTTAAATCAATCATTTCAATAAGATTATCATCATTATCATTTCTGACCACCACAAATAAATTATCGACATCGAGCTGGTCAATAAAATCATTATTTAATATTTTCCTAATCAATATTTTTGATACTTTATTAACTTCTTCCGTAACATAATCAGCCATCTTCATATCAACTAATCGTCCAAAATAATGAACTGAAATAATTATAGAAATAATAATGGTCATTCCTATAAAAAAAATTTTTTTCTTAAACATAATAAATAATATGAAAAAAGAGTGATTAAAATCACCCTTCAATCTTAAATATACCAAAATAATTCAATATGAAGAAAGTAGCCGCCGCAACCGCAATTAAAATTAATATTGTCAAGACAATTAAAAGTTTATTGTGCGGTTTATCTTCATCAAATTCATCTTTCATACTAAAATCATGTTCAGTTAAGTCCATACTTCTAGTATAAAAGGAATTTACTAATCTACCATCTTCTTTTTTAATCTCATCCTCATCATCATTTTCAGTTTGTTGATCCGCAAGTATCTCTTTAGCTATTTCCTCTTCTAAGTCAACTTTATCTAATGCTGTCATCGTATTAGTTGCCATCAAATCACTCATTAAATCTTTACTATCATCTTCCTCATTAACTCTTTCCATAATTTCTTTTGGTAAATTTCGAGAAGTAATAGTATCAATTAATTCTTTAATTTCTTCTTTTTCAAGTTCTTCTTTTTCTTTTTTAGAAATATATTTTTTATTTAAATCAGAAAGAATGTTATACTCAACATTTTGGAGATTCCTCTTATTTTCAATCTCAGTTGGTATCTCACGACTCCTCTTAGCTTCTTCTAAAACGGAATTTATATCAAAGACTTTGTCGGCATCTTCCTCATTTTGTTTATCATTAGTGCGATTTTCCATATAATTGTCACGATTTCTCTCTTTTTTTTCATCGCCTAAATCTGTTTTATAATTATCAAAGCCATCGATTGCTTCGTATCTAATTCCTTTATCTACTGCATCATATAAATATTTATTTTTATCAGATCGACTAGCCCTTACTTTAGGTTTATTTGATATATCCTCTTCAAGATATTTTTCAGATCTTGTTCGCATATCAACACCTCCCTAATCTAACTATATTTTATCATATTTAAAAGTAATTTAAAATAGTAAATATGAATAAAATTAAATTGTACATTAAATACATTTATATTATAATTGTATTATAATTATTTATGGAGGAAGTTATATGCAAGTAAAAGTTATTAAAGATAACTGCATTGGTTGTGGTGCTTGTCAAGCCATTGCCCCTAACGTATTTGAACTAGGTGATGATGGTCTTTCTAAAGCAATTGTGAATCCTGTACCAGAAGCAGATGAAGATGATTGTAAAGAAGCTATTGAAAGTTGTCCAACTGATGCGATTAAAGAAGAATAATAAAAGCCAAGTACTTGGTCATAAATAGTGTTAATGTTTAACGCTATTTTTTATTAATTAAATTTGTACATCATGAGGTGAATTAAGAGTTATTTCACCTTCAACTTTGCTGATATAAACAAAAAATAGTTCATGATGAACTATTTTTCTCTAGCTAATACATATAATTTTGAAACTTCTTTATGATTTAACTTGCGATATTCCCCAGAATTTAATCCCTTTAAATCCAAGAATGCAATCCTTTCACGCTTTAGTTTTAAAACTTCTTTACCAATACTTTCAAACATCTTCTTAACTTGATGATTTTTTCCTTCATGAATTATTATTTCAATGATAGATGTATTAGTACTCTTATCCACTTTCTTAACTTTAACTCGTGATTTAGAAGTCATAATACCATCAATCATAACGCCATTTTTAAGTTGCATAATTTCACTTGGCAATAGCATTCCTTTAATTTTAGCGATATAAACTTTATCAATCTCATTGCTTGGATGCATCATCATATTCGCAAACTCGCCATCATTAGTTAAAATCAAAGCTCCTGTCGTATCGTAATCAAGACGACCAACCGGATAAATTCTTTTACTTTCGGGAATTAATGATACTACCGTCTTTCTTCCGTGTTCATCGGAAGTAGAAGTTATGACACCACGCGGTTTATTTAATAAGTAATAGACTTTTTCTTCTCGATTGATTGGTTGTCCATCAACAGAAATGATGTCATTATCTTTAACTTTTACACCTAATTCTGAAACTACTTTTCCATTAACCATTACTTTCTTTGCTAAAATTAATTCTTCAGCCTTTCTTCGTGAAGCAATACCACTAGCTGCGATTACTTTTTGTAAACGTTCCATACAACCACCTATGCCTATTATAGCAATACTGATTTTCTTTTTCAAATAAAATAATTAGAATATTTTTTTTAAAAAATACCATATTTTATTAAAAAATGAGCTTTTTTTGTTCTTACTCTTTAACAATAAATCTTCCTGATGAATTTCTTCACCATCTAGATAGACAATAACATTGCCAACTTTATCAGTTGTTTGGGTGTCGACACCCCGAATGATTTGCACTACTATTTCAATATCTTTTTTCTCTTTTTCTAAAACGGGATATGAAAAAGAATTTTTTACGTAAAGAGTGCCATCATAAGTTTTATCTTTATAAGAAAAAACTTCTTTATTGATGACTAAATAATTTTCATATGTATCAAAAGCATACTCATAAAGACTGGCATGAGTATTATATATATCACTATCATCCAGTGAAACAGCAGTCAAAGAAAGATTGTTTTTAACAGCAGTCGTTACCAAGGTTTTACCAGCTTTAGGAGTATATCCATTTTTTCCACTAGTTGTATATTTGTACTGTGTCAATAGCTTATTACGATTATACCAATCATAAGCCTTAAGGGAAGATACCGTTTGATAGTGCTTAGTAGAAGCTACTTTTTGATAAAAAGGAATTCTATATAAATAACTAGATAAAATAGCCATATCTCTACTCGTCGAATAATTTTCTGTTTCTTCATCGAGGCCATGTGGATTGACAAATTTTGTATTGTACATCCCTAATTCTTGAGCTTTATCATTCATCATTCCAATAAAATCATCATAATTTTTACCAATATTATTGGCAATTACTACACTAGCATCGTTCCCACTTCTAAGAATTAATCCATATAATAAATCTTCTAAACTAATCTCTTCACCAACACTTAAATAAATACTTGTTCCATACATCGTTAAAACTTCTTCTCCAACTTTATAAATATCATTTAAATCACCATTTTCATAAGCAATTAAAAAAGTCATCAATTTTGTAGTTGAAGCAATTAACTTTTTACTATCAGCATTCTTAGAATATAAGACACGACCACTATCAACGTCCATTAAAATGCAGCTATGACTACTTTCACATAGTGCCCACCCTTTAATCGGCATTAAAAAAATAAATATAATTAATAAAGTAATAGCTATTCTCTCTTTCAAATCAATTCACCTATTTTAATAAATGATTTTATTATCAAAAATAGACTATCAAGAAAAAAGAATGGTTAAAAACCATTCTTACACATTTGAATCAAATGCTTTCATTACTGGAGGACGACCTCCGCCACCAGCACCACCATAGCTTTGAGATTGATTGCTTCCAGCCAAATTGTTAGTGTCAGTATTCATAGAATCAGCAACACTTGCATTTTGCTTTTCATAAAGTTGTGCAACTTGTTCAATTATTGCTTGTTCTGCTTCTCTTAAACTACTTGTATAAAGTTGAGCTTCACTTTTTACTGCTTTGATCAATTTTTGGATTGCTGAAACTGTAAGCTCACCCTTAAAAGCTTGCAAAATATTAGGGTTTGTTTCCAACTTATCTAATTCTGTGTTCAATTCTTTGATATAATCATTAATTGCCTCATCAAGTGCCGTAGCAAAATTTTCCTTAATTCCGGCTGCGCCAGAAACACTATTGTCAGCGAAATTTCCACCAAAAATAGCACCAGCGATATTATATTTTGTATTATAAGATTGACCACCAACCGCGCTTACATAACTGTCTGAAGACATTGAAGTATTTAAATTATTTCTCAATGTTGAATCCATTTTTTCACTTGTTCCTGAAATTGCCATTTTCTTTTCCTCCTAATCAATCAAATTCTTATCAAATTGTCTAAAGCTTTCACCAGCATTACGAATTTCTGTTTCAAAAGCTGTTTCCAATTCTTGTAAATTATTTTTAAAAAGTTCTGCATCTTTTTTTAAATTTTTCTTGAAATTTTCTTTAGCTTCTCCATCCCAATATTGATCACAAGCATCCGTAATTATGTTCAAGTTATCAATAGCCTTTTTACCTGCTCCTGACATAACAATTGAATTGACATCACTAATTAATTGTTCAATCCCACTTCCACTATATCCGTGACTATAATCCAAATTTGACATTTTTTCCTTTTCCTCCTATTATTTATTGATATTTTCAAAACTAAAATTCGTAGTCATCATACTATCGTTACCATGATATTTTGATAAGACAAAATTGTAATCATCTATATATGACATCATATTGTTCAATATGATATTATGACACATTCGAAAATCATTACTCTTACTAACAAAAGTATTTCTCGTATCATCTTGATAAAATGACTGTGAATCATCAACTAAATCACTTACGCGTTCTAAAGATTTCTTAATGTTTTCAACATATCCTTGAATCTCTATACATAAAGATTTTATGTGTGCTTCGTCAATAAAAGCTGATGTCTTATAAAATTCGTCAGGCGAACTCATATTATCACTACTCTCCTAGCTTTATAAATTCATTATATATTAATTTTTTTTAACCGTCTACATCTTTTACATTTTTTGACATTGTTATGTCAATCTATTATGTTGTTTTATACTAAAATTGTCAATTCTACTAATATTTCTTGAATGTTGCATTTCTACTTCGGAAAAAATCTTGTTACAGTTTTTTATCCATTCATTAAAATCTTGCACTTTGGAGGTGATATTCTTTATGTTTTGAGAAAGATTTTTCAAATCGTCACGATATTTAAAATCATAAGGAATAAACATTGATGAAGCACTCCTATTAGCATTTTGTAAATAATCGATAGCATTACTTAAATAAGGTTTTACTTTTAAATCTAAATAATTAGAATCATACTTAATTCTTGCCATATATCCTCCTACAACATCGTTTTCTTGACAGCGCGTTCTAACTCATCAGCATAATTAATCAAGCTATTAGAAAAGACAATCATATTATTCACATATCTGTCATAATCATTTTTTTCGCGCAAAACCATATTGGAATATTGAGTAGATGCTTCACCTACCCACTCTTTGGTCCGCGTTGGTACGCCTTCAATCCTTGCAAATAAATTATTGACATTATTTTTTAAAGAATCGCTAGCAATAGATAAATCTCTACCACATTCGCGCAACTTAATCGTGTCAACTTTAATCATAGTCATTTCCTATCACCTATCCATTTTCCAAACTTTCCGCAATCTCAATATCACTTTCAAGCTTTTTTATCTTGGAATTAATATTTGGTAAAATAACATTTGATAAGTTATCATGCATATCGCGTATTTCATTTTCAATTTTTTTTAACCGCCCATTATCAGCACTTACGTCATCGACACTATAACCATTGATGATTTTATCAGAAACACCACTGATTTTATCAATAGCTGATTTTAAATCATTCCGTGTATTCGTAACTTTTTCTCTCAAATTGACGTATTTTCTTTTTTGTGCATACAAATCATCTATGCTAATCATTAATACCCACCTCTATTGTAATAACCATAATATGTTTTTTCTTTTTTTTCAATTGATTTAACACTTTTTTACATTAAAACTAGAACAGTGCCATTCCTAATATCCGTCTTTCTCAAAAGTTCGTTAACATTATACTTGTTACCCGTTTGATTGTTGTAAAGGGAGACTGATGAATCTCCTAAGTACATTCCATTAGTAAACTCATTTATAGCCCGGCATAATAGAATTATAATATTTCCAATTCTCTTATTGACTGGCAAATAAACATCATATTTTTGTTCAATATTAGGAACTAATACTTCAACTAAAACTTTATTTTTCATCATCTACCTCCATACCATCTATGACGTATTTTATAATCATGTGGTTACCTTTGTAAATTGGGTATCCAATGAATGGGAAAGCAATTTTTTTATCATCGAATGAAAGAGTCGCAATGCTGATAGCCATTTGATCACCAGCTCCTTCACCAAGCCAAATTCCATAACTATTATCCACATTATTTCGATACCATTCATCCACTTGAATCTTTTTAATAGATGCATAATCATCGGCAAAGATGAAAAGACTTTTTTCATAACTGTTGACATTGGCGAAGATGTTTTCATAAACAGCCTTATAATCTTGTGACAATTTATCTTTTAAGACGCTGATACCAATCATTATGTACATTGTCGTATCTGGTGAATTCTTTTCAGACTGTAAGTCATTATAAATTTGACTGATGACATTATCAAAATTTCCAGTGAAGACATCTACTCCACCATAATTACCTTTATAGATACTCAGAGCATCGATTACTTTAACTTTAACATTTTGATTTAATAAGAATTCTCTAATCAAAGCATAGATGAAATAGATGTGACTGCTCATATAATTAGATATGATTAAATTAATTTTATTGATGGTAAAGTCATAGACATATACTTCTAAGGTATTTCTTTCAATTCCTATCGGAATCGTCGTCAATCCATTCATCTCAAATAATATTTCATCAACACTGCACATCTGTGGTAAAACAGGAAGTTTTGGTGCTTTATATTTATAAGAATCCGCTAAATATTTTCCCGTATTTCGAATTGTACTATTAATATTATCTTTTTGTGTTATATATGCCGTTTGAACTTCTAAAGGCTCTTCACCAACAAGGGCAATTCCACGGCCAAACATATTAGCAGGAACCATTCCCCGTGGTGAACCGATTAAATCACGATAGTCGCCATCATTAGGCATCCGTAAAACAATTTTATTAGCAAAATATTGAGTAGTTCTGTTTCTAATCGAATTGGCAACAGAAGTCGAAACAATAAAAGTAATACCATATTTGGCACCATCTCTAAACATAGTATCAAATGCATCTGCAGCTTTTGAATAAGACTCTTGGAAACTTTCAAAAGCATTCAATACAACTATGATCAATGGTTCTTTTTCATCATTGTTTTTGTTGTATTCAACATAGCTTCCCGAAAAATCTATAAACTTTTTCTTTCTTCGCCCATACTCGCGATCAAGTAATTTGAACAAACCTTCTAATTTTTCTCCATCGCTCGTCACAAATGTATCTCCAACATGAGGCATACCATTGAAAACCGTTAGAGTTTCAGCACCAAAATCAGCAATATAAGTAGTTACTTCCTTAGGATGATGATTAATCATCATTGAATATAAGATTGTTGAAATTAAATTTTCTTTACCACTACCAGGCATTCCATATATCAATGTATTATTATCGGTCAAATCAAGAATAAAAGCTCCTTGTTGTTGACGTTTTGGCGCATCATATTCACCAACAATAGTTTTAAAATTATAACTCTCAGGCTTAATATCATATCGTTTTTTCAAATCTTCTAGATAAATAAATTCAGGAAGCGAATCCAACCACATTTTTTGAGTTTGAATATTCTCTTTTTGAGCTATTTCGTACAAGTAACGAACAATATTAGTTAATTGGTCACCTCGTTCATCTTGATTGTCTTCTTTCTTGATCAAATCATTGACTGTTTTAATGATAGCTCCATAATTGTTGACAAAATTGACTGAATCATCATACTTCTTAATAATTCTTTCCGTTGGCACATATTTAGCTCCACACCATCCAGATTGTCCAATATCGAAATACTCATCATAACCGACTTGGAGATAGAAACGTCCAGCTTCTTTGATGCTTGCAGCTTCTGGTCTTTTTAACATTTCCATACTATCTTGACGACTTTGCACTTTTAAACAAACCTTAAATTTAGAGTTAGACCAAATTTGATCATTGACAACTCCACTAGGCTTTTGCGTAGCTAATATCAAATGCACTCCTAAGCTACGTCCAATACGTGAAGTAGATATCAACTGCGCCATAAAATCAGGTTGTTGGCTCTTTAACTCAGCAAACTCATCGGAAATGATGAACAAGTGAGAAATAGGGTCTTTAATAACTCCTTCACGATATAATCTTTGATATTTATAGATATCCATCGTACTTTCACCAATAGAATCACGAACTTCATTAAATTTAGCTTGTCGTCTTTTCAACTCACTCTCAATAGAAACTAGCGTTCTATTCATCTCGCTAGTATCAAGATTGGTTATCGTACCCGCTAAATGTGGTAGATGAACTCCCGTCTCACGATTTTCAAAAGCACCAGTAAGTCCACCACCTTTATAGTCAATTAAGACGAATTGAACTTCATATGGATGATAGTTCAAAGCCATTGACAATACATAAGTGATGATGAATTCTGATTTACCACTTCCGGTTGAACCAGCAATTAATCCATGTGGTCCATCAAATTTTTCATGTAAATCTAGTTTGAACAAATCCCCATTAGTATGAACACCAATAGGTGCAGCTAAACTGGCGGTTGGATTATTACTACTCCATCTATTCAAAACATTCAATTGTTCAATTTTACCAACATTATACATTTCCAAGAATGACATACTAGTTGGTAACTGTGTTGCTACTTCCTGACTCTGAATCGGAATATTTGACAATTTTGTAGCTATTTGTTGCATATCAATGGTTGGATCATAATCGGCTTTAAACTTAATCAAAGAAGATGATTTTAATTCTTTATTAAAAATTCCACATTCTTTTTCATCAATGACAACAAAAGTTTCACATTCTTGTGGTAAATTACGCATTGAATTATCAAAAATCACTAATGAAAAACCTAAATTAGTCTTTTCTTTAAAAAATTCTGTTACAAAATTAGATCCCCGCAATAGACTAAAATCATCTGTCAAAATTAAATAATAATCTTTATATTTAGTATATGGCAAATTCTGATCGACGTCACGCACTTGTTGAACATTACCATTTTCCTCACTATTACTTGGTTTAAAACTAGCTTGTCTTGTTAAGAATTCTTTTTCTAGATATGAAGTAACAACTTTTGCCTCTTCCGTATTAGTTGCAAAAAACCTTATTAATCTATCACTACTCCACACATGAGGCATTTTTTTCAAATAATCCCAATGTCCAGCATTTTCTTCGCTTGAAAAAACAACTATTTTTAAATCCAAGGCACTATGATAAGTTGCTATTTGTAGTATTAATCCATCTACAAAACTATCTTTAAAACTACAATCAAATAAGAAAGAAATAATATTATTTTTTGAAAAGGAAATAGCAACTGGAACGTTTTCAATAATTTTATATTTATCTGGCAATCCATAGACAAGACTTAATAAATTATCATCATCCAAGGAAAAATGTTCTACTGGAGCATTGATGCTGATAGAAGAAGGATAAGTTCCTATTCCCAAACGAATACTTAGGAAATCATCATCTTTTAATTCACGATTCCAAACATTACGACTATTTGATAGGACCAAATCACGACATTGTTCTAAAGGTAAATTGTTTTCTGTCATAATTTGGGCCTGTTCTTTAATTTTCTTTTGAATATACTCTTCTTTTTCTTTGACATATTGTCCGAATTTATCTTGACGCAATTTTTCTCTTTGGGCCCTTTTTTTCTTTTGATATCTAGTAGTTAACCTAGGTAACACCAATGAACTAAACAACATTAAAATTGAAAGCATCAACATTGGAAGAGCCATTGCTAAGGTTGTAGCCCCCGTATAAATATTATAAGCATTTTGATAAATCATAAAAAATGATGAAGCGGCCATGACTAAGCCTGTACCAATTGATAACAAAAATGGTAGATCCTCATTAGGATTTTGATTTGGTGGTGGTTGATCAATTTGAACCATTTCTTGTTCAAAAACAGTTCTTAGTCTAGGCGTATGACTAAAGTAATCATCCTCATTATATAATTCAACACAACTTTCTTCTTCTGAAACAGGAGCATACTTAGTATTATCCATTATTTGTGAATCAGCATAGATTTGAATAGCATTGGTTCTCACACCATTATTTGGATTATTGACAACAATAAATTTGCGCATCCATACAATTTTTAACCCATTAATAAAAATGACATCCCCAACATGTAATTTTTCTCTTCGAATAATTCTCTCGTTATTTAAATAGGAATAAATATTATTGTCATTCATAGGAACGGCATAATACTCACCATTATCTAGAACTAAACTCAAATGATTAGGTGCCATCAATGGATTAGAATAGATAATATTACAACTAGGATCAGAACCAATTGTAATTGAAGCAATATTTTCAACATTATATTTAGTAACGTTTTTATCATTTGATGGCAAACAAAACAAATATTTTTGTTCACCAGAACTCCCAATCTTTAAAGTTATACAATTGAAATCATTTAATTCTATTTCTGCCATTATTTGGTTATTAACCATGATATTAATATTACCATTACTCTTTAATTTCCATTTGTTATTAATTTCTTCAACATTTAAAATATTTTCTATTTTAGTTTTAGGATCCTTATATGAAAATAAAAATGATCCATTAATCTTAACTGGCAAATCAAAGTGATAAATTTTATTAACATCCAATAAACACAATCTCATCTCAACACCTACTTACTCTACTATATAGTAGTATATCATAAAATTTTTAAATGTAATAGCCAGAATTAGCAATAAAAAAAGACTTTTAAAAAGTCTCTTCTAATTTTTATATATACCATGAATTTTTTGTAAATCTACTTCAGACAATTCTTCTAATTTCCAATCAGATTTATTATCATCTCTTGTTAGATTAAAAGTAATTGTATATTGTATTCTATCTTTGAAGTCCATTAATTGATTCAATTTATAATCTATGAATGCAACCGTATCTAAAACATCATTCATATAAAATTCATCATGATGTTCCTCTAAATAAACATAGGCATTATTTATGGCTGTATTATAGTCATATACCTCTATTTCAGTCTCAACTGTTGCCTTATTTCCGTCAATTTTTTCTTCTTTAATCTTATAAGTTAAATTCTTGTATTGATCTAACATAATATCCTTGTATTTTTGTTTTTGCTCATCACTCAAATTGTCCTCTTCAAATAAACTTGTATCGAACTGCTCCACTACCTCATCATCATTTGTTTGATATTTATTCAAAAATGATTCAACCTTTTTAGTAGGAGTTTCCATTCCGACACTACATCCAACTAACAAAAATAAAATAGCAATAATAAACACTACTCTTTTCTTCATAATATTTCCTCCTCAGTAGTATTATTATCACTATTTAATTATTTATTCATCTTTAATAAAAGAAAATGTCTTTTTTATTTTTACAAAGTCTTTTGCACATTCATTTTGATATATATCTTTATCTTTTGCATACATTTCAATAATATACATATTATTTCTATAATATGTTAGTAAAGTAATTCCATGATCATAACTTTGCTCAACCCAATCATAATCATTTATTTTTTCAATATTACCCAATTTTTTCAAATCATCATCATAAGCCACCATCGAATGTAGTCTAATATGACAATTGTTATCTTTACTATTCAACAATTTCAAATTGTTAGAATCATAATCATAATTAACAGTTCGAAAGCTTAAATAATCGTAGGTTTGTAATGTACCTCTAAGATAAACTCTATTTACAAAATAAAAAACACAGATTACTAATATTATGATACACGATATAATACCCAAAATAATATGACGCCTTTTGAATTTTGTCTTACTATCATTCTTTCCATCAACATCTGAAGTACTTCTCTTAGAAACAGATGATTTTTGTGACTGACTATTCTTTTTTTCTTCAAGGGCATCATTTGTAATTTTTTCCTTATTCTTCTCAATTTCCTTTTTCATAAGCACCAACTCTATATTTAAATAATAGCATAAAAAAATAAAATTTAACAGGTAAATTTTATTTTATTAATTTAATTAGTGCGATTAGAAAAATTATCATAGTTATGACTACTATTTATCCAAAAGACGTTATCGAAATGAAATTTATTATCCTTTTTATTATCATCAAAACACATTGTAATCACATCATCATTATTATCATTTACAATAATAGAATCAAATAATCGCTTGCTATTCCAATTATTTTTAGCAACATCAAATTGTAGTTGGCGCTCGTCAGCGTTATTTGTATTAAAAGTTATGTACTCATATAAAATGGGTTTGATATCACACATTCCATACTTTTCATAGTTTATATTTTGCGAATTAAAAAAGGGAGTGCGAAATATTTTTTCTTTACCAATCATCAATATTTTTCGCGGATTGCGAGTCGCTTTACGATAATAACGCGTCGCATCATCTTCAAAAGAAAATATAAAAGTCCTTGTTAATGAAATTCGTAAATATCGCAAATTAAATGTTGCAGCGGTATTTTTCATAAAGCCTTCATAAACTCGAACATTTTTCATAATAACCATTCCCCTCTTTTTCTAAGGCACATATTATAGCAAAAAAACAAAGATTTGTCAATTTTTATATATTTGTGTTAGAATATACATATAAATATTGAAAAGGAGTGAAACCATGGAAAAGAAAAATATATTAACTGGTATTAGGCCAACTGGTCGATTGCATTTAGGGCATTATTTTGGAGCTGGTAAGAATTGGGTTGAACTCCAAGATAAATATAATACTTCAATTGAAATTGCTGATGTTCAAGCTTTGACTGATAATTTTGAAAATCCACAAAAAGTTAAAAAAAGTGTTAGGGATCTAGCTATCGATATTCTAGCAATTGGCGTTGATCCCCAAAAGACAACTCTATTTGTTCAATCAATGATTCCCGAGATAGCTGAGTTGACTGTTTATTATTCCAATCTCGTAACAATCGCTAGATTACAGAGAAATCCGACCGTCAAAACAGAAATAAAACAAAAAAAAGAATTGTTTGGTGAAAAAGGTGAAGGAATAACTTATGGATTTTTAGGATATCCAGTTAGTCAAGCTGCTGATATAACAGCCTTCAATGGTGAGCTAATCCCCGTTGGTGAAGATCAACTTCCGCTTATTGAACAGTGTCGCGAAATCGTTAGAAAGTTTAATAGTATTTATGGAGTCGTTTTAAAAGAACCAAATGCTTATCTATCCGAAAACAAACGAATTAAAGGTCTAGATGGTAACGATAAAATGGGAAAAAGTTTAGGAAACGCTATTTATCTATGTGATGATGAAGCAACCATTAAAGAAAAAATTATGGGAGCTATCACTGATAAAAATAAAATTAAAAAAGACGATCCAGCTAATCCAGATGTCTGTATGGTCTATTACTATCACAAGTTAATTAAGAACGAAAATATTGAAAATGTTTGTAATGAATGTAAAAAAGGGCAACGCGGTTGTGTTAATTGTAAAAAAGAATTGATTGAAAAAATGAATGAGTTTTTAGCCCCAATCCAAGAAAAAATTCATTATTATGAAGAACATCCAGAAATAGTTGACCAGATATTAAAAGATGGTTCTATTAAGGCTAAAAAAACAGCTGAAGCAACATTAAAAACAGTTAAATCAGCAATTGGTATAAATTATTTTGAATAAAAAAGCAATATGTTATTTTAAACATATCGCTTAGTGCCAAATATAAAATCTAGCTAAGCTAGATTTTTTTACATACAACATGCAACAAGTAAATACATTCCTAATAGTAACACTCCAACAGATAACCCTAATAAGAATCCAGCAAAGATATGTTTTGCCTCATTAGAACTCTTCCTTCTTGTTGTTTTTTTCTTTGTCACTGTTTTTGTTTCATTACTAGCCGTTGGCGTTTTCTTTTTTGATGAACCTGCCATAACTACACCTCCTACTACTCTACTATAGGTCTATTATAACAGAAAAATGGTAATAAAGCTACTTCTTTATTTTTTCTTGAATTAAATCGTATAATGCATACATTGCTTGAACTTTATTTTCTAAATAATAATAATGAGCAAAATAAGGAATTAGTAATAAAATACATATTATTAGCAAAATGACAACGAATAAATTATTTATAAAGAAATTGACCACCAATAAAATCACCGTTATGATAGATACTAACATCGTGACCAAGAAGTGAATTAATCTCTCATGTTGATAAAATTTGATATGCACTAATAAATCATTACTCAGAATATGTAAATCCGTTTTACTAGAAGATAACTTTTTTTCTAATTCGCTCATATAACTATCCATCATTTTTTTCATACTATTCACCAACCTTTTCCACTGGTAATAAACTGAGAGATACTTTTTGTTTTTGTAAATCAACATCTAAAACATAACAATCAACTATATCACCAACACTAACAACTTCGCTTGGATGTTTAATATAATGGGTTGACAATTTAGAAATGTGAGCAAGACCATCATTATGTACTCCTATATCTATAAAGGCTCCAAAATCGACGACATTTCTAACTGTTCCCTGTAATTTATCACCGATATGCAATTGTTCTATATGAAGAACATCACTTTTTAAAATAGGTTTTGGCATATTATCACGGGGATCACGATTTGGCTTACAGAGGTCATCAACAATATCTTTTAAAGTGTATTTGTCTATGCCAATAGCACTACTCATTTTTTCAACATCAAAATTTTTAAGTTTTTCATTTAGAACTGGTGTCCCAATCATTGAGGTATCCATTCCAAGATTTGTTAACAATTTTTTTACTTCTGGATAGACTTCCGGATGAATTGAAGTCTTATCTAGAGGATCTGTCCCATCGAGAATTCGCATAAAGCCAATAGATTGTTCAAAGACTTTATCCGTTATGCCACTAACCTTTTTTAACTCCATTCGCGATGCGAACTTCCCCTTTTTATCTCGGGATTCAATTATGCCATCAATAGCCCTTTTATTAAGACCAGAAACATATTTTAAAAGCGATGGCGATGCCGTATTAATATTGACACCAACTTGGTTAACAACTTTGGTAACGACGAAGTCTAGGGAATCATCTAGTTTTTTAGGTGTTACATCGTGTTGATAGAGACCAACACCAATGCTTTTAGGATCAATTTTAACCAACTCGCTCAAAGCGTCTTGAAGTCTTCTACCAATTGAAATGGCACTTCGCTTTTCAACTGTTAAATCAGGAAATTCTGAGATAGCCAATTTTGAAGCGGAATAAACAGATGCTCCAGCTTCATTGACAATGACATATTCAACTTTACGAGGACAGTCTTTAATGACATCAACGACAAAGGCTTCACTTTCACGAGATGCGGTTCCGTTACCAATCGCAATGATATCAACTTTATATTTATCAATTAAATCGAGCATAATTTTTTTACTCTCTTCGATTTTACAATGCGGTTCAGTCGGATAGATGACCGCTATATCTAAAGGTTTTCCTGTTGGATCTAAAACAGCTAACTTACATCCCGTTCGAAAGGCTGGATCATAACCCATGACCACTTTTTCTTTAATTGGTGGCGTGAGGAGAAGATTTTCGACATTTTTGGCAAAGTTATCAATGGCAACATCTTCCCCAACTAATTTTAAGTCACTTCTTATTTCCCGTTCAACACTTGGAAAGATAAGTCTTTTGAAACTATCATCAACCGCTTCTTTGACTAGTACTTCTTCCGTCGTATTACTTTTCTTAATATTTTTTTTATATAGATAATTTAAAATGTAATTCGTATCAACATCAATACTGACGGATAAAACATCTTCTTTTTCACCACGATTTAGAGCTAAAATGCGATGCGGTTTTATCTTGGAAATAGCTTCACTATAGTCATAATACATCTCATATACTCTAGTCGTGTCAATTTCATTTCCCTTTTTCTTCAATTTTGAAGAAATAGTACCATATTTAGTAATATTATCCCGAATGTATTTACGATATTCAGCGTTATCACTAATTGCTTCAGCTATGATATATTTAGCTCCCATAATGGCTTCATCAGTCGTTTTTACTTTGTCAGATAAAAATTTTTGAGCCTCTAACTCTATATCACGGTTTCTAAATTCTAATATCAATTTAGCTAAAGGTTCAAGTCCATTAGCAATAGCTTCGGTCGCTTTAGTCTTTTTCTTTTCCTTATAAGGACGATACAAATCTTCGACTTCAACTAATTTACTACAATTTAAAATCTCTTCTTTCAATTCATCAGTTAACATACCTTTTTCATCGATGAGACGAATCACATCTTCTTTTCTCTTCAACAGATTAACCTCGTACTCATAAACTTCATTAATACTGCGAATTACCTCTTCATCTAATGCACCCGTTGCCTCTTTCCGATAACGCGCTATAAAAGGAATGGTATTGCCATCTTCTAATAAAGATAGAACTACTTCTACCTGTTTAGGTCTAATATTTAAACTATTACTTATACTTTTTATAATTACTTCATTCATTGTGAAATCCTCCCTAAGTTACATATAAATTTTAACATAAAGAGGCAAATATAAAAAGAGAATATCAAAATTCTCTTTAGAAATTAGGGATTTTAATTAAATCATAAAGATTATCATGAACATAACTGAAATCATTATTAAGACTTTTTAATAATCGATCATGAATCTTTTGAATATCAGAACTATCTTCGCCAAAGACTTCATAGTATATATACTCTAATTTATCAATATTATTTTCTAAATAACAAGTATTGATCTCACTAATTAAATATTTTTTCTTCATTACCTCACTGCGCGTCAAATAATAATCCTCATCGTTATTATCATACAGAATCTGATAATTTAAATCAAATGCTGCGGTCCGACTGCCAATATTAAAAATATCTTCTAAATCTAAAAAATAAATATTGCTTTTATAGATACTCTCGCCTTCATCACTGAATTCAATCGCAATAGCTTTATTCAACTCTCTATTACAAAAGACAGCCGCATACTCAATCCTTTCTGTTTGACGATTGCCATATACCTCGGCTTTATTAAAGATTTGATCTAAAAAATTTTTATCAACTCTAATATTTGAATCGAGTAATTCATCAAAATTATTTATGCGAAAAAGAGGTATTTTCTTTACATATTCAATTTCATCATCTTCGTTCCATTCAAAAAACTCATATCTTCTTTTATCATTCCAATTTAAAACCAAATCATAGATGTATATCACTTTATTTTATCTCCTTTTTTATACAACGCTATATTTATAAGAATTATGCCAATTAATGCTAAAACGCATTCGATTCGTCGACATATAAATTTTAAATAATCAATAGTAGTATAGCCCATCGTTGTCAAATTTAAATAGGTGATTATAAAAGTAAAACCTATAACAGTAAAACCGAATCCTATTAAAAATAAAAAAAATCTATTCACAATACCACCTACTTTATATTATGATTAGATTTATTTATTATATTCAACAAAAGGTATTAAATTAATCACCTTCATCCATTGGCAACTTATCAATTTCAACACCACTAATAGCGTCAAATCTCTTACTGATTTTTTCAGTTGTAATATGGACATTTTCAACATCTTTATTAACTGTTTGAATACTCTTTGCCAAGTGATCCCAACGTTCCTTATAACGAGCAAAATCTTGTCCTAACTTATTTAATTCTTGATGAATAATGGATGTATATTTATCTCTTTCCATATTCTTAATAATCATTTGCACGACTGTCAATGTTGAAATGAGCGTTGTTGGTGAAGTTACCCAAACATGTTTTTTATAGGCATAATCGATTATGTCTTGATGATAAGCATTTATTTCCGCAAAAATAGCTTCGGCTGGTAAGAACATAATCGCTTGATCACTAGTCTCATTAGGAATTATGTATTTACTACTAATCGCATCGATGTGTTTTTTGACATCTGCTTTAAACATTTTTTCATACTTTTCCCGAGTTTCTTGAGAATTCTTCTTATCAACCATCATTTGATAATTTTCAAGTGGGAACTTCGAATCAATCGCAATCGTACCAAGAGGTTCAGGTGCGAATAAAATTGAATCAGCAATCATACCATTTGACAAAGTGTATTGGAGTTTATAAATCTTTTCATTATTTTCACCAAAGACATTACTCAATATATGTTTCAAATTGACTTCTCCAAAAATCCCCCGACTCTTCTTATCAGTTAAAACGCTCTGTAAAGATACAATATCTCCAGATAAAGTCTCAATTTTTTTCTGAGCTTCGTCAATTTTGGATAAGCGTTCCAAGATATTTGAAAAGGTCTTATTCGTCTTTTCAAAATTCTGATCAAGACGCTCATTTACTCGGTCATTTATAAGATTTAATCTTCTCTCCAACTTCTCATTCATCTTATCGAAGTTACCATCTAAATCTTTATTTAAATCCCCTTTAAAATTATTGATTTCTCTATTGATATTGAATTCAAAACGTCCCAAGCGTTCAACAATACTAGTTTCATCTTTCTTATTCTTATAAATGAGAAACATCAATATAAAATTTAATATTATCAAAAAAATCATTAACATTATAATAGCTATATCCATATTTTCACCTACTCTAAATTAAATTTTTTTACAACAATTTTCGATACAAAAAAAGCAATTGCCAAGAGTAAACAAACCGTAATAATTGCTGACGGATCAGCAATACTCTCGATAATACTTTTACCTATAAAACCCCAAAAATAGACGATTGATGTCTTACCAATTAATAAGGCAGCAAAAAACTTTTTAAAATTAACATTAGTCATACCACAAGCGATATTAATTAAGAAAGCTGGAGTAAATGGTAAAGCGACGATTAAGACTAAATTGGAAAAATCTATTTCTTTTATACTTTTAATTACTTTTTTTAATTTAACATTCTGTTTTTTATTAATAACTTTTTTTATTCTCTTTCCTATAAAATACCTAAAAAAAACGTAAGAGACAAGACAGCCACAAATGGTAGCAACCCAAGATATTAAAAAACCGACAATTGTTCCAAAAGAAGCGATGTTTAGGGCAATGAAGACAAAAAGCGGTAACCACGGAATCATTGATTCTAAAAAGACAATGAAAAAACCAAACCAAATGCCATACATCTGCATATAGTTTACAGCGTTGTCTGTAATTGTATTAAAAAGGTTAACCAAAATCATCACCTACTAAATTAACACTTACACTTATATTATTCACATTTCTAATTATAATATAAATGTTAGATATAACAAGATAATAATTTGGTAAGTTTACATTTTTTTATTATTATGGGGTGATTATTATGGAAATAGTTTTATTGTGTATCAAAGTATTTTTTGTGCGAATACTAGATGTTACTTTAGGAACATTTAGGACTATCTTAACGGTTAAATCAAAAACCATTGAAGCCAGTCTTTTAGGTTTCTTTGAGGTTTTAGTATGGTTTTTAGTCGTCCGTGAAGCTCTCAATTCAGATATTGATAGCATTTGGGTGGCAATCTTCTATTCAGCCGGCTTTGCGGTTGGAACATATCTTGGAGGAATTCTATCCCAAAAATTTATTCAAGGCAACTCTACCCTTCAAGTCATCACTAAAAATCGCAAAGTAATCGATGTCATTAGTGGAAGTGGCTATGGCGTTACAGTCATCAATGCCAAAGGATATAATGATTCTGATAAGTATATGCTTGTCATTGAAGTTAATAACAAGAATATCCCTGAAGTTAAAAATATTATAAAAAAATTAGATAAAAGTGCTTTTATCGTTGTAACAGAAACCAAACTGGTCCAAAACGGTTACATCAAATAAAAGCCCCTTTATTTTTTTTACAATTCCACAATTTTATCGAGAATAAAGTCATAATCTTCTTGATTATAAATTCGATGACAATATGGACATCTACCGGAATCATTAATATTTAGTGATGCACCACATCCAGGGCAGCGCCGAACTACACCAATTTCCTTAACCATGTCCTTTCTTACAAATATCAATTTGTAATTTTTTTGAATTCGTGATTGATTATTACCACTAATGACGGAATGAGTATTCAAATCAATGACATAATCCATATAACGGGCTTCTAAATAGACACTAATGACATATCTGTCATCTACTTTATCAATCGACTGAATGTATGATTGCTTGACATTTAATTCATCATACATTTGACGTTGCTTTTTTTCACGCAATTGATCAATTATGGTTTTGTAATGACCATATACTTCATCTGAAACAAAATGATCAATCGATATAATATTATCAAGCATTACACTAGTTAATAACTTGACGAAAATATTGTTTACTTTACTCAAAAACATACTGCTGTTAAAACTTGGATCAATTTGTAAAAAATCATTTATACTCATAATTTCACCCTATTTTATAATTTTTTTCTCACTTAGAACAAATTCATCTGAATCACGAACAATAAATGTACGACAATATTCACATTGTCCAGAGACAATGATGTGCACTTGATTACCACAATTTGGACAAGTTACAAAATCATCGGTATTAACAGCACTCTTTACAAATATCATCATATACCTATTAGTAACCTTTGAACGATTGTTACCGCGAATAACTGTTTTAGTACCCATATCAATTACATAATCATAAAAAGATACGTCCATATAAACTGTTAATTCGATATTATTTCCCTGAGTTCTAATGAAAGTTACTTTCGAATCAATCAATTTAAAATCGCTCATTATGTTTTGACCATTTTTTAACTTTAAGGTCTCTAATTGGGCTTTATATGTATTATATGATTCATCAGTACACAAATTTTGAAGAGCTGAGTAATCAAAATTCATCCAAGCCTCTTGAATTTTGACAAATTTATCAAACACTTCTTGTTTTAATTTAGAAATATCGTTAATACCATACTCGCGCAAGAGGGCATTATCAACTTCAACATATGGCATTCCTTTATCATACATAGATGCTGGTTGGCGATTGCTCCAATTTAGAATTATCACAACAATCAGAATACTCGCTATTGCCAAGCCCATGACCCCACCAATTGATGGATCTCTACCACTACCTCCATGATGTAAACCACTGCTTGAGGAACCACTATTCCAAGAGGAATCATCATCCCACGAAGAACCGCTATCCCAAGAAGAATCACTATCCCAAGATGAACCAGAATCATAATCAGTATCCCAACCACTATCGGCATGAGCTGGAATCATCACAAACACCAATAACAAAATAGAACATAAAACAAAAACAACCTTTTTCATAACTTCACCACTACTATAATTTATATAATACAAATCATTTACATCAAATACAATATTTTACATTTCTTTTTTTCAAAGTTTACACAAAAAAGGTATCCATTCGGACACCTTTTCAATAACGATTTTTATTTTTTAGATAACTGTTATACCCACCTTCAATGTTGACTACATCATATCCTAAATCTAACAATTCTAGAACACATCTTAGACTGGTATTACCACTTTCACACAAAATGTAATACGTTTCATTTTTATTTAAATACTCCTTTGGATTAGTTATTAAAAAAAGATATGGAATATTTATCGAATTAGGAATATTTCCTAAATTATATTTATAATTATCACGGATATCGATAATCTTAGGATTATCTAATTTACCCAATGATGACACATCTATGCTTTTCATAAACACCTCCTAAAGTATATTATGATGAAGTGCTTTTTGCATAAATTTTATTAGTCTAAATTATTGGCTCTTTCTTCTAAATAGCTGTCGTAATCAGTCATTCGATCAATTAAGCCATCATCAGTTAACTCAATAATGCGATTAGCTGTCGACTCGACAAATTGATGGTCATGTGATGCAAATAAAAGTTCACCATTAAATTTGATAAGTCCATTATTTAAAGAAGTAATACTTTCTAGATCGAGGTGATTAGTCGGTTCATCCAAAATAATTAAATTGCCAGCCTCTAACATTATTTTTGACAACATACAACGTGCTTTTTCACCGCCACTTAAGACATTGACTTTTTTGAATACTTCCTCACCAGAAAATAACATTCGACCAAGGAATCCGCGAAGAACGGTCTCATCATCAACGTGATAGAAATGACCAATCCACTCCATAATTGATTCATCGCCTTTAAAATAATCACTATTATCTTGTGGCATATAGACAGGTGTCACCGTCTTACCAAACTCAATCGTTCCACTATCAGGCATTTCTTCACCCATCAATATCTTAAAGAGCGTCGTCTTAGCAATATTATTTGTCCCAACGAAAGCAATTTTATCGCCCTTTTGCATGATAAAACTGACATTGTTTAATACCTTTTTACCATCAATCGTCTTACTTATATTTTTGACCGTTAAAATTTCCTTGCCCGTCTCTCTTTCTGGTTTAAAATCGATGTACGGATATTTGCGTGACGAAGGAACAATCTCTTCAAGTTCTATTTTTTCAAGCATCTTTTTTCGACTTGTTGCCTGTTTACTCTTAGAAGCATTAGCGGCAAAGCGGGCAATAAAAGATTGAAGTTCTTTTATTTTGTCTTCTTTCTTCTTATTTTGCTCCTTCATTTGCTTTAATGCTAATTGACTTGATTCATACCAAAAATCGTAATTACCTATGTAAAGTTTAATTTTACCATAATCAATATCAGCAATATGCGTACATACTTTATTAAGGAAATGTCGGTCGTGCGATACGACAATAACAGTGTTATTAAAATTGATTAAAAACTCTTCTAACCAACTGATAGCTTCAATATCTAAATTATTAGTAGGTTCATCTAAAAGAAGAATATCGGGATTGCCAAAAAGAGCTTGCGCTAACAATACTTTAACTTTTTTATTGTTTGGAAGTTCTTTCATCAATAAATTATGTAGATCAACTTCAACACCCAAATTATTTAATAACTCACTGGCTTCACTCTCGGCTTCCCAACCATTAAGTTCCATAAACTCAGCCTCTAACTCACCAAGTTTTATACCATCGGCATCGGTGAATTCTGTATGAGAATACAACTCTTCTTTCTCTTTCATAATCGCATATAGACGACTATTTCCCATAATAACTGTGTCAATAACCCGTTCTTCATCATATTCATAATGATTTTGTTTTAAGACTGCTAAACGTTCTCCTTTATCAATGATTACCTCACCATGCGTGGTTTCAATTTCTCCTGACAAAATCTTTAGAAAAGTACTTTTACCACTACCATTCGCACCAATTAAACCATAACAATTTCCAGCTGTAAATTTAATATTTACATCTTCAAATAAAGTTCGTTTTCCAAATTTTAATGTCACATTATTAACTCGTATCATCTTTTCACCTCAAAACTGTTTTTATTTTACTATAGAAAAATAAAAAAGTCATTAAGATTTATTTGCTCTCAATAACTTTTTCTTCTTTAGCTTTTGAAAATCGGCATCACTCTTAATTTCTATATTTTCTTCTATATCATAAATTGGTAAAGAAACATTAGCTTGATCAATGACTTTTAACAACTGCTCATAATACCTTTTGACTTGATCTAAAGCTTTCTTTGACGATACATAATCATAACTATCAAAGAAAAAACTTTTATATCCAATTCTATTTTTTAAGATGGATGATTTAACTGGGAAATTTATACCGACGACATCGTCTAAAGATATTTCATCTTTGATACGATATTCATCTTTTAAATCAGTAAATCCCGAACGTATATACTTTTTATCATCACGATAGCTTGTTCTTTCAACAATCATCTGGGGATGATAAACATTTTCTAAATCTCCTCTAATGATGAATGATAACTTTCGCCTCACAAACATACTATAGGCATCATAATAGGAAACGGGTTCAATTTTACGACTGAGACATATCTCATCGTCAAGATTCATTCTGATATGATCAAACTTTAAACCAGTTCTATTTAGAGATAAAATTTTGCCATCATTTAAAATATTTGAAAAAATTTTTAATGATGTGCTTTCATCTGAAATGATTGAATGAAAATAAAAATCTTTAGAGTCCATACTCTTTTCTTCCTTTTATGCAATCTCTTAAACAAGAGGTCCTAAGAAAAGATTGATTATGAAGCAGCACAACAAACCTAAAATAGTCGGAATAATACAAGATAAAAATACATACCACCATGAACCTGTCTCTTTTTTTATCGTCAAACAAGCCGTCGAACACGGATAGTGCATTATGAATAAAATGACTACTGATAGAGCTGTTAAAATGGTCCATCCATTATCAATTAATAATGTTTTCAATTCTAACAAATTGCTATAATCTACTAATGTTCCTGTATTTAAGTAGCACATCAACATGATTGGTAACACAATTTCATTAGCGGGAAAGCCTAGTAGGAAGGCGACAATGATGACTCCATCAACTCCAAATATTTTACCAAAGGGATCAAAGAAACTAGTCAAATGGTTCAAAATACTCAAATCACCAATATTTATATTAGCTAAAATCCAAATGATAAACCCGGCTGGAATCGCCACCGTTACCGCTCGACCAAGCACAAATAAAGTACGATCAAATATCGAAGTAACTATTGTTTTCATAATTCTTGGTCTACGAAATGGTGTCAATTCTAAAATGAATGAAGATGGATAACCAGCAAATAAGGTTTTCGATAATAATTTAGAGACTATAAACGTCATCAACACTCCCAATAGAACTATTAATAAAAGTATTAATGTTGAAATAATCAATGCTTTTAAATCCGTTCCCAATCCTACAAAAAACATAGTTATAATAGCTATTATCGTAGGAAATTTACCATTACACGGAATAAAAGTATTAGTAAGAATAGCTATTAATCGTTCTCTTTTAGAATCAATTATTCGCGCTCCTGTGACACCAACGCAATTACAGCCAAAACCCATCGCCATAGTTAAAGACTGTTTTCCACAAGAAGAACATTTTCGGAAAACGCCATCTAAGTTAAAAGCAATTCTTGGTAGATAACCAAAATCCTCTAAAAGGGTAAAAAGAGGGAAAAAAATCATCATTGGTGGCAACATGACACTAATTACCCAAGTTGTTACTTTATAAACACCATTTATTAACATGTCTATGAGAAAACTAGGCAGTCCTAAATCAATTAGGCAATCATTTAAAATTACCTCTAAAGATGAAAACATTTTGAATAACCATTCCGATGGATAATTACTAATTTTAATAGTAATCAAAAAAATAATTCCTAAAAATAAAAGCATTATTGGTATTCCCCAAAGCTTACTAGTCAAAATTTTATCCAAGTACAATTCTTTCAATTTGGTTCTTTTCGACGTTACGACCTGTTCATAAATAGAACTGGCCTTATCATTAATGGCATTTACTATGACATCATCTATTTCGTTTATCAAAACATCTTCATCCAACAGCATTTTCTTGATTTTATAAAGAGCACTGAGCATTTCATCCGTCATGATATCAGTACCTAATTGACTATTGATCTTGTCAATTATTGTTCTATCATTTCGAATAATATTTAAAGCTAACCACCGTTTACTTATTTTTAAATTAATATGTTGCAATTGAGCTACTACCATTTGAATTGCTTTCTCCAAATAGGCCGGATACTTGACGATATTTCTTTTTGGTACTCTTTTGATATTTTGACTATACTCAATTATTTCATCATGAAGATGCTTTATCGACTTATTGTCATGAGCACAGCATTCGATAATCTTTACGCCCAACAATTTTTCCAATTTAGAAGAATTAACTTCTATTTTTTTCTTTCTTGCTTCATCAATTAAATTTAAGCACAAAATGAGATTGCAGTTCATTTCGCGCATTTGTAATACCAAGTTTAAATTTCGCAATAGAGATGAAGCATCACAAACAACCATTACAAAATCATAATCATCAAAAACTAAAAAATCACGGGCAACTCTTTCTTCCTCTGAATGCGGTAAAAGGGAATAAATTCCTGGCAAATCATAAATTTTATAGATTTCTTCACCATTTTTCATAATTCCTACCGCATTCTCAACTGTTTTACCAGCCCAATTACCTGTATGCTGGTTAGAATGTGTCAAGGAATTAAATATAGTACTTTTGCCAACATTAGGATTACCAGCCAAACCCATTTTTATTTCTTTCATGCAGCACGCCTCACTAAAATATTTTGAGCATCTATATCCCTAATAGCAATTATTGAATTGCGAATTAGATATGCTCTAATTCCACCACTAACACTATTAAAAAGTGGCATCACTTTCGTATTTCTACTAAGTCCTATATCTAAAAGTCTTCTTTTTATATCATTATCAGTTATTATTTTATCAACATAAACTTCTTCATTGATCAAACTATCTTTTAACGATAAATCATTCATATACATCCCCCACAAATACTACTATAATATATGACATAAAAAAAAGAGAGTTCTTCACTCTCACAAAAGTAACGACAATTATTTATATTTTATCCTTAATACTCAATTTACGAAAGCAGAAATCACATCTAACATTCTTTTTTTCTAACTTCATAATATTACCACAGGATTTACATTTTACAAATTTATCCTTTAACAATTTTTCTTCACCTTTGTTAAAAATAATTTTATTAGAACTTACCTTAACATGTATTAAGTGATCCGTCGTGGTTAATCTATTGATATTATCACAAATCGTACTCTCGTCCTCACCAGTCTCTTCTTTAATTAAATCTATGTCTTTTATATGTCTGATATTGATGAATTCTGTATAAATGGTCATATTTCGACAAACCTTATGTAGATACATGCTTCCCACTAGACAACTAATCGTAAAAATTAATGAATAACTATATATGTATATAAAACTAAAATTATACATATCTAATGACATATGACTATCTATCATCGAAATATAATCACTATAATTGATAACAAAGTAGACAATTACAAAACAAAGGCCCATGCATCCACATAAATTTAAAAGATAAGCACTCTTCTTTAAATCTTTAAAATGCGTTTTAGTCTTTAAAACAATATAGTAAATTCCCAAAGGAAAAATAAAGATTAAAGATAAAACAATTATATAAATAGGCATATCTCTTTTATCCAATTTGCTCATAAAAGTCCTCCATCTTATTTTGTATAAAATAAATATAACAATTAGTTTAAAAAAAGTCAAAGAAAAAGATGCTTAGCATCTCTCATCACATAAATCATTCAATACTTTATGAAAATTATCCATATATATGTTGTACAATTCCTCACGTTGTTTATCATCTAATACTACATATGGATCTTTCTGTGATTCTACAGTATCAGCATGAATGCCTACAATTTTTCCATCACGTACGAATACGACTAGAGGAACATAAATTCTTTTTTCACCAGTTTCAATATCGTTACCATTGTCATCCTTTATGGTATATTCATCCAAATACTCATCCAAAACTTCTAATAGCTCAAGATATCCTTGCGTAGGTGGTTCTTCAAGAAATAGCTCACCATTACTATATATATATTTATCTCGCTCAAAAGTGATATCGACATAATAAATATTATCGATTCCTGAATCATATGCAGCATCTAGTAAAACAGGAACGGCATTACGACACCATGGACAACTTGCATATCCAAAGTAGATTACTCCAGTTCCACCTTTTAAAATGTCTAAAGCTCCATATGAATTACTATATTTAACAATATTTTCTCCACTAATCTCTAAAACGGGATATGGTTTTCCAGCAGAATTAGTAGCGCTATTAAATTGTTCATATTCAATCTTAAACTTAGTAGCATCGCTTTGATCACTCACATCAAAATTATTTAAATATCTTTTTATTTCTTCTCTATGATTATAAAGAAGACCAACAAAAGTAGCTGCTACTACTAAACACAATATAACTTTTACATAATCTATACTTTTAAATTTATTCATACTTACCACCTAGTTTTTATTATAATACGCAAGATACTTTTTTTCAATAATCATCTCATAATATATGTTATAATAATTTAAAGAAGTGATAAAATGGATAACAAAGATTTATTTAAAACTTTTTATAATGATTTATATAAGAGTATTTTAGATGAATACTATGGGGAAATAGACAAAATGATAAAGTCTAATAACAAATTATTTATAATAATGATAATTATTTTTGCTATTATTCCTACTATATGTTTATGGATGATTTTATTTGAGACAAAAAATATAATACCATTAATACTCTTAACAATTGTCTATGATATAAGCGTTTTTTTATTTTTTAAAAGTAACTGTCGTGATAATAATAGAAATCTTTTAAACAACATAAAATATAAAATACTTGATGATTTGCTAACTCTAATCACTGCTGAAGAAAATACATCAGTCATACCCGATAATCGTATCAGTAAGGCCTCATTTGAGAAGTCGATGTTGTTCAATTTGGATAAGGTTATATACAATGGATCAAACTATATAAAAACCAAAATAGATAATAAAGATCTAGTTTTAGCGGATATTGACATCTACACCTTCGTAGACAAATATAAACAAGAACACTACCATATTGGTAGTCGCGAATTTGTACGTACTTATAAACTTAAAAAGAAAAAAGATTTATTTAAGGGATGCTATATCGGCTCTGATACTAATCGTAACAATGATATCTTAATTCAATTGGTACCTCACGATATAGATGAAAAAAATGACAACTATACATTAATCGGAAATAAAATAGATTTAGAGAATTCCGAATTTAATAAAAAATATAGTGTCTACAGCTTTGACGAAATCAAGGCGAGAATGATTTTGACTTTACCAATGATGGAAAAAATTAATGATTTAGACAAAGTTATCGCCAATCAAAAAATGATTGTTTTTAAACCAGATGGTCGTTATGTCGTATTTATCAAAGATATGACTATTGAAAACATTTTAAATAAGAATCTGCCATCTAATCGCAACATAAAAAAAGAATTAGACGCAATCTATAATATTTATACAGATTTGTCTAAAATCTTTGAAATATCTAACATATTAAATAATAGTCGCTAGGACTATTTTTTATTTACTTAATCAATTTAGCATGGACAACTAAACGATATTCAGCATTATTATAGCATGTTGAAAGGGTCAAAATATTATCATCAATTCCAACATCAATGCCAAAATTATAGATACTCCTTTTCTTAATCATCTCTATAAATGTTTTATAACTCTCATCATTATCAAAATGATTTGCTAAATAATCGTTTGTATTTTTTAAGGTATATATTGAAAAAATCTGCCACTGCATATCACCATTCAATGTATTAAACGTAATTTTTTGATTATTTTTATCAGTATACCAATTCTTATCCAAAACATTTTTTAAACTGCCAAACATTAAGCCCTTATTATTGCGATGACCATAAATAATCGTATTTTTATCTAATTTATCTATACTATTGCGATAATCCATAAATACCCAACCATGTGTATTTTGTTGTTTATAATAACTATTATTCAAATAATAATCATTATCACTATGTTTGGTTACTGGATAATTGATATTGGTATTATTAACTTTTAACCAACCTACTGTCTCATCATTAATCTTCAACAATTCAGAAAAAATTTGATCAAAAGTATTAGCATATGGATCAGGTTTGGCATCATTGACAGGAGGTTTGGTTTGTGAACTATCCACTTCTTCTTGTTGCTCCTGTTCTTCTATCTTTTCTTCTTCAGCTATATAATTATCTATGTCATTTAAATCAATTATACTAGCAATATCGTCAAGTTCATCATTGATATCATTGGTATCTTCTCTATATTTGACAAAAAAGATGATACAGACAAGAAAAGCTAAAACTATAAAGAGGATTAAAATAATTCTAAAGAAATTGAGATTAACTTGCTTTAGCATATTTTTATCACGATACTCTTTTATATAATTTACCTTAATTTTTAGATTATTATTTTTTATGAGCTTTTTATTTTTTTCAACGACTTTATTACATAATTTAATAATACTACTATCATTTTTATCTTGATTAAGAATGATTTTAATATTTTTCTTGTTATTATTTTTGACGATGTCTAAGAGGTAATCAATACTATCTTCACTAGTATGATATAAATTCATAATTTTTAAATTATTGTTAAATCTGAAAAAAGACTCTATATCTTCTTTATCTCTTTCTTTAAATTGGCAATCAATTACTATGTTCTTTTTATAATATACATCAGAATAATTGTTAAAACTATTCATATCCATAAAGTTACTTACAAATAATACTTCACATCGCGAAGTAACTCGCATATTTTTATCGATATCTAATTTATCGAACATGAAAGATGGCATTGCATAACAATTGACATTTTCAATGTATTTACTAGATAATAATAGTTCAAATACTGTATAACTGATTACTTTGTCCTCTAATAAGTTTACATTTTTTATTTTAGAATTGTCTCCTATTATAAAAAAGACGATGGGGCACAAAGCATTAACAGATATATCGACAGTCTCAATATTATTTTTTAAGACAATTAAATTAAAAAAAGATTTAATTAGATCAATGTTATTTTTAATATAAGCATCGCTAAAAACCATTTTTTCTGTATTAATTATATTGGTGTCATTTAAATTTTCTACTTTACTACGTAAATTGTATAGAGAAAATGCTAAATTTTTTTTGTCAACTTCAACTAAAATCTTATACATCTTTAATGCTCCTCAATTTATTCTAATAATATATTAACACACATGAATATTATAGACAACATTAATGACAAATATGTACACTAGAATAAATGTCAACATTTTACACATAATAAAAACAAATAAATTCATATTATTGAAAGACAAAAATAAATATGTTAATATTTTATTGTAAAAGGAGGATAGAAATGATAAAGAAAAATTTAAAAATACTAACATTGTTAGTAATAGGAATAACGAGTATATTTGTAGGAGTTAATATAGTTAATGCTGCGCCATCTAGTGGGAAGATGACTTATGACTATGAGGGATACGTTTTAATGCCTGATACCCTAAAGATTGGTGAAAACCATATTGTTTTGACAGAGAGGTCAACATCAATAGGCGTTACAGAAGACAATTCTGAAATATATTACAAATTAACTGAATTGACCAAAGAGAAATATGATGAAATTAAAAAAGTTCAAGATGCAATCGACGCTAAAAGACAAGCTGGTACTCTAGAAGGTGGAGATGAAGATGTTACCAAATTCGAAAAATTAGTTGCTGATGGAGAATATTGGTGTTATGACGATTATGAAGAAAAGCCAATTACATTAGAAACATTTTGTGGTAAAAAATATTACATCTTAACAGTTGATGTTAAAAACCCATCTATAAAAGTTTTTGGAGCTGTTACTTATGAATATATGTCAGGAAGAGTTTATGAAGTAACTGGTGATCCAGATGTCTGCCCTGTTTGTAAAGAATATGGTGGTAAATATTATGATAACACTGGAAAAGTTGTAGACAAAGGAACTTATGAGAAGGCTTGTCCTACACCAACAACACCTAATCCAAAATGTGAAGTAAAAAATGGTAAGTATTACGATAAAGATGGTAAAGCTGTAGATGAACCTACTTACAAGAAATCTTGTAATCCTAGTTGTGGCGTAAGAGATGATAAATACTATGATAAAGATGGTAATGAAATAGAAGAAGAAGACTACCGAAAAGTATGTTTACCAAAATGTATGATTAAAGATGGTAAATATTATGATGATAAAGGAACAATAGTTGATAAAGATGCCTATGAAAAAGCTTGCTTACCAGATAATCCACATACAGGTAGAACTAATCCATATATCATTTCTACTGTTATTGCTCTCGGTGCTATTGCTATAATATTAGTAAGTAAAAAGAAGAAATTTATGTAATCAAAAAAAGAAGAGAAATCTTCTTTTTATTTTGTATTAATTTTATCTAAAAAAACTTCTAAATTTTTTCCTTCAAGATAACAAGTCCCAATCTCACTATGACTAATATCATCGTGAAAATCACTTCCTGCTGTTAATAAAAGTTTATGTTTTTTGGCCAGCTTTTGATAATGAACTGTATCTTCTTCCGTGTTTTCAGGATAGATTCCTTCTATGCCATCTATTCCCATTGCCAGAATATCCTTTTCATCTATTTTGCCTTTTGAAAGAACAGGATGAGCCCAAATTGCAATAGCATTATTACGATGGAGTAAATCGATGACCTCTTTAGTTGATAAAGGTGAAAAAGGCACATACGCTAAACTTTTTGAAGATAGATATTTTTGAAAGGCTTCTTCATAATCGAGATGATACTTTTCGGATATGTATCTCGCAAGATGCGGACGCGCAACAATGCCATTAATTGTTTTAGATAATTCATCATAATCAATCTATATCGTAATACTTCTTTAACTTTTCAATTATTTCTTGCGCCCGTTTTTCACGTTGTTTAGGAATATTTCTAACATATGACAACAACTCATCACCTATGATGTTATCCTTAAAATAACCAAGAATATGCACAGCGGTATCACAATAATTAGTCGACAATTCTATGCCAATTATAACGGGATAATTGAGCTGTTCTTTTAATCTACAATAATCATCATAACAGCCTACATTATCGTGGTCAGTTATCGCTATAATTGACATTTTATTTAGTTTTGCTCTTTCAACAACTTCTTCTAAAGAATATACGCCATCGGAATGATTAGTATGAATATGTAAATCAGCTCGCATTATATCACCTAATCTTCGTAATCACTATAAAGATCCTTATAATTATCCTTCTTATTAATTAACATATCATAAGTAAAATCAGCGATAGCTTCATCACCTTCATCATTATATTTAGCTTTACGATTTATATCAGATGCTATCTTATCATTTATGACAGCTTTATCTTTGTTTTTATCTGTAACTTTATCCATAAAATCACTCCAACATTTACATTATAGCATAAAAAAAGAATGCTAAGCATTCTTTAAATATATATATTTGTCTCTTTCTTTTCAGGGGCTTTTCTCTCTTTGTATTGATATTGTTTTATCTCAACAACTTTACCAGTCTTAAGACTCTTTGGCACATCAATTATGCGTTGATTTTTTGAACCTCGAAACTTGACATCAAAACTTCGTTCTTTCATAATGAATGGTCCATCCACTAAAACATCAATCTCTTTTAAGAATGGAAGAACATCCTTATTAGTCTTGGCCATAGTCATCAATTTTTCGTAGGTATAGCCCGTATAACACCAAACATTTAGACCACATTTATGACAGTATTTAGCAAGTTCTGTACACTCGACCATTTGGCAAAATGGATCACCACCGCTGAATGTTACACCAACTTCTTCGCTTAAAGACTTTATCTGTTGCTTTAATTCTTCAACATCAACAACAACTCCTCCACTCATATCATGAGTTTCTGGATTGTGACATCCTGGGCAATCATGAATGCATCCCTGCGTCCAAATGACAGCCCTAATCCCCTCTCCGTCAACGATGCTATTCTTTTGTAGCGGAGCAGCTAATCTAATGTTCATATCTGATCACTAAATATAAACTTCTGGACCACCATGTTTAACTCTATCTTCTACTTCAGCCCGTTTTCCGTCATTAAATCTGTCGATAGTTCCAACTAAATATCCAGTGATTCTTCTAATTCTTTCGAATCCAACTCCTTCTCCTACTGTTTTTACATTTTTCTTTTCTTCTTCTCTCATTTCATTTTTCATATTTTTTACCTCTCTTCTTTTTTTATTGACAACCACAATTCAATGTAGTTATCTTCTCTAAACTAACACTTTCACCCTCGCGTCTTCCGCATCCTGGGCAAACATCACCAATAACCCCAACATATCCACAAACTGGATCTCTATCAACAGGATGGTTAACAGCTCCGTAACCAATTCCTTCTTCTTTCATAATTCTAATAACGCGTTCAAATGCATCAAGATTTTCACTTGGATCACCATCTAATTCAATATAAGAAATGTGACCAGCATTTGTCAAAGCGTGATATGGTGCCTCTTTGTGAAGCTTCTCTTTAATTGTTATATTATAGTAAACAGGAATATGGAATGAATTTGTATAATAAGCACGATCAGTAACTCCCTTTATCTTTCCATAAATAGCTTTATCAATACTTGTAAATCGTCCACTCAATCCTTCAGCTGGTGTTGCTAAACAAGTAAAGTTAAGATTGTACTTCTCAGAATATTCATCACATTTTTTTCTGATAAATCCAACTATCTTCAATCCTAGTTCTTGGGCTTCTTCACTTTCACCATGATGCTTTCCAATCAAGGCTTTTAAGCACTCAGCAAGTCCGATGAATCCAATACTCAACGTACCATGTTTCAAGATGCGACGAATACGATCATTATCTTTCAATTTTTCGGAATCAAGCCATACACCTTGTCCCAATAAGAATGGGAAATTGTAAACATGCTTACTGCATTGAATTTCAAATCTTTCTAACAATTGATCTTTTACGGCCTCAACTAATTCACCTAGTTCTTCAAAGAAACCATCTAAATCCGTTTCTTCTCTTCCCAAAACCTTACCATGTTTAATTCCTAATCTTGGTAAATTAATTGAAGTAAATGATAGATTTCCACGACCTGGTGTAATAGCCCGATCAGGATCAACAACATTAGCTAATACTCTTGTACGGCATCCCATATATCCAACTTCTGTCCGATAATCTCCAGGTTTATAATATTGAATATTAAATGGAGCATCGATAAATGAGAAATTTGGGAACAATCTCTTAGCTGAAACTTTACAAGACAATTTAAATAAATCGTAGTTTGGATCTTCTGGATTATAGTTAACTCCTTCTTTTACCTTAAAAATTGATATTGGGAAAATAGGTGTCTCACTATGTCCTAATCCTTTTTCAACAGCTAATAGATAATTCTTAATGACCATTCTTCCTTCTAATGATGTATCTGTACCAAAATTGATTGATGAGAATGGTACTTGCGCACCAGCTCTTGAATGCATCGTATTCAAGTTATGAACAAAAGCTTCCATAGCTTGGAATGTAATACGATCAGTTTTAGCTAGAGCTTTATCATAAGCCATTCCGAATAATCGATGTAATTGGCAGCTCTCTTTCTCATATTTTTCAAACATTGTTAGATCGACATCAATACTATCGATTTTATCAATATCTTTAGCAATTGTACTCATATTTATGAATTTATTAAAATCGGTATAATCCAATAAATCAGCAATTGTTTGTTTGAATTGTTTTTTAAAAGTCTTCAATACTCCAGGTGCCATATAGTAGTCAAAAGCTGGAATACTTTGTCCACCATGTTGATCATTTTGATTTGATTGAATGGCAATAGCTGCTAGAGCTGTATAGCTCATAATATCATTTGGTGTTCGCAAATGTCCATGTCCAGTTGAAAAACCGTTCTTAAATAGTTTATCCAAATCAATTTGCATACATGTCGTCGTTCCCATTGGCATAAAATCCAAATCGTGGATATGGATATCACCATTATCGTGTAAATCGGCAAATTTCTTTTTCATCAAATAATCTTTAGCAAATTCCTTTGATACAGTTGAACCATATTGAAGCATCGTTCCCATCGCTGTATCACCATTGACATTGGCATTTTCTCTCTTAGTATTATCTTCAACAGATGATTTTAATCCTAAACCTTCTATCGTCTTTAAAAATTTATGCATTTTTTTATCGTCAGAAAACATTTCTCTTGATTGTCTTCTCTTTTCACGATAATCAGCAAAAGATTCATATACATCTGTATAGCCTTTTTTCTTAAGTTCATCTTCAATCATATCTTGAATTTCTTCGATTTTAATCTTATCAGCATCTTTATATTCTTTCTCGATACGTTTTATGACATTTTGATAAACTTTTTGACTATCTTTTTCGGTATACTCAACACCCAAAGATAAATGAGCATATCGATCCGTTTTTAGATTATCAAATCCCTTCTTGATGGCTACTGCAATCTTCATTCCATCAAAATCCACTTTTTTGCCATTTCTTTTTATGACTTTCAAATTAGTAAAAGCTTCTTCATTCATTGTCACACACTCCTCTCAAGCTTACCTCATCCTTAAGGCAATTGTAATATAATCGAGGAAAACTAGTCAATAAAATTCTACAATATTTTTTTGCTTTTTTTTCAAAAATTTGTTCGATATAAAAAAAGCATTCTCTTATGCAACAAGAATATTAAGCATTTTTTCAAAAAAATCATTTTTTTCAAATTTTACATTTTTGACATTTTTTATTTTTTCAATTTTTTTTAAAATCTTTTTTTATGTATCAAAACAGCATTTTTCCTTTTAATGACAAGGCTTTAACACTTTTTTAACATCGTTTTTACATTTTTATTTTTTTAACTTTTTTTTAAAAAATTTACATTTTCAAGAATTTCATTTTTTTATTTTTTTCATTTTTTTGTTATTGCATATAAGAGTTTAAAAAAGAGCAAAACGTAAAAAAGACATCATTGGTTTACGTCTTTTTAACAATCCGATTTGTCGAACAAAAAAAGACAAAAAATTTGATGAATTTTTTGTCTATATAAACATTATTTTTCTTTAATTAGTTTTATATAATTATTGACCTGTTCTGACCATAATGGTGATTCAGCATATTTAGGATTAATCTTTTCAGCTGTGTTTAAGCCAAATTCATAATAATTATAATAAAGATTATTTAAAAAAGCGTCAATTCCTTCATCGATGTTAGAAAATTTTTGATAGTAGCCACTATTAGCAACCATTCCACCAACATTATAATAAGTAGTTGAAAGATAACTACAAGAAAAACTACAACCTGTTTCAAGAAGCATTATTCCTACGGCAAGATAAGGATCAATTCCCAATTGTACACACTTAGTAGCTATCATTTCACCTTTGTTAGAAAGTACACCATTTAAAGATCTATTCAATTTATCTGACAATTCTTCAATGGTCAAGCCATCAAATACTTCAAAGCGATGGATTTTAACTGCCACTTCTCTAATTGAGTCGTTGCTGACAACATCGTGCACATCTTTAGCAACGAAACTGATATTTTCTATCTTTTCATCCATTCTAGATGAAACATCATTCTCTAAATTCTCATGCTGGTATTTAACATCAAAAATAACAGCTATTCCCAAAGTCAATACTATTAATGATAGAATGAGACATCCTAGAATCTTTTTCTTGTGCAAATCATTCACCTCTTTTTGAAAAAGTACATCTATACTAACACATATTAATAAAAAAAGCAAATTATTTTAGCACTCTCTATTGACAAGTGCTAATTTGATGTTATAATCATATGATGAAATGTGAATTTATCACAGAAAAAAGGAGGAATTGCTATGAATAATAATCCATTTCAAGAAAATCTAGAAAATGTTCTAGAGAAATATGGTCGTAACATAACTGATGCCGTCAAAGATGGCAAAGTAGATCCCGTCATTGGACGTGATGATGAAATTCGTAGTATCACTCGTATTTTATCAAGAAAGACCAAAAACAATCCTGTGTTAATTGGTGAACCAGGAGTTGGAAAAACGGCTATTGTCGAAGGACTAGCTCAAAGAATCGTCAAAGGCGATGTTCCTAATAGTTTAAAAGATAAAATTATTTGGGAATTGGATATGGGGGCTCTAGTAGCTGGCGCTAAATATCGTGGAGAATTTGAAGAAAGATTAAAAGCTGTTTTAAAGGAGATAAAGGACTCCAAAGGGGAAATGATCATGTTCATCGATGAGATTCATATGATTGTTAACTCAAACGGATCTGATTCAGCAATGGACGCTGGTAATATGTTAAAACCAATGCTAGCTCGTGGAGAAATCCATTGCATAGGAGCTACCACCCTAAATGAATATCGTAAATATATTGAGAAAGATGGTGCTTTAGAAAGACGTTTTCAAAAAGTTCAAGTCAAAGAACCAACAGTTTTAGATACCATTACCATTCTTCGTGGATTAAAACAACGCTTTGAGGTATACCATGGTGTTAACATTAAAGATAAAGCTCTTGTGGCAGCGGCTACTCTATCCAATCGATATATAACGGATCGTTTCTTGCCAGATAAAGCTATCGATTTGATTGATGAAGCCTGTGCTACTATTAAAGTTCAAATGGAATCTGTTCCTTTTGAATTAGACAAATTGACTAGATCTATTATGCAACTTGAAGTTGAGAAAGAAGCTTTGAAAAAGGAAAAAGATGAGTTTTCAAAAAAGAGAATTGAAGAAATTGATGCCAAATTAGAAACTTTAAAAGATAAAGAACAAAATCTTCGTCAAAAGTGGGAAGATGAAAAAGAAATAAACAACAATATTAATAAGAAAAAAGAAGAGATTGAAGCTGCTCAAAGGAAACTAGAAAAGGCTGAAGATGAATATGATTTAGAGAATGCGGCTATTCTAAGGCACGGAACCATTCCTAAACTTGAAAAAGAATTGGAAGAGTTACGCAAAAATAATCGCTCTGATATTTTGAGCGACACAGTTGATGATGAATCCATCGCAGCCATTATTTCAAAATGGACTAATATACCAGTCCAGAGATTAGTAAGTGGCGAAAAAGAAAAGCTTCTAAATTTGGAAACAAATATGAAAAAGCGCATCATGGGACAAGATGAGGCTTTAAAACTAGTTAGTGAAGCTATTATTAGAGCGCGTTCGGGAATTAAAGATCCTAACCGTCCTATCGGTTCCTTTATCTTTTTAGGACCAACTGGTGTGGGAAAAACAGAAGTTGCTAGAACTTTAGCTTATGATTTGTTCGATGATGAACGTCATATGATTCGCATTGATATGAGCGAATATATGGAAGCCCATTCTGTCAGTCGATTAATTGGTTCTCCTCCAGGTTATGTGGGATATGATGAAGGGGGTCAACTCACAGAAGCTGTTCGTCGTAATCCTTACAGCATCGTCTTATTCGATGAAATTGAAAAAGCTCATCGCGATGTCTTAAACATATTACTTCAAATTTTAGATGATGGTCGCATTACTGATTCCCAAGGAAGAACTGTCGATTTTAAAAATACGATAATAATTATGACTTCTAACTTAGGAAGTGAATACATATTAGATAAAGATAGCAACAGCAAAGAAATGATAATGAAAGAATTGCGTATGAATTTTAAGCCGGAATTCATAAATCGTATTGATGAAATAGTTGTTTTTAACTCGCTAACCAAAGAAGTTATCTATCAAATTCTTGACAAAATCATCACTGATATTGAAAATCGATTATCCGATAAAAAGATAAAAATTGAACTCACTTCTAAAGCTAAAGACTTCATTATCGATCAGTCTTATGATGAGACCTATGGAGCTAGACCAATTAAACGATTTGTATCTCGTCATCTTGAAACGTTAATAGCTAACAATATAATAATGGAAAATATTAAATTTAATTCTACCATCACTATTGATGTTAAAGATAACGAATTAATATTAGTGCAAAATTAAAAGGCACATCAAAGAACCTTTCAAAGGTTCTTTTTTCATAAAAAAATAGAATATGTGTATATTCTACTTTTATCATATACTATCTTTCACGTTTCTTTAATAATCCAACAATCTTCAAACTATCTTCATCGTGAAAATATTTTACTCCGACCATTGTCTCTTCAACATAATCTTTATTATAGTAAGAACTAGTTATAAGCCTACATATTAATACATCAGGCTTAACATCCATGATTCCTTCAATTCTAGCCCACAATAATTCATCAGGATTATCATTTGAATTAATCAACAATACTTCAATATCATCAGGGAATTGATCATTGCGGAAATTATCTAATTCAACCATATCACGGGTATCTAAAAAATTATTTATATTCTTATAATTAGCCGCCAATTTATTTTCTAAGACGTTAGCCCCATCCAAATTATCAATGACATTATCACTCAATATCTTAACATCATAATTTTCAACAGCCTGATAGTCAAGCACTAACTCCTTGTCTAAAATATATGTATCATCAAGATATAATTTATTTCTGCCGTCCTTTTCAATATTACCAACAACTCTAAGTGATAGACCATTTTCTTTATCGATGTAAAAGTAACCAAAGATTGGACTCTGAAGTTTCCGCATTTTAACTTTTTTAGCAATCTTTTTACAAGCTTTTTTGTTCTCGAAACCGACCCATTTTCGATCTAACTCACGAAAAGAATAATCTTTGACCTTCATTCTATCACCTCTACTCTAATTATACCACAAAAAGATATCATATCTCAAAAAAGAAAAAGAATAGACACTCTATTCAACAATTTTAATAAAACAATTAGGAATATCACATTCAAACGTCATATCTTTTTTAGTGATGGGATGCGTTAAAACTAATTTGTTAGCATGAAGCCCCATTCTCCGAATCGGATTAGTCTTACTATTATATTTCTTATCACCAACTATTGGACAACCAATATCACTCATATGAACTCTAATTTGATTTTTACGTCCCGTATCAATAGTAATATCTAACATCGTAAATCTATTATTTCCCATCACCTTACGATAATGCGTAATGGCCTCTTTACCATCTCCCATTCGTCCTGATGAATAGACCAATAGGGTCTTTGTCTCTTTGAGCCAGCTGCGAATCGTTCCTTTATCTTTCGGTGGTTTTCCTTCAACAATAGCTACATACTCTCTAAGTTTTACTAAATTATCCCACTCATCTTGTAATCGCCTTTTAAGTTCTTCACTCTTCGCAAATAATACTATGCCACTAGTATCTTTATCAAGACGATGAACGATAAATACTTTATTATTTTTGTTCTTCTTCTTTTCATAAGATATAACTTTATGAAATAAAGTCTTTTCCTTTTCATTATCCGTAGCAATCGTTAATAATTTACTAGGTTTATTAACAACGATTATCTCTTTATCTTCATAAATTATATCTAGTCGGTCCCTTTTATTCATAATATCACCACTTTTAACAATTATAACACCTACTATTATTTTTTTCCAATTAATTGTATAATATTAATAGGTGATTTAATGAAAAATAAAAAAGATAAGGAAAAAATAACGATACCAAAATATACCTTAAGTGAGGAACTAATAAGTTCTATTTCCCATGGAATTGGAGTTCTTTTATCAATTGCAGCTTTAGTTCTCTGTGTCGTATTTTCAGCCATTAAGCATAATCCTATTGCGATTATATCCAGTTGTATATATGGCACTAGTTTAATAGTTCTCTATTTGATGAGTTGTCTATACCATGCCTTTAAACCAAATCGTGCTAAAAAAGTATTTCGAATTTTTGATCATTGCAGTATTTTCCTATTGATTGCGGGCAGTTATACGCCATTTTTGTTACTAACTATTGGTGGTGCAAAAGGAATGATTATGCTGGCTATTATATGGGCGGCAGCTATAATCGGTATTATTGGTGATAGTATTGCTTTAGAGAAATTTAGCAAATTAGCTTTTCCTTTATATTTAATCATGGGCTGGATGATCGTCTTTTCATTTCAACAATTAGTACATAATCTAGCTCTACCAGGATTAATCTTTCTCTTTATTGGCGGTATCGTCTATACCATTGGTGCTGTCATATACCTAATCGGAAGCAAGGTTAAATATATGCATTCTATTTGGCATTTCTTCGTTTTAGGAGGAAGTATTTTTCATTTTTTCACAATTCTCTTATATGTAATTTAAAAAAATTAAAAATCAAAAAGTAGATAGGTAAGAAGCCCATCTACTTTTAATATATCGTTCAATTTGTTTTTTTCATTTATCAAAAATAAATATCTTTAACTGTTCTTCATAGGGAACACTTGAAGAATTGGCATATTCGAAGAGAAGATAGATTTCTTCTTTAGAATCGTCAATAAATCTTGTTGCTATTGCTGATTGATAGTCTTTAAAATTTAAATGAATCTCATAATTTTCATAACCCAAATTCTGTAAATAGATAACAGCGTGCTGCAATTCTTCTTCTAAATGTCCAATTTTACTAACATCGATAAAATCATCAATATCCAAACTGAGCACTAATGCTGTCTCACTCATAATTCTAGAACACATCTCATAATATTCGAGATTGGATATATCTTTATTCATCTTGCGATAATCATCATATAAACTAGTTAATTCATCGCCTTGAAGTGAGCGATTTACCAAAATATTGTCGGGCGATAATGTAATATTTTCAATAGTTACATCTAAGTTATCAGAATTATTAAAGGTTTCTAATATTGTTTGTTTTATTTCCTGCTTTATATCTCTAATTTTATATTCATATATATAATTTTCATAAATACCCTTTTCAATAATGTCATAATTCTTAAAATCATCATAATTATCTTTTTCATAATCGACATAAATGACAGTAAATTCTAGTAAACGTGACGATTGTACTGTCAAATTATAAATATAAGAAGAATCTATATATTTGGTAATTGCATTTTCTTCACTATAATCGTTGTAAGAATTCTTTTCATTTTTAATAGACAAAACTGTAAATTCTTCATCATATTTATTATTGAGAAAATCTATTACTTCTTGTTTTATCTTTTTAATTTTAATATCTCTTTTTATATGAGTAAATAGAAAAAGGGAACTTATCAGTAACAAAGTAAAAACGATTACACAACTTAAAATTATTTTTTTTCTTTCCATATCTATCCTATTCTTCAACATATTTTGAATAATACAAATCGGTGTCATCACCATCTTGTTCAACTTGTTTTTCAAATTTAGGCAATTCTTCTCTACTAGCTAAACCAAAATAATCCAAAAATTCATTAGTTGTTGCATAAAGAATAGGTCGACCTGGCAAATCACTACGCCCTTCTTCTTTAATCAAACCTTTAGCTACTAATTTGCGAAGCATATCACGGGAATTGACACCACGGATTTCATCAATCTCTATTCGTGTCAATGGTTCATTATAAGCTACAATAGCTAAAGTCTCTAAAGCGGCTTGCGATAAAGAATTGTTTTCTGGTGTCTCAAGTAATTTTTGATAATAGCTACGATGTTCTTTTTTAGTACTCAATTTGAATCTATCACCTAAAATATTGATCTTTATGCCCCGTTTTTCATCTTCATATGATTGTTGCAATTCCATGACGATCGCCTTTGCTTCATCAATATCTATTTCTAAAATATCCATTATTTGTTTTAATGTCAATCCATCATCACCAACAACAAATAATAATCCTTCTAATACTGCTACTCTATTCATGAGCCACCTCACATATTATGTCATCAAAATTGTTTTCTTGTCGTATAATCAATTCATTCTCTTTAGCCATTTCTAAAATAGCTAAAAAAGTTACAACGACATATTCTCTATTCATAATATCAAAAAGTTCCATAAAGTTGACCCTTTTTTTAATTGATAAAATTTTTCTTATGCTGCGACGGCGATGTTCTACGGTCAATTCTTTAGATGTAACTTTCGTATTAAGTGGTTGATTAAACTTTTGACGGTCAAGAAATTTTTGAAAAGCCATCATCAAATCATCCAATGTAACTTCTCCACCATTAATAACTTTATCATCTTCAACATATTCTCTTATATTTTCTGGAACTTTAGTAAAAATCTTTTTTCTTTCATATTCTAAATCTTTAAAAGTACTAGTCAAATCTTTATATCTTTGATACTCAATTAATCGATTGACTAATTCTTCACGTGGATCAGCTTCCTCTTCATTATCATCATCATTATGTTTAGGAAGAAGCATTTTGGATTTTATTTCTAATAACTCAGCAGACATTACTAAATAACTACTAGCAATATTTAAATTTAATTCATCCATCTTTTCAATATAGTCTAGATATTGTTTCGTAATCTCTTCAATCTTTAAATCAAAGATATCCATTTTAGATTCTTTAATCAAATGAAGTAATAAATCTAAAGGCCCTTGAAAACTATCTATGTTCAATGCATACTCCATAACATCACACCCACATATTAATATAATAACATATTTATAGTTATTTTAATAAATTTAAATATCAAAAAAAATATTTTTGTGATACGATATATATAATAGGAAGTGATTAGATGGAAACTGTCAAAAAAATTTATTTAGCAATAATGGGTATGACCATAATATCATTGGTTGTATTGTGCCTATATAGTATTGGTGTTCTTGATAAGACAGTTGAACTGACAACTAATGGAAGTGATCCAACTGGCTTGTATACCTTTATAATAGCTATTTGTATTGCCGCAATGGGCTTTGTTTTTTCAAGATCAGCAAATGTCATTGCCAATCGTAAAACGACTGCTGTTGGATATTTAGCTGTAATAGCAGGATTAATCATTCTATTGATATTAGCTGTCATTTTGATATTTAAACTAAAAATTGAAGGAAATCTCTTATTATTAATTAGAATTTTAATAGGTATTACTATTTTCTTAACAGTTATGGTTTTAGTATTTGAAATACCACAAGCTAATAAAAGTCATCGTCATTTTCAATATTTTACAGCTATTTTAATTGCGGTTACAACGGTTATATATCTTTTTGGAAATAGTTTCTTACCTAAGAGTCTGTTCACAGTTGATACTTCTTCAAAAGAAAATGAGAAGACTGATGAACCAAGCGATATTTTTGATAATCGAGATGAAATTGAGGACGAAAGCAATAACAAAAAGGTATCCACAGCAGAGAAAATCAAAAGTATTTTACTATATTCATCCATTGGTGCTTTTCTTTTAAATCCAATGCTGCGCATATATTATATTGATAAAGATTATGATGAAACCAAAGAAATTGACAATATAATTTATAATTCAACGGGTAAATATCAAATTGATGCCCAACCAACCAAAGTACCTTATACGCAAACAACTACTTACAAAGAACCAGAAAAGCCTAGTCCACCACCTGTTCCAATTCCTACTCCTAAACCGACCGTTAGTGAAATTCAGCCGGTTGAGGAGGTTAAAATAGAGGAAAAAGTTATCAATCCCAACTTTAAACAAGATGATTTACCAGAAGCTATAATTCCAACAATTAGTGGACAAACTCCAAGCGAACAACCAGTTCAAGATAATAATGGCCAACCAGTAAATAATAATATGGTGCAACAACCTACAAGTGAAGTAGTTCAACAGCCAGTTGAAGGTGCAACACCACTTGAACAAGTTGCTCAAAATAAACCACCAACAGTGGTTAATGCTACACCACAACAAGTAGCTGTCTCAACACCACTTGATCAAGTTGTACAACCTAATCAAAATCAATAAAAAAGAAACTGATTTGAAAAAAATTCAAACTCATTTCTTTTTTTAATCTCTTGGTTTAAATACTAATAGTAATAAGAATGTAAATAATATGGCGGCGGTAATTCCCGATGCCGTCAAATCAAACATTCCCATCATTAGACCAATAAAGCCCATTTCTTCAGCTTTAGCTAATGCCCCATGAATTAGTGAATGGCCAAATGATGTTATTGGTACTAAGGCTCCACCACCGACATAGGTGATGATTTTATCATAAAAACTAAAACTGTCTAAGGCCGCACCAATTACAACGAAAAGACTTGTGATATGACCAGCAGTAAGTTTAGTATTGTCTAAGATAATTTGTCCTATTAAACAGACAAAACCAGCAAATAGGAATGAGTTTAAATAAATCATTTAATCGCCTCCAAACTGACTGCGTGACTAATTGAGTAAATAGGTTTATGTTGATAAACAAATGTTGGTGAAAATAAGGCTCCTGTTGCCACTAATAAAACACGTTGAAATTTACCTTTTTCAAGTAGTGGTAGGATACTTGAGTAACTGACCATCGCAATACATAATGGTCCACTCGCTCCCGCCATAACCTCTTCTTGTTTCTCTAAATTGTACAACATCGTACCACTATCATCATAATTTTTTCCTAGATCAATATTGTACTCTTGATGCATATAATCAATTAATATCTCTCGTCCATATACACCTAAATCCCCTGTTAAAATTAAGTCATAATCATTTACTGTTCGTTTCATATCTTTTAAGTGCCGATATATTGTATCACCTGCGGCAGCCGCCATAACAGCTCCCATATTAAACGGATCAGTTTGATCCATATCGACAACTTTACCAATAGTTGAAGATTCAACTCTTATCTTACTCTTTTGATTACTCAAGAACACACTAGCGCCACCCGTTGAAGTAAATGTGGCGGTCTTTGGTTTAGGCGCACCATATTCCGTCGGATTTCTAAATTGCTTTTCACTCGACATATTATGGGAAGAAACTGAGACAATACCATTCTTAATCTTTTTACCATCGATTAATGAGCTCATTAAAATAATTCCCTCAACACTACTTGAACAAGCACCATAGATACCAAAGAAAGGAATATTAAATTTTAAAGCAGCATAACTAGAAGCTGTTACTTGATTTAAAAGATCGCCACTGATCAATAAATCAACGTCTTGACTGTCTTTCTTACTATTTCTAAGCACTAGATCAATGCTGTCAGAAAGCATTTTAACTTCGGCTTGTTCCCAAGTTTTTTCATCAGCGTATAGATTAGTGTAAACCTTATCAAGACTTGGTCCTAGTGGTCCATCTTTTTCATATGGTCCACCGACTGTTGCATAGTAATTAATATAGACATCGTCATATGTAAAAGTCATCTAGACACCTCCTAAAAAATAATATCGAATCATTCCGAAGAACCAAGCCGCAACAATACCATACAAAATAACAGAACCGGCTAATTTAAACAAATTAGCTCCAACTCCATAAATTGGTCCTTCGTGTTTATATTCCATACCACTACTCATCATTGAATGAGCAAATCCTGTAATCGGAATAATTAAACCACACTTTGCAAAGGTAACCCATTTATCAAAAAAGCCCAAAGCGGTAAACAAGCAAGAAATAAAGACAAGCGTAACAATCATAAATGATGTGGCATCTTGAGTCGTTATGTGCAACCACGACGTATAGAAATCAATTAATAATTGACCTATGACTCCCACAAGACCACCGACAACAAAGGCCACAATAGCGTTTATAAGACGTGTTTCTGTTGGTTTATGGCGGTCTACTATTTTTTTATAACTTATTTTATCCATTAAAAAATCACCCACTAATATAATGGATGATTTTCTTGTTTTCATACACAAATTTTTTAACTGAGTTTATTCTTTAACTTTTGTAAAATCTTAGCTTCGCTTCGCGATACTTGAACTTGACTCATTCCTAATTCTTCTGATACATCACTTTGAGTTCGATCATCAAAATAGCGATATTCAATTAAACGTCGTTCGTCATCGGTTAAACTATCGAGGCTATCTCTTAAATCCATAATATCACTATCATATCCCTTTTCTTCATATTTGACACTATCATATAAATTTAGTTCTTTTCCCTCTTCATTTAACTCATAATCAAGACTCTTGACAAAGTTAGCTGAGTTAATAGCTTCGCCAATTAAACTCTCATCAACATCTAAAAAAGAGGCAACTTCACTGATAGTGACTTCGCGCATGAGCTTTTGATTTAGAATCTCTTTAGCTTTTTCAATTTTAGAATTTAAGCGAACCATATCGCGATTAATACGAATCGCTTTATTATCACGTATATATTTTAAAACTTCTCCCATTATGTAAGTATGGGCATAAGTAGAAAATTTAGTATCAAAGTTACTATTATAATTTTCATAGGCCTTTAATAGTCCCATCATTCCTACTTGATATAAATCATCTATTTCCCCTAAAAATCGATATTTATTAATAATACTATAAATTAATTTATCATATTCTCCTATATCCTTTTCAGTAATCATATTCCTCCTATAAGTACTATTTCTAATTAACTTTATTTAAATTTAATATTCCTCCTAACTATATTATTTTTAAATTCCAAGTAAATATATGTTTTATATACATTTTTCTAACAAATAACTCTCCTTTCTCAAATTCTCAACACATATCCACCTCCTAGAATATAAAATAAATAAAAGAACAATTATAGCAATTCGACAAAGTCTTATCTTTTTCTAAGCAATCTTTACTATTATCTTTACATCAAATAAAAAAGAATCCAATGATTCTTAATAGTTTTTATAAATGTTAGTTTTATTTTTAAATTCTTTTATCTCCCCTAAACTCCAAAATTAAGCTCAAGTTATAGAAATTTTTCTTTAGACCATCAAAGATATTTTTCTTAAGTAATTTTTTCATAATCTCATCTTTAGGTGTATATAGAGACATATCTAATATATCCATTTGACGATAGCTCAAAAACAATCTTATCAACAAGTAATCCCAAGGACGATATTTAATTCCTCTTCTTTCTAAATAACGACAAGTAAAAAACTTACAGGGGAGACTCTTTATCGTACATCTACTATTGATTAAATTAGGACAAACTCTTCCTTTGGTATAACAACATCCGTATGTCACAGGATTCTTACAACCACTACATTCCAATTCTCTTCTAGAGACACATTTCTCATCCTTAAAATCACATAAATTGAACTCCATAAATTCAGAATCTAAATAATCACACATATAATCATATATATAATTAATTCTTTTTTCATATGGAAGAAAAGCAGCAGTCAATAGATTATCAAGTTCATAAATCATATAGTTATTATCAATATTTTTATCATAATTAATTAAATATATATCTTTTACTAATATATTATGGTCATCGACATATTTATATATTTTCATAATTTTTGTATACACATTAAACAATATTTGATTTTTAATTTTTGAATAATTCTTTTTGAATCTATTCCTTTTAAAAAAGGCAATATTATCTTGATAATTATTTAATCTTTCATCTAAGTGGGAAATTTTAGTATCAATTCTCAAAATATTGTTATCGATAACTATAATAATATCTCTTTCGGACTTAACTCTTTCATTTAGAGTTATATATTTATATTTTTTCTTTTCTTTATATTTACCAACAACTTTTACATTCTTTAAATTAGTTACTCTACTATTGTTTTTTTTAATGATGCGTTGACGGTCAAATTTTAAAGATTCATAATATTTAATTACATCCATTTTATCAATCTTCTTTCTTTTATCAAGCATTTTTTAATTATTTATAAGTAGCAAAGATAATGAATTTAATCCAGTATTAATAAAGATTTAAATTCTAGAAAGAACGCAATTTATAAATAATGATAACTATATAGCAGACATCCTACTATACTTATATCCATTATATCATATGTTTAATAATTAAATACTTTTTTATGCCTTATTTATTTTTTTTACCTCTATGACTTGGGTATGAGAAACTAAATCGTGAAGACCTTTTTTATCCTTACGAAGACATATCATACAGTAAATAATAAACATTAGAGCAGTACTACCAATTGATAGGAGTTGAATTACAATAGAATAATACTTAACTGGAATGATTACCCAAGTAAACGTCATCGTTAATAGAAAGACAATATCGTATAGAAAAAGTGTTCTAATAAATAATTGCTGATAAGATAAGTCTTGACCATTTGTTGAAACAACTCTAAGATGGGTAATCTTTTTCCCTAGTGTCTGGCCTCCTGTAAAACCTTGAAATAAAACAAAGTACAAAAGACAGATGACAATATATATGACATTAGTCATTATTGAATTAAACTTAATTTTAGGAAAATAATAATCCACTTCTTGAGATAATTCTTCTTCAGTTAAAGATTTATCTTTATATTCAATAATTATATTTGAACATTTGTCATTATATTCTTCTTCAGATATATTTTCCTTTTCCCTCACTAATGCATCATATTTAGAAATGTACTCTTCTTCCGTTATCTTTTCATCTGTTATGGCCTTTTCTAAATCTTGACAATCTTTTAGGTCGTTGTTTTGATGTTCAACATAGGAGTTAAATATCTTTTCATATTCATCATAATACTTTGTATAAGAATTGAGTTGAAAATTAATTATTGATGAATTACCTAAAGTAGTAAAGACAAAAAATACCAATAACATATCGATTGCATAAGCGAGTACCCTACGAAATGTTTTATTCATAAAAATCACCTAACTTTGAAATTGCGAATTATAGAGTTCTGCATAGAAACCTTTTTCCTTTAGTAATTGTTCATGATTACCTTGTTCAATTATGTTACCATCTTTCATGACAAGAATTAAATCAGCATTTTTAATAGTCGATAAACGATGGGCAATGATGAAACTGGTTCTACCTTCTGTCAATTTATCCATGGCCTTTTGAACCAATTCTTCCGTTCTAGTATCGACATTACTCGTGGCTTCATCAAGAATTAGGAATGGAGCATCAGCTATCATACCACGTGCAATCGTCAACAACTGCTTCTGTCCAGCCGAAATACCCTCGTCATCTTTTAGAATGGTATCAATGCCATTCGGTAAAGTTCTTACAAAATGGTCTACTCCAACAACCTTCAAAGCTTCCCATATCTCTTCATCAGAAACATTTTCTTTATTGAATTTGATATTATCACGAACTGTACCTTCAAATAACCAAGTATCTTGTAAAACCATTACGAACAAATCGTGAACATTTTCACGCGTTAAATCTCTAGTTGATACGCCATCAATAAAAATATCTCCCTTATTTAGCTCATAAAATTTCATCAATAGGTTGACCATTGTCGTCTTACCAGCTCCCGTTGGCCCTACGATAGCGATCTTTTCACCAGGATTTGCTAGAGCACTGAAATTCTTGATAATTGTTTTATCTTGGTCATAACCAAATCTGACATCTTTAAACTCTATTTTCCCCTTTACTTTTGACTTATCTAAATGATGTAATATATCCTCTTCACCAGCCATTTCCTTTTCATCTAAGAATTCAAATACTCTTTCGCTAGCAGCGGCTGTTGATTGGAGCGAAGTCATAGCTTGTGCAATCTGCGATAGAGGATTAGTAAATAATCGCACATAGATCATAAAAGCGACTATGACTCCAAAAGATATGACATCATTCATTGTCAAAAGAGCTCCTACGACACAGACAGCAACATAACCAAAATTACCAACAAACATCATTATTGGTTGCATTAAACCTGATAAAAATTGGCTCTTACGATTACAATTATATAATTTATCATTGAGGGCATTAAACTCCTCAATGGCTTTCTTGTCGCCGTTATAAGCTTTGACAACATTATGTCCTGAATATATCTCTTCGATATAACCATTCAAATTGCCAAGTTCTACTTGTCTTTGAATAAAATATTTTTGCGATTTTCCTAAAATTAATCCCATAAAACCAAATCCAATTAAGCTTGATATAATAGCAGTAATGGCCATTATCCAGTTTGTATAAAACATCATAATGATTGAACCTAAAAATAAGGTTATGGCGGTTACCAAAGAAGCTAAACTATTATTCATATTCATAGCAATGGTATCAACATCATTGGTTACAATTGATAGAACGTTACCCGTTTCGTGATTATCAAAATATTTAAGGGGTAATTTATTTATCTTGGTACTGATTTTACTTCGCAATCCCTTAGCAAAATTATTAGAAATAGTCGCCATCGAAAAAGATTGAACATAGCTAAATATAGCACTTGTCAAATAGAGAATCAATAAAAGTAAGGCAATGCTCTTTACTTCATCCATATCAATTTCTGGTTTAATTTTCTCATAGATCGATTCTGGTAAAGAATCAATCTTTTCAAGAATTTCTTCATTAGTTGCCTCATTAGTAATTCCTGATAAAATTTCACTAGCTTTCATTTTATCCTCAATTGGTATTTCCGAATCGGCCATTATTTCCTTGATCTTTTCTTCATTAATATTAGGCATCAAGCCACTGGTTATCGTATCCGTTAAATCAGATAGACGATTAGGCGCAATGAGAGCTAAAATCGCACTGACCATTGCTAAAATTAAAGAGAAAATAAGTAAATAACGCCATTTTTCTAAACTTGAAAATAATCTTTTCATTGAACCTTTAAAATCTTTAGATTTTTCAGGTATTCTCGGTCCACGTCTAGGCATTTTCTAATTCCTCCTTTGACAATTGTGATAAAGCTATTTCGCGATACACTTCACACTTCTTTAATAATTCTTTATGGGTTCCAATGCCAACACATTTTCCTTTATCCAAAACGACAATTTTATCAGCATTCAAGACTGTTCCAATTCTTTGAGCAACAATCATACTCGTCGCATCTTTGGTATATTTCTTCAATTCTTGCCGTAAGACAGAATCGGTCTTGTAATCAAGAGCTGAAAATGAATCATCAAATATATATATTTCTGGATCACGGGCAATAGCACGCGCAATGGCAAGTCGCTGTTTTTGTCCACCACTGATATTCGTTCCACCTCTAGCAATGTGACTTTCATACTTCTTATCCATTTTTTCTACAAATTCAGTACCTTGCGCTACTTTAATGGCTTCTTTTATTTTTTCGTAAGTTATTGGCTCTTTGCCATTATCACCATAACTTACATTCGATGAAACACTTCCAGTAAACATAACTGCCCTTTGCGGAACATATCCTATCTTATTATGCAAAGATTCTAACGTATAATCCTTGACATTAACACCATCAATTAGTATTTGTCCCTCCGTAACATCATAAAATCTAGGAACTAAATTGATCAAAGTGCTCTTACCAGAACCAGTTGAGCCTATAAAGGCAATCGTTTCTCCTCTTTTTACTTTAAAAGATATATTTTTTAACAAATATTCATCAGCGTCAGGATATTTAAATGATACATTTTTAAATTCAACTGTTCCTACTTCTTTCGTCTTTCCATTGAACTTTCCATCTTTAATTGTCAATTCTTCATCAAGAACAGCGTTGATTCGTTTGGCTGATACTTGTACTCGGGGAATAATCATAAAGATCATAGCTAACATCAAAAATGACATAATTACCTGCATTCCATAGCTTGTAAAAACGACCATATTGCTGAAAAGAGTCATCTTTCCAACCATTCCAGCCCCATTTATCAAGAAAGCCCCAATGAAGTAAATGCCAAGAGTCAATCCGTGCATGACCATATTCATAATGGGATTGAGAATGGCAAAACATCTTTGGTTAAACAATTGCATTTTAGTTAGTTCTCTATTGACGTTCTCAAATCTACCACTCTGATAATTCTCGGCATTAAATGCCCTAATTACTCTAATACCTGTCAAATTCTCTCTTGTTACACCATTGACATTATCAATCAATTTTTGAACTTTCTCAAAGCGTGGCAACACAATGATCATCAAAGTTATGATTGTTAGCAATAAAATGACCACGCAACTACCCGTCAACAAACTCCATTCAAAACTCTTATTCAAAATTTTAGATACCGCCCAAATCGCCATAATTGGGGCGCGCATAATTAACTGCATTCCCATCGAAATGAGCATCTCAACTTGCGTAACATCATTAGTTGTCCTTGTTATTAAACTACTCGTTGAAAACTTCTTTATCTCACTGGTACTGAAATCCTCAACTTTTTTAAAAATATTTTTTCTTATATTTCTCGAGAAATTAGCGGCAACAAAGGAAGCAAAGTAACCAACGATGAAAGCTGATACTAAACTTCCTAAAGCACACAATAACATATATCCACCTTGAACTAAAATATCCGTCATTGAGCTTCCTTCAGTTTGAATTAAAATAGTAATTTCTGACATGTAATCAGGTAATTTTAAATCAACCCAAACTTGAAAAAATATAAACAAAAAGCTAATAAAAATTAAAATTAAATCTTTTTTACTCAATCTTTTTAACAATTTAAACATACTATTTCCTCCTATACATTTTATTTTTCACTTAGATTTTTTTTCATGACATCAATAATTTTAAAGAATGTATTCAATTCTTCATCAGTAATGCCCTTACATAAATTATTTTGAAATAGTCCAATATTCTTCTCAATCTTTTCAATACAATTGAGATATTTATTAGTGATAATTAGCTTATTGGCACGCTTATCCACTGAAGAGTTACATCGTAAAATCATTCCCTTTTTTTCCATCGTCTTCAATATTCCCGAAGCTGTACTTCTTCTGACAAGAAAATTTTTTTCAATATCTCTTTGATATATTTCGCTATCACGATTTTGAAAAAGGTATTCCATTATGCGCAATTGAACTGGCGAAATCATCTCTTCTCTATTTTCTTTTACATTCATCAATACTCTTCGCATTATCATATTATCTAGACTTTTTATTTCAAAACAAACATTTTTTTGCATTTAGACTTCTCCTTTGTAAGGTAACTAACAAAAGTAATTCTAGCAAAAGTATATATCGCCGTCAACCGTTTCCACTTCAAAAAAATAATTTACATAATTAACCACAAAAAAAGAGGCTTTTATCCTCTATATATTATATTAATGATTAACAATATAGTGAGCAAGTTCGATATCAGCTGGAGCTAAATCATAAGTCAAAAGGAGTTTTCTATCAACAAAAACATAAGATGAATGAGCTTGGAGAACAACTTCACCACTCAAATATGTACAGTGATACAATCGTAATTCCACTTTCTTATCGGGATATTCATAAACACTGCTACAAACAAAACCATCGCATTTAATCGAAATATTAAATTCTTCCATCATTTCACGATAAATGGCTTTTTCATCTTTTTCTCCTCTTTCTACTTTTCCCCCAGGGAATTCCCATTTTCCCTTTAAATCACCATATGATCTTTGAGCAATTAACACTCTTCCATTCAGTTCAATTAGCGCTGCGACAACTTTTATCTTTTTCATACTACACCTCAATCATATTGATGATAAAATCATAGTAATTATAACAAAGTTAAGAAAAAATGAAATTGTTTACATTAATTTTAACACAATATTGACAAAAAGTTTACAAAAAAAGATATCGTAATGATATCTAAATAATGATGTTTCTCAATATACAAAATAAAATAGTTATTATTAACAATGGTACAGTAACATAGTTATGTAACTTTAATGGTTCTTTTTCTAATATACAGCTAATCATATTGTATAAATAATACATTAATGCGAAAGGTATTAAGATGAAGACCAAGCGATTATAGTAAAAAGCTTGTTTATAATTGCTTTCTAATATCGAAAATAGACATCTCGTAATACCACAACCTGGACACAAATATCCAGTTAACTCATATATTGGACATAAAATACAAAAACCACAAAATCTATTTAATAAGTAATAACCTATCAGTAAATAAAAATCCACTAGTTCAACTAGTGGTTTTTATGTAGCCCTATAAGGGCATATTACTGGCCGGCTCCACATGGAGCCTTTTTTAGTCGGCCAACTGCCTTCTATACCTACACACCCTTAAAAGGGTCTTGATACTCTTTTATGTTCCTTTCATCGGATATTTTATAATCCTACTGTACTTACATAGTATCCTTTTGCCCAAAATGTTCTTTGTCCATACTTATATTTCAAGTTTGAATGATTGTCAAATATCATCAATGCACTCTTACCTTTTAGAAATCCCATAAATTGTGATATACTCAATGTAGGTGGAATTTTCACTAACATATGTATATGATCTATACATGCATTTGCTTCTATTATTTCCACCTATTTATAGTCACATAAGCGTCTTAAGTATGTACCTATATCTCGTCGCAGCTTTCCATATACACTTTTTCTTCAATATTTTGGTATAAAAACTATATGATACATACAATTCCATTTGGTATGAGAT
>CANROW010000005.1 GCA_947632345.1 uncultured Bacilli bacterium | reverse complement strand
AAATAGCATTACAACGACCATGAGCAATATGAAATTCCCCACCTAATTTATGAGCAAGGGAGTGATTTACTCCTAAAAAAGCATTTGTAAAAGCCATTCCCGCTATGCAGCTAGCGTTATGCATCTTCTCCCGGGCTACACGATCATCACCGTGTTCGTATGCTTGTAATAAATAGTTGAAAACAAGTTCAACTGCTTTTTCAGCCAAACCATCAGTGTAATCATTAGCCATTGTTGAAACATAAGATTCAATGGCGTGGGTCAAAACATCCATTCCCGTATCAGCGGTTAATCTTTGTGGTAGACTCATAACTAAATCAGGGTCGATAATGGCAACATCCGGTGTCAATTCATAATCAGCTAATGGATATTTGATATTATTTTCTTTATCTGTGATAACGGCAAAAGATGTCACTTCGCTTCCCGTACCACTCGTCGTTGGGATAGCAATCAATTTAGCCTTACTTCCTAAATTTGGATATTTATAAGTCTTCTTTCGAATATCTAAAAACTTGAGTTTCAATCCTTCAACATCAACATCAGGATGCTCATAGAAGAGCCACATTCCTTTAGCCGCATCAATTGGGCTACCACCACCCAAAGCAATAATTGTATCAGGATTAAAGCTATTCATTGCTTCAACTCCGTTTTTGACAGTATTGAATGATGGATCAGATTCAACATTAGAAAAGACTTTGAAATGAATTGGATCTTTTCGTTTTTCTAATTGATAAATAATCTTATCAACATAGCCCAATTCAACCATTGATTGATCAGTGACTATAAAAACATTTTTGACATTTGGTACCTTCGATAAATATTCAATTGAACCACATTCAAAATAGATGCGGTTAGGTACTTTAAACCATTGCATATTAACTCGACGCTTAGCAACTCTCTTCAAATTGATCAAATTGACACTGGATACATTATCAGTTGTTGAGTTACCACCAAAAGTACCACATCCAAGGGTTAATGATGGCATATTAGTATTATAAATATCGCCAATTGCGCCATGGGTTGATGGTGAGTTAACAATAATTCTTCCAGCCTCTAAGGTATTAGAAAATTTATCGATAACCTCTTTTTCTTCGGCGTGAATGACAGCGGAATGTCCAAGTCCGCCATATTCAATTAACCTCTCAGCTAAACTTATACCTTCATCGCTATCCTTAACTATATAATAAGTTAAAACTGGACTCAATTTTTCTTTTGAAAAAGGATATTCATCACCAACACCATTTTCTTTAACAACTAACAACTTGGTGTCTTTTGGGACATCAATTCCTGCCGCTTTAGCAATATTATAAGGACTTTGTCCAACAACACTACTGTTTAAATCATATTTGCCATTCTTTATTGAAAACATACTTTCTTGTAACTTGTTTTTTTCAGATGGTGTCAAAAAATAGCATCCATTATCCAACATCAAGCTTTCAAAGTCGACACTGATGTCTTTATCAACAATAACTGACTGTTCACTAGCACAAATCATTCCATTATCAAATGATTTAGATAGGATTAAATCCGTGACACTCGTCTTTAATTTAGCACTTTTATGAATATAACATGGTACATTTCCAGGACCAACACCTAAAGCTGGCTTACCACAGGAATAAGCTGATTTAACCATATTAGTACCACCTGTAGCCAAAATCAAACTGACATCAGGATGATGCATCAAGGCCGTTGTTGCTTCTATAGATGGTTCTTCAATCCACAAAATACAATTTTCAGGAGCCCCAGCTTTAACAGCGGCATCTCTTAAAATGCTGGCCGTTTCAACACTACATGCCTGAGCTGATGGATGGAAACCAAAAATGATAACATTGCGTGTCTTCGCTGAAATCAAAGCTTTAAAACAAGTTGTCGAAGTTGGATTGGTAACCGGTGTAACTCCCGCAATAATACCAATTGGCTCAGCGATAACTTCATAACCATCTTCTACATTGTCTTCAATAACACCAACTGTTTTACTATGCTTTATACTATGATAAATGTATTCAGACGCAAATATGTTTTTAGTGATTTTATCTTCATAAATTCCTCTTTTGGTCTCTTCTACAGCCATTTTAGCTAACTTCATATGGTTCTCGAGAATAGCCATCGACATTTTTTTGACGATGCGATCGACATCCTCTTGTGTAAGTTTTCTGTATTCTTCACTAGCCACTTTAGCTTTTTCAACTAATTCATTAATCATTTGATCAATTTTTTCATTTGCTTTATTCATATAAGCCACCCTCTATTCTATAATATTATAGCATAATTATTTTCTTGTAAAACAATTAATTGACATATCTTTACAAAAAAAGAAGTATTTAACTATACTTCTATTCATCTTCTAATTTTTTTAACACATCTTTTGTAACTATAATAGCTTTTTCACGCATTTCTTTGGCCAATTTTTCTACTACTGGAGTTCCTTTTTCTTTAGCATAAGCAACTAAATCCTCACATTTAGCTTTTAATAATTGCGCTTTTTCAATAGCAATCTCTTTTACTTTCTCCTTATCTAAATCTTGTACTTCTTCCACTATTTCCTCTATTTTAGCAAGCATCTTTTCTTTTACTTCCTGAATATCAATCTCTTTAGCTTTCGCAATGAGTTCATCGGCCTTAGCTTTCAATTCTTTTCTCGTCTCACTACCTTTTTTAGGGGCAAATAAAATACCTATCGTACCACCAACAATTGCTCCTAAAACAAACTTTCCCCATCCTGAACTTTCTTTTTTACTCATCTTTACCATCCTTCTTTCTATTTTTAAAATTCATGACCGAACTGACTTTGGCCAACATTTTTTTATTAATGGATGCTAAACTGTTACTGATTCCATCAACAAATTCAAAAAAGCCGTCAAAACTATGAATTCGCTCATTTATTTCCTTTAAATTATTATTGATATTATCTATGACAAAAATCGTTTTTATTCCAACAATAATTAATACTATTAATAAAACTATAACTAGAGAATATACCATAGTCATTAAAATAACTTCACCTGTCATAAATCCTCCTATTCAATATTATTTTTAAATAAATAACATATGATGATATCTAATACTGAATAAAATGTTATTAACACTCCCAAAGATTGACTCATTTCTAAAACGTTCTTTAAAGGATTCAATATTAAGATAATTCCTAATGACATCATAACTATAAAAATCAAAAGGCAAACTCCAAAATCTTTATTTTCATTTTTTCTCAATTGTTTTAAATATCCAATCTTGAACAAGGCATTAATATCCATAAAACTACCCATCACAATAGGAATCAACCCAGCTATCGCTGTCGGGTAAATAAATACTAAAACGGATATGATTAAAGCTACTAAACTATACAAAATATTTATGTCAATTTTTTTAGTTTTATCCTTGCGCGTAAAATATTTATAGAGGCCAAAGATAGCCACGAATAACGTTATTGCTGTTATACAACGCGATATTATTGTTATCGTCGTATGGGGCTGAAACAATAGAACAACTCCAAAAACAATAAACAATAGAGAAGAAATTAATGTTGTCCAAAAAGTTTTTTCTGCTTCATCTTTACTCATTTTAATCACCTACTATAAGAAGAGACGTAATAAACAAAATAAAATTACCATAATTGCCACAATCAATATAATTTTATTTTTACTTCCACCCTTGCCAGTTTTATTCAATATGACCAATGTCCTACGATTATGATCACCCAATAGATACAACATCGTTTGCGATATCAAACTGATCGATGCCGACATCATTGAAGCCGTATTCTTCGTATACTCATCATCCACAATAATAAAAGGAACACGATTGGCATAATTGATCATCGTTGTCTTTTCTTCAATAACGATTTCATCTTTGACTCCATAAAGCGAAGTAAAAATCAAGCGATGATGATTAGGATATGTGTATTCATAAACTTTGCGCAAAGCTTTATCCATTTGGCTGAAATTAAATCGAAGTTTTTCAACATCACCCTTTTTATAACCATTCATAAGATTGTAATCAACGATAATTAATTCATTGGGATCATTGGGAATATCATTTAATAATACTTGCGTCATTTCAGCAAAATAATCACTATTTATTTTAACTGATTTAGTGTCTAAAAAAGGACTAATCTCATTTCTATCACCATTTAAAATGCTGTTTATGTAGCCAGCTCTAGTGCTATCAGCAATTAAAGTTACTTTTTTTCCTAATGCTTCAAGGTCTTTAGTAAAATATTCAGATGGAGCTTCATATTCATAGACATGAGCTAAAGACGTTTTTTCCTGAATTGGTAGCAAGGATGTAATCTTAATATTAGTCGGATTAGTATCAACCGCAAATAATTGTTTTGGATTAATGATGATACTCAAATACCGTGTAATAGGCATTGGCTCATAATTAAAAATGAAAATACTATCATTACTCTCAAATAGAACTCTTCGTTTTACCAAGAAAGGCGTTATCTTTTCATCAGGAATTCCGTTAGCGTACCGCGTATCAAATAGCTGTTGCCAATCTGGCCAAGTTTCACCGATAGAAGTAGTCGCAATCTGATATAACTTTGACAAATTGATAACTGGGGTTGAATCACTTACTAAGTCAACACCGACAATTAAAGCAATGTTAACATTTTCAAAATCCGCTGTAATTCTTGTGATAGCTTTGATAGAATTCTTAGCTTCTTTTAATCCTCTTTCACTATTGTAGCCAATGAATAGATGAATACATACTTCTTTTACATGCATTTCCATACATTTTTTTACGAATGCTGTCAATTGATCACCAGTTGAATAAGAGAATTTGTCTCCTATCATGAAAAAGATGTGCATTTTTGACTTATTCTTTACAGCGAACTCAATACTACTTATCATTTTTTCATCAATAAAATTACCCTCAGCAATTCTTCGGTCCATACTTCTTACAGCTAAATCGATATAACCACCACTAGTAAAACAAGAGTAACCAGTTTGATAAGTACTGACTTGATTTTTAGAAAAACCACAATCTCTACCGCTAGAATCAAGTCCTGTAAACATATATTCTTGACTCAACTTAGTTACTGTAGGAATTAAATCATCACCTAGACTATATGAATCTTTCGCTTCCATTCCGAAACCATTAGCTAAAAATAAAATTGTCTTTTTTCCGTTCATATCTCCGTCCCCTTCCTCTATCTTCTACTTATATTTTAAGCTCAATTGCAATATAAATCAATATTGAATATATTTCTTTTTAACTAGAGCATCTTTGCAAATAAAGAAATGATTACTAAAAATATTTCTAAAATTCCTACAACAATAATAATTGTTTTTGAAGTATTTTTACGCTTGATCTTTTGCACTAAAACAATAGCTCCAACAGCGCAAGGAATACCAGCGAAAAAAATACCTACCACTTCTAGTATTGCCGCAATGATAATATTATTTCTTTCTTTTGAAGTCAATTCCCCTTCGTTGGTCTGATTATTATTAGAATTAAAATTATTGCTATTATCCATATCTTTCCTCCATACACATACTATAAGTAATTATAACATCTTTATTCATATTTTTAAAGTTAATAAAAGTTCTTCCTTCAAATTGTACAAAAAGAACGTGTTATCGTTATAAATTATATAAGTACCGCCTAAATGATCGCGTGGTAGGGAAATAGAACCAGGATTGATAAAAAATCTGCCATTTTCTTGATACATCCACGCAATATGGCTATGACCTTGAATTAAAATATCACCTTTTTCTAAAAAAGGGCAATTTCTTCTATTGAATTGATGACCGTGCGTCATAAAAACATTATTTTGATCAAGTCTAATATTTAAATAATTGTCGATTATATTGAAATCAACGTCTTCACGATAAATATTACGATCATTATTTCCACGCATACAAAGCATACAATAACGCATACTGTTAAGTATTTTTAGTACCTCTTCATATTCAGGACCTGGTGTCAATAAGTCACCCAAAACCAATAATCTCTGACAATTGGTCGCGTTAAATATGTCAATTACCCTTTTTAAATTTTTACTATATCCATGAATATCAGATATGATCATTGTCTTCATAGCATTCCTCTAATCTTTTATCATCTTTAATTTAATTTATACTATATGACATAAATAGTCAATAAAGTTATTTTCATCCAGCATTAACCTATACTTATTATTTGATCTTTTCGCATAAAAAAAGAGACCGAAGTCTCTCATATTTTACATATAATTATCAGCTTTAACCTCAAAATAAGCCTGTGGATGAGCACATACTGGACAAACTTTAGGAGCTTCTTTTCCTACACAAACATGTCCACAATTACGGCAGATCCAAATCTTATCACCATCTTTACTGAAGACAAGCCCATTTTCAACATTTTCAAGAAGTTTTCTATATCTTTCCTCATGTTCTTTTTCAATTTTACCTACAGCTTCAAATAAATTAGCTATGCGAGTGAATCCCTCTTCTCTAGCGACTTCAGCAAACTCTTTATACATATCTGTCCATTCATAATTTTCACCATCAGCAGCATCTTGCAAATTGACACTAGTAGTTGGCACATCCCCACCATGTAATTCTTTAAACCATAATTTGGCATGTTCTTTTTCATTGTTTGCTGTCTCTTCAAAAATAGCAGCAATTTGCTCATATCCTTCTTTTTTAGCTTTACTAGCATAATAAGTATACTTATTTCGAGCTTGGCTTTCTCCAGCAAATGCAGCCATTAAATTTTGTTCTGTTTTACTTCCTTTTAATTCCATGACATCCTCCATAAATATTTAATTAATTTATATATAACCTATTAACGATTACAAGATTATTATATCACAAAATCATTTTTATAAAAGAGATATTTAATATTTTATTACTTATACAAAATATCAATATCAACAGCGCCATTTATACCATCAATACTCCCATTATTAGTCCGCTGCCATAAACGATAATCACCCTGATAATCAGTCTTATTGGTATAATGTGCTAGCCAAACCATGTTATTGTTTGGCGTCCAAATATTTTCTAAATAATATTTACTACTATACAACATTCCATCATAGCCATACTCGGTTAAACGATTAATAAAGGCTGTAGCTAAATCTGTAAAGTTATGATAGCTCAAATGTAATTTATTAAATGAAGTCCAACTCTCCCAATCATAACTAACTCCTAGTTCTAGTTCATATGGCTTTATTTGTTGAAAAACCCAATCAGCTTGTTGGATGGCGTCTTTTTCATCTTTGGCATATGTATATAAATAAACACCAACTTTTAATCCAGCTTCTTTAGCCTTTTTTATATTTTGTTCATAATAAGGATCTAGCTTTAATTCACCAGCTATCTCCGTTTGATAGCCGAGACGAATGATTACAAAATCACATCCCGCTTCTTTAACTTTAACAAAATCAATATCACCCTGCCATTTAGAGACATCTATACCAATTTCCGTATTGGCCTTTTTGTGTTCTTCTCTGACATCTGAAAACATTATTCTCGAAGGACTAGATGATGATGAAGATGAAGAACCATTCTGTTTTTCAATAACTTTAATCGTAAAATTACGACGTGCTTCATTGCCACTACTATCTTTCATATAATAAGTTACGGGATAATCTCCAACGCTATTTAAATCATAAGTTCCAATTATCTTGCGCAGCGGTTTATCATCATAGTTGTCACCTGATAAGATGTAGTTGACAAAATCACGCGTACTTCCTTTCGTAATAGTATAACTACTATTGGCAAAAATAGTTGGACTAGTTGTATCAACAATGTTTACATTAATTTTTTTAGAAAATTTCTCATTATTGTACATATATTTAAATTTAATCTTTTGAACTCCTAATTTTTGGGTATCAATTTTAAAATTGGATATTATTTCAATTTGATCTCTAGCAATAACATCTTTTAATGTTACATCACTATAAACTTCAACATCTATATTTTCGGAAAAAGCTATTTCTTTTTCTACTTCGCGTTGGCGCTTTTCTTTTTGTTTAACCATAACAAAACACAACCCCAAAAATAGAACTAACAGAAGCAAGATAGACAATAACGTCTTCTTTTTATCACGTAAATTTTCCAACTTTTTATTCATTTTAATCATTCCCATTCATATTTTATCTATTGGATTAACTCCCCTTCTAAAATATATTATTATCGTTTCAATATTATCTTCCTACTTTAATACCAACTGCCGCTCTTTTGATGTTGAGCAGTCTAACATAACATCATCGTATTTGATCAACAACTGATCAAATTCTGTAGTAGATTTAGGCTGACAGTCTTCCAAAGCCGGCATTTCAATTTTTAGGATTCCCTTATATTTCTTTTTACATTTTTTATAAATGTTACTAAATTCCTCCATCTGAAGAGCAGTCATTTTAGTATTTGAGCAATTATCATCGCTACATTGAGCATCAAAATTTAAAACACTAATCTTTTTGACTCCCACAATACTTAAACATTCTATCAAATTGGGAAATTCCCGATAATTACTAGCATTAGGAGTAAAATTGACATCAAATTGCAACTTTGTCTGGCTAGTTCGAATAATTGACTGTAACAAATTAGAAATTATATCTTTGATATCCACAATTTCGTTACAAGTCTCTTTGTCAAGAACTCGCCAATCAAATATTATTTGATCAAGTCCTTTTTCTTTAAGTAAATGTAAAATGTTACTTTGAATGGGGATGAGCATATGCGGTTTTAATAAATTAGCATAATATTTTTTTATACTTTCTTGCAATTTTTGATTTTTTGGTTCATTTTCTTCGATTTCTTTTAAACTGTTTTCCAGTTCTGCCTCAGCGATTTTTCTCTCTTCGCTTGACAAAAAATGTCCATGTGTTATACCGCTTGTAAAAATGATCGTCCTAATGTTTTTACTTTTACAATACTCAACCATTTCAACTAAATTAGGATGAAGAAAAGGTTCACCACCAAATAGTGATATTTGTTCAATGCGATATTTTTCACTTAAATAATCAATCGTTTTCTTAAAGAGTTCAATATCGACAACATCAGAACAAGAAACAGAAGAACTAGATGCACATATGAAGCAATTATTATGACAATTTTTAATTATTTCAAAGCTCAAATCTTTTACCACAAATAGATCCCTCACAGTCAATATTATTGACTATCATAATTTAATTATAGCACTTTAATTTCTTTATATGTACAATAATCATAATAATCAAACAAAAGCTGGCTATCAATGATACAAAATAGGAAATAATCATCGTGATAGTTCCACGATAATGCGCTGTTATGTGGTGTTTACCAGTTTCTAATTCTATTCCTAATAAACCATTATCTGTTTCAAAAGAAGAAATTGGTGTTTTTTTGTCTTTGATAATGTAACCGGGATAATAAATATAAGGTAATTCAATAATTGTAGATGAAGAATTTTCACTAGTAAATGATAGATGACTGCCATGACGAGCAACATTAGCAATGGTGCCCTTTCCTTGCAAGACGATGGGATTTTTAGAATGGGAAACTAAATATTCATAATTATAAATAGCCTGTTTAGGCAAATATTCGGCACTGGCCGTCCCAACTCCGCGCGCTATATCACCTCTTTTTTTGATACTAGTTGATTCTAATAAATTATCGTTTATCCACTCATTGTCCATGATTGTTGTAGTAGTAACAGCAATACCAAAGATTAAACATATGCTGATGGGAATAAATAACCATTTTTTGATCTCTTTATGACAAATATTTTGATATATTAAAGGAATTAATAGCGCTAAGAAAAAACTAGCAGCTTGTAAATAACGCCAAGGAAACTGGGGAGTTGATAAAATATCTGGTAGAAAATGCCAAGGCACCAATTTAATCGTCAATAATAGTGAAATTATACAAAGAAACACGTATGAATTAACAGGTAGTATTTTTTTATTTTTTTTCTTAATCCATATGCTATAAAGTATTATGAAAATGGTTAAAAGGACATAAACTTGGGTCATTATAACTAATTCATCGCGACTAATTTGGAAAAGATTAATACTTCTCTTCGCCATCATCACTCCTGTCGTTTTCATATAATGCGAATTGAAGACCATGTATTCACTACTCATCCTTGCTTCTATCAAAGGCAAAATATTAGGTAATGCTAGCAAAAAGGCTAAACAGAGACTGAAAATGATCTTTTTTATTATGTCCCTATTTAAATGCTTTATATTCATTAGTAAATATAAACCAGCAAAGATGCCAATCATAAAAGCACTGACGGTATGGGAAAGAAATAGACCAGCGGTTCCAATCGTCAATAGATACCATTTCTTTTTGGCATCATAAATAAGACTATGAATGCCATAGAATAAAAGCGGAATAAAAATGAAAGCCACTATTTCACCTAAGGCCAATCGATTATAAATATCGTATAAAAAATATGGGGAAGATATATATATAATAGCGCCTAATAGACCGATATATTTATCTTTTGAGATGGCTTTGACAAAATTATACATTGCCAAGCCTGATAAAAAGATGACGATGAGAATAAAGATATTGACACATAAACCAAATGGTTTAAACAAATATGATAAAAGAGTAATACCATAACTCGATAAAATGCCATAGAACATGTTGTAAGCATAGCCAAAACCACTAAGGATATAGGGATTAATCATTGGAATTAATTGACCATCACTGATAGCGACTCTCGTCGTATAACTTCTAAAGAGATGAAAAACCGCATCATCTCCATCTAACATTTTTCCCCGTAAAAGAGGTGCTCCAACAACTAATGTCACCAATAACAACGCTAAATACGGAAATATTTTCTTCAATTTTTCTCTAAACATCTTCTCACCTATTTCATCAAAGCTACTTGTTTTTTAAATTCAATACACAAATACTTTCAACGTGATACGTTTGGGAAAACATATCACAAATATTTATCTCTTTAATATCATATAGATCCTTTAGCTCAGATAGATCCCGCATCAACGTTGCTGGATCACACGATACATAGATAATAGTTTTAGGTTTAATTCTTTTTAAATTATCTTTTGTTTTACGATCTAAACCTTCACGGGGTGGATCAACGATGACAACATCAATATCTTGAAACTCACCTAAATGATCTTCCGTTTTTCCCCATATGAATTCCACATTATTGACACCATTTAATTCTTTGTTGCGATTGGCATCCAAAACAGCGTCTTTGACAACTTCAATGCCATAGACTCTCGCAAATAGATCACTTACTAAAATCGAAATAGTTCCAGTTCCACAATAAAGATCTAAACAAGTTTTATAATGATTATTTTTTAATAATGATTTTACTTTTTCATATAGGAGTGGCGTCGTCTGCATATTTACTTGGAAAAAAGAATTTGGAGAAATATCGAATTGCTTTGACAATAATTCTTCCCTGATATAGTGTTCCTTTGTAACCATTTGTTCATTGATAAATATAACTTTTACATCGGAAAATTCCTTTTTAAAATCTTCATAATCAAGACGACCGTGAACGATTAACATATCTTCTAAAAGAGTCGTCGTTTTTATCGTTACATCATAGATTAAAACATCTCTTTCTGCAAGATAATCATTTATTCTCTTGATTAAAGCATTTATGCGCGGATTGACCAATTGACATTCATCAATCGCTATTACTTCATTAGTCTTATTCCGATATAATCCTATTTTTTTACCATCGCCGTGCAAAGTTATTTTATTGCGATAATTGAAGGCGTTTCCAGAAGAAATGACTTCATTAACTTTGATATCTTCTTTTAACATTTTATCTATCAGTTCTTGAACTTTTTGCTTCTTATACTTCAATTGTTCTTCGTATTGCAAATTGATGATATGGCAACCACCACACTCTTTGGCATATGGGCAGATGGCTTCTTGATACATATTAGATCTCTCTTTATACTTTAAAACAACTGCTTCTTTAATTCCTTTTTTATCTTTGACTATTTCAATATCAACGACATCACCAGGTAACGCATTTTCAATAAAAATAATTCCATTATTATGAACTAATCCTCTTCCAAAATGGTCTAATTTTTCAATTTTTACATTTTCTAATATTGCCATAATTACTCCTAATCACATTAGTTTTTAATCGTCTCTATTATACATATTTTTTCTTATTTTAACAATACTAAAAGAGATGGTGATATTATGAAAATGATTGATAGACTTAAAAAGGATACAGGTAATAGTTGTGACATTATTTATAAAAAAATGACTCTTAATAAAAAAAGCATTGATTTAGTCTTCAGTGAAGTCTTATCCAGTGGTGATTACATCAATGAGTACATCATCAAAGCTCTCATCAAATTAAAAATAAATCAATTAGATTTTTCAATGACTAATATTGAGAGCTATTTATATGGTAATAACATTGTTGAAATTTATTCTTATAATGATATCTTAAATTACTTATATAAGGGTTTTTGTATTCTCATCACCAATGACCTAATTTTAGGAATTGAAGCCAAAAATGCAATAGATCGCGATATTCCCAGTACGGAAGTAGAAGTTTCTCTATTAGGACCCAAAGACAGTTTCAATGAAAAATTTAATGATAATATCGCTTTGATCCGTAAACGAATTAGAACTAATGAATTATACATAGACAGTTTAGATATTGGCAATTTATCCCAAACTAAAATTGGTATTTGTTATATGAGTAACATCGTTGATGATGACCTTCTCTACAAGATAAAATCACAGTTGGATGATATCGATATCGATGCGATAATTGATAGTAGTTATTTGCGAAAATATTTATCTAAATCCCATCTCTTTCCCACAATAAATATTACTGAAAGGCCAGATATTTGTAGTCAAGCTCTTTTAGAAGGAAAAATTGTTATTGTCGTTGACAATTCTCCTTATGTTTTAATCACTCCAACCTTCTTTGTCGATTTCTTTCATACACCAGATGATTATTATGAAAAAAATATTAATATTTCTTTCGTCAGAATCTTGCGATTGATCGCTTTTATGATAGCGGTTTTCTTACCAGGTATTTATATCAGTTTGACAACCCATAACATTGATATGTTACCATCTCTTCTTTTGACCAATTTGATCAATCAGCGTCTGAGCGTCCCCTTCCCCAGTTTTGTTGAATGTCTCATCTTGTTAATCGCTTTTGAGATACTTCGTGAAACTGATTTGCGCATCCCAAGTAAATTGGGAAGCTCTATTTCGATTTTAGGTGGATTAATTCTTGGCGAAGCAGCAGTCAGTGCCGGAATCGTCTCGCCCATTATGATCATCATTGTGGCGATTTCATCAATCAGCGGTTTAATTTTTTCGAACATATCCATCATTTATCTTGTACGCTATCTCCGCATTCTAACAGTTATTCTCGGAACTCTATTAGGATTCTATGGTATCTTTCTATCTTTCTTAATCATTATTATCAAACTTACTAGTCTAACTTCAATGGGATATCCATATACCTATCCTTTCGCACCAATCTATAAGAAAGAACTTGCTGATTCATTTGTCAAATATAATATTTCACCAAAGTACCGCAACCAAATGTTAGCTAAAAAGAATATGATTAGGGGACGTTAAAATGAAAAAAATGAAAATAATAATTTATAGTTTATTTCTCTGTCTCATCGCTCTACTCTTCACCGGTTGTTCAACATATAATGAACTCAATACCATTATGATTGTCGATGGTATTGCCATTGATAAAATAGAAGATGAATATATCATTTATTTCAATACTTATGTCAAAGATGATGAATATGAAGTTCACGAGATTAGAGAAAAAGATCTCAATGATGCCTTCAATACAATTTATCTCGAAGCTAATAAAAATATTTATCTATCGCATCTCAACACCCTATTTTTAAGTTCTAATCTTGAAAACGAAGATATGATCGACGTCGTTAATACCTTTAATAAAAGATCTGATTTACGTGGGACTTTTAATGTCATCATGATTCATCATTTCACTTCTGGTCTGTTTGATAATCCATCCCAAAGAATAATTGAACTATTAAAAAATAATCACTCGGAATTAGGAACAATTTATCCTACTACTTTTAATGATTTAATAACGGATTACCAAGAATTGCAGATTGCCTACATTCCAATTCTAGATGAAAATTTAAAAGTTATCGGTATGCATTCTCTCTTTGATGAATATCGTTTTTATAATGATAATGAAGCTTTAATTCTCAATATTCTTCAAGATAAAACAGAAAATACCGCTTTTACCATTGATAGTGATGAAGTCAAAATTAAAAATATCGATATTTGTTATGAAACAAAAGAAAATGAACTATTAATGACACTTGATCTTTTATATCAAGGCAATACTTCAAAAAAAGAAATAGCTAATTATCTAAAAAATAACATTGACCATTTTTTAAGTCTTGATATCAATCAAAATTATTTTTTTAATGTCATTAAGAAAAAAAATTATTCTTTTTATCAAAATCATCCCCATTTTACTATTCAATTCGACATAGTAATAAATTTATCAAAAGATGAAATAAATAATATGAAAGATGGTGATTTAATTGAAAAAAATTAGGAGTATCGATTTATCTATTTTTTTAATATATATTTTCCAAGCTTTTACATATATGATATTAATCAGTAAAACCATTTCATCATTATCTTATAATTACATCATTTTCTTAGGGGTAGCAGCTTTTTTAGGAATAAGCATCATCCTTTTGTTCAATCATCTCTTTGGTCTAAATAATAAAAATATTTTTCAAAACATCAAAAGTAAAATATTAGTCTTTATTCTATTGATAAATGCTTTCATCTTTGCCTGTTTCAGTTTGAATAATATTACTTCTTACATCAACTATGTATATCTGAATAATATGGATAAATTCTATATTATGGTTTCTTTTATCGCAATCGTTTTCTATCTGATTAAAAATGATCATTTAGCATTCTTTCGCTGTAGTACTCTTATCTTTTATTTCTATATATTAGTGGAAATAATAACTTGTCTTCTTTTAGTGTTTTATGTCGATTTAAATAATCTTTTACCCATTACTATGGATTTAGAAACATCAATCAATTATAGTTATATCTATATCATCTTTTTGATAAGTCCCATTCTCTTTTTATTATTCTTATCCAAAAATATGATTAAAGATAACCAACATTTTGGCAAGAGAATGTTTATTACTTATTTAATAGTTACCGCTATTATAATTTTAAAAAATGTTCTTTGTGTATCCGTTCTTGGCTATTCATCAATTGGTATATATAATTATCCGGATGTCATCATGTATAAAAATATCAATCTATTTGGTTTTTTAGAAAGAATTGAATGGTTATTATGTTTCAATTCTATTACCAATTTCTTTTTTTTAATCAGTCTATCACTCTTCTATATTAAAGAGGGATTAAATTACATCAAACCATTAAAAAAGAATATAAGTTATTTATATCCTTTAATCATTTGTATCATTGTCTTTTTAGTAAGTTATTTCATTCCCATCAATTATTTATATGTCACTTATAGTTTTGTGGTATTTATTTTCTTACATTTAATCTTTTGCTTATTTTCTTTTCTCAAATAATCGACTAGCGTTGAAGAAGTGACATTAATATTGTTGTCAATTCCTGTTCCCAAATGGACATTTGGTTTGACATCACCATGGTAATCAGTACCACCAGTCGTCAATAATTCGTAGTCATCAGCGATCTTTTCTACCATTCTACGATATTCGGCATCCAACTGAATGTGTTGTGTTTCAATTCCTTTTAAACCACATTGTTTTAAATATAGAATCTCTTTTCGCAATTCATCTTCATCCATCATTAATGAAATAGGATGAGCTAAAACAGGAAGGCCACCAGCTTGGGTAATCATCTCTAAACATTCCTCTTTAGTATAACCTCTTTTTTGGTCACGACAAGCCTCCATTACCGCATTTAAATAATTAGTAAAGGCTTCATTAATCGTCGTCACATAACCATATTTGATGAGAAGTTTAGCCAATTCAGGACGTCCAACATTACCTATTTTATTTTTTATCTCAACAATATCTTCTTCTAAAATCTCTATATTAAACATCTTTTTCAAATATTCAACATACATCAATAAATTATATAAATCATTGCGATTATTTAATTTATCATTGAGACCTACATCATCAACATCAATCCCATATCCCAAAATATGCATTCGTCCTTTTGCCACATTAGCAGTCATCTCTACGCCAGGAATCAATTCCAATTCGCCTAAATCATCTTCCGTTAAAGTCTTAACACCGTTTATCATATCGTGATCAGTAATCGCCACCGTTGTCAAACCAATTTCTCTCGCTATATTCATTATTTCTTTAGGTGTCTTACTACCGTCAGAATAAATAGTATGAATATGTAGATCCATAAATTCTTTCATCATATCCCTCCTACAAATTCATTGTATAGCAAATGATAAAATTAATATAATACAAAATAGTTATTTTTTAAATAATCATTACTTATAACTCATTTCCTTTATATTTCATATTAATTTCACATTATTTTCATATTAGTATATTACTATGTAATTGTACTTAAGGTACAGTATCGTTGAGATACAAAAAAAGAGTTGTTGATTCTCACCCAACAATTCTTTTTTATTTTTCTTTTTGAACACCATTTTTTATTAAGAAATCACAATACGTCGCATACTCTAAATCGCCATCATTGACATCGCGAGCTTGACCATCTCTAACTACGAACACCTTTGGAGTATAACCAATATTTTCTCTAATCAAATCATCAAGTTGCATCAATTTTACAAAGTCTTTCGAAGATAGATTAGATCCATCTAAATAATACATATTGTAATCATACTCTTCTAGAGATTGTTGAACAATTGGGATAAAATTCTGACAATGCCCACATAATTTCTGACCAAAAAGAACAAAATAAGTCTTATGGTCTCGTTGCGAGAACAAATCACAAAATTCATCAACATTTATGACCGAAAACATACTTAAGTCATAATCTAATGATGAATCTGGTTCATTATAAACTGGTTCATCAACTGATGGGGTTTGATCATCTTCTTGCTTATTTTCTGGTTTTTTTGACATAATAGCTATCGATAAAATGACGATTACTATAATTAAAATTATGCCTATCCCACATAAGAGATAAACTGAAGAATCTTTTTTATTTTTCATCTTTTACTCCGTTATCAATATTTTTCTATTTCAAAATTGAGAAAGTCTTCGATGACAGTAGAATCAATAGGCTGATTACTATTTAAATATAAAGAATAATAAAATCCATCCGCAAGCTCATAATAAACATAAGCTTGTGAATCTGTAATCATCGAATCATCACTATAGTTATAGTCATATGTAAATATGAAGTAATATACATCTTTATCTTTTAGTTTTTCTTTCAAAATCTTGGTATCGCGAATATTTTGATAATTCTCATCGTCATACGACGATATTACGTTTCGATGCATTTGATCAATTTTTTCAGCGATCTTTTTGGTAGAATCGCTTTCGATAAAAGCATTTATTGACAAATCTAAGTCAGCATCTATGCTTTTAAAAGAAGATTGATCAAAATCTGTAGTTAAACTCTCAATTTCTACATATTTATCAGGTATTTTTAAATTGATGCGATAACCATGTTCGTATGATGATGAAATATTTTGATAAAGACTACCTTGTAAGTATCCTTCTTGAGCCTTTGTGTTTAAGAGAGTCACCTTTTCCTTGCCGATTGTTACACTATTTAACATTTTCTCAACACTTCCATACGCAAAAACACCATTTCGCACCATAACTTCAAAGACTAGCGTTTTGTCATCGCCAATGGCTACACCAATAACCCATTCATCAAAAAATAAATTATTATTTTCCTTATAATTAGCTTCAAGATAATTAAATTTAAAGCCTTCTTTGTTTTTTCCACTTTGAATAGTTGTATATTTATATTCAGTATAATTCTCATCATTAGCAGCATTTTTAATTTCTGTTTCTCTTTGGCTAATATAATCATCAATCGCCATATTTTCCACTTGAACTAATAAAGTTATATCATCATCTTCGCTAGTTAATGATTTACTCCAAAAAGATAAGTCGTATTCATGAACACAATCGGGATATAAAAAAGATATCGTTTTATAATCACTAGTATTTATATATGTATCGTGCATTTGTTCAGTACTACATAACTCTTTTTGTTCCAACACATTCAAGCCTTCAAAAACCATTTTATTTTCTTCATCATTAGAATTACTCTTTGGCTGAAATTGGATAAAGACACCAAATGAAATGATAAAAGCTCCTACAAGCATAAAGATAATACTAATTACTCTCTTCATCACGTTCACACCCTATCATTCTGATTATACAATATATAACATCATTCCTCAATTGCTTTTGAAATTATTTTCAAAGTTTTTTTTATACCATTAGAAATGATGCTATTAATTTTATTGGATATGTATCGTCCCCCATTAGAAAACTTATTATCATAATTTTTTTCTTTTATTTCTAAGTAATTGTTGACATCTATTTCTTTACCCTCTTCAACATCTTTTTCAAAATTATCAATGGCCTCTTGTGTCAAAATCATTTTTTTCTGAAGCTCACCTTGATAATAGCCACTGACCGATAAGATGACTGTACAGCCGAAAAAGATTAAAATTGCCCCGAAAATCACTTTAAAAATTTTAATAGTTAGCATCTCCTTCTTCTTTAATATATTCTGCTAGAACTTGGGATAATACCATAATACTATTGTTTACTTCACTGATATTGTTATCGACACCGCCTACCTCAAATAAAAAGGTATACTTTGAAAAATCTTGATTATAGATACCGTTGACACCAGCACCACTCTTTTTATAAATACCTCTAGATATACCTGGATAATATTTATTCAATTTATCATTTATTCTCTGGGCCTCTTTCAAATTGACCTGATAAGAATCGTGATCCAATCCGACTAAAAGCATTATCTTAGCATAACTGGTTCCATTAATCTCGGCCGTCGTATATTTTCTTTGAACAGAATCGCGATGGAGATCGACATAGTATTTAAGTGTCGGTATCGCTTGACTTCGCTTTTCCATGAAACCTTTAGTAACCCGATAACTGCTGGCATATTTCCAATGATTTTTATCTAAGACATCACTGACACTATCTTCTTCAACGTAGGAATAGATACCATACTCTTCTAAGTCTTCCTTCAACATATAACTAGCAATCATGACGTTGGGCGTAATACTATATTCAGCCAAATATTCACCACTATAAGCTTCGGTTTGATGACTATTATAAATATAGACAATCGGATCCTTTTTTGGTTCTTCTTTTATGGCAGGATCAACTCCTTCATCTGAAACAATATTTTGATTTGGCGTTTCTTCTTCTTCTCCCACTTCCGAATAGACTAAATTACTTGATAAGAGTTTATTAGGTTGAAAATGAAAAATTTTTTTAAAGCTATCAAAACTTATAAAATTATGACTCGAAATAGAAGATGAATTATTTATTAAGAACTTATATAAACGTTCATTTTTGACATCTAAATTAATTTTATCCATCATTTTTAATGAGAAAATATATGTAATAATTATTATTGTGAAGAAGAAAAATCGCTTTATCATTTTACCCTTATTATCTTTTTTCATATCATCACCATACCTGCATTATATTCCCTACATCGTATGAAATTTGTCAAAAAAAATATAATGTTTCCATTATATTTGTAATTCGTGTATGACATTGTTTATTCCTTTACTTATCAAAAGGGATAATTTTTCAATAATAAAGTCAATTTCTTTTGGAGTTACCATCATATTATAACCTATCGGTGATAAAACTTCATATATGAAACTCTTTAAATCATCATCAGATAATTGACCAATCAAGCCTAGTAAATTGCTTTTTTCAACATCGTTTAATTGTTCACGCTTTTCCTTTAAATAATTTACCCTATTCTTGGCCTTCAATTTCTCTTTAGCATCATTATTTTTCATATATTCAATCTTTTTCATCAATAAATTAATGGTATCACTGACGATGATGACGGCATCGACGACCGTTGGCACACCAATCGCAATGACCGGAATATTTAAAGTATTCTCAGAAACTTCCTTGCGATAATTTCCCACACCACTGCCTGGCGAGATTCCTGTATTCGTCAATTGAATGGTTTTATTGACGCGTTCTATTTTTGACGAAGCTAAGGCATCAATGACAATTATCAAATCAACATCTATAGACCCCACAATACCTTTGATGATGTCACTAGCTTCAATTCCCGTATTTCCCATGACATTAGGAGTAAAAGCCGCTACATTCTTATAATTTTCACTTGCTTCATTCAACTCGTATAAATGACGAGTGACGATAATATTGTCACAAACTTTAACTCCTAAACTATCCGGGGTACTATTGCAATTTCCCAAACCGATAACTAACGTCTTATAATCATCTTTTAAGTGAAGATTTTCTATTATTTTTTTCAATTCTTTCTCAAAGACCTGTTGAACTTTTTTAAAGTTATGCCGATCAGTAACATCTTCAAAAGAAATTGTCGTATAAATACCCTTTCGTTTAATTTCATTATCTTCTAGAACTTTAGTAGAATTGACTACGACATCATCATAAACTTCCTCATTTACTTCAATGGCCTGTTTTTCAAAGTGATCGACTTCATCAATTAACAAATCAGTTCTAATCTTATAATTACTCAAATCAATTTCCTTGTCCATACTATTCACCTATTATATTGTTAACAAAGTTATGCAATATATACATTTTGCATTATTTTTATATTTTGTTTGCTTTTTTATATATTTTTTGTTAGAATATATTTAGTCAAAAAGCGAGGTGAAGAAAATGCCAAATATTAAAAGTGCCAAAAAGAGAGTTATCACTAGTAGAAAAAAATCTGTCGGTAATAACACCGTTGAATCTAGTCGTAGAACAGCTATTAAAGATTTTGAAAAAGCCGTTAAAGCTGGTGATAAACAATTATCAAGTGAAAAATTAAATGTTGCTATTCAAAGAATTGATAAATCTGCTAAAAATGGTTTAATTCATGCAAATAAAGCTGCTAGATTAAAATCAAGATTAACAAAGATGAAAAATACTATAGAGTAAAATATTACTCTTTTTTTTTATTCATAAATAAGATAAAATTATTATAGGTGATTAGCGTGAAAAAATTTTTTATATCAGTAGTAGTTATCATTATATTATTGGGAGCAATTTATGTATTTAGAGAAGATATTAGTGATGTTCTATTTAAATATATCATTTCTGAAAATGTAGAAGTAAGCACAATCCAAGCTAATACTTATTATCGTCCTAATAATTATAAGTATGTGCAAGTGACTGATGACTTTGTCGCTAAAGACAAACAGCATTTATTAAATATTTATTATACGATTATTAATAGTGGTATGACTAATTTTACTTTTATTTGTGATAATAATTATAAAAATTGTTTAGATGATGTTGCTACTCTTTCGCATAGTCAAGCCTTTCTTTCAAATATTAATAGTTTTGTCCATCCATATAATAGTTTTTCCAGTGTTGAAACAAAATATAATATGTTTGGTAAAGTTGTTGTGAAAGTAAATCATAATTATACTGATGAACAAATTGAAAAAATAAATGGGAAAGTTAAAGAAATAGTTAGTAAAAATTTTAATGTGACAAATGATCAAAGAGAAATAATAAAAAATATTCACGATTATATAATCAAGACAACTAAATATGACTCTGATCGCAGTGACAAAAAGATAGTTAATTATAAATCTAATATAGCTTATGGTCCTCTTTTTGAGGGATATGGATTATGTGGTGGATATACTGATGCAATGGCTCTTTTCTTAGACTATTACAATATTCCTAACTTTAAAATTGTCAGTGAAAACCATATTTGGAACGCTGTATACATTGATAATAATTGGTATCATTTAGATTTGACTTGGGATGATCCAGTTAACTCATCAGGCAAAGATGTCCTAGAATACACTTTCTTCTTAATAACATCTGATGAACTATCGGAAATTGAAAAAGAGCAACATGTCTATGATCAAAATGTTTTTCAAGAGATTGCAAAAAACAGTAGCGTTTAAACTACTGTTTTTTGTTGATCATACTCTTTTATGAGCATTACCTAATTCTTGATTTTGTCCCAATTCTCTTTGTAAATAGTTTTTTAATGTTACAACCATTCTTTCATATCCGTTTTTAGTCATATTAGTTGATATAAATTCACTATGAGGATATTTTCCATCCCTTATTGAAAAATGATTTTCACCAAAGTCATATATTGGATAACATTTTTTAAATTCTTCAAAGGATTTATCGTCAGCTACAGCCACAAAACTTTTGGCGGCATCTTCAAAGGATCCACCATGATTCAAAATCCAGGTTTCAATACCGACACCACCTAATCCTCCCTGTGATTCTTCACTACGCTTTGATTTATATACTCCGGCATTCTTTAAAACCCATTTAGCGAGAATGATATTAGCTAAAACATAATCATATTGCGCTGGGGATTGTTCCTTTATTGAATCCAATCTATCCTTTAGAGCCATATCGGTCGAATAAGAAAGCTCATCAGTTTTTAATTCAAATGAAACGTCAATATTTGCAATCATATCATCAAGCTGAACATCTTTTAGACGAAAATCACCAAGACCTGTGACTTCTTCACGCTCAACATCATCCTTTTCTAAATTTTTAAGAAGCGTACTTCTAAAAAGTTTCATTTTGATAGGTGAAGTAATAATCGAGCGATCTAAACGGATGATGAAATCGAAATCGCCATCTTTTATAACATTCGTATCTCTACCAGTTGACCCTATATCAATAACTTCTACTTTACCCGGCAATAAATCACCATCGACGCTAGTTTTTAAACACAACGGCATATCCTTAAAAAGATAGTGACTAGATAGTTCTTCTAAAGTCTTAGCCATTGCCTCATAAATGATAATGCGCTTTTGCCTAATCGTTTCTCGACTTTCTTCTAATTGGTTCACAATCATCGTCGTACTATCATTGACTAAATTTGGGGAACATTCGTAAAATCCCTCACTATAAGGCTTTAAACCGCGCAACTTTTCTCTCATCAAATCATAATCCCGAGGCTTAAAGACAATTGTCCCTGCTTTATTAGCGACGGGTATATAAAAGCCATTCATCGCGATTTCTAAACCTATTCTTTCATCGTATGGCTCATCAGTAACGATATAATCAATAGCAGTTGAAGGAAAACCTGTTCTTATGCCATAGTGACTATTGCCCATCGCACCAGTATAAAATATTTCGAGTTTAGAAGAATCGTGACGCGTATCATAGTCATTACCTTCTCTATCTCTAGTCAATTTCAACCGATCATCGTTTTTCAAAATGACCCAAATGGGACCATATTCACCAGCTTCCGTTAGAGCTATTTTTTGAGCAATCGATCCATCTGATGCCATAATGCGCGATAGATCAGTATCTAAGGGCGTTGCATCAGATAAAGCACTAGCTCCCAAGAACTCTTTAGCAATACTTCCATTTTGGAGAATTTTACCTAAAAAGTTTATTTCGCCTATACCTTTAACAAAATCGCCCTCCTCTAACTCCATCTTCTGTTCACCTCTAACACGATTTCGGGCATCAGCTTCTTTAACAACCATATTCAAATACTCTTTTGCTTGAGCCAAAGTGTCAATTCCCACAAAATGACAAAACATTGATACAACTCGATCTGCTAAATTATAATCCAATGTCCCATCGGGAGAATAAATTTTTTTAAATAATAGAACATTTTCAAAGTCATTATCACTAAATGTGTCGCTTTCTTTACCTAGTCGCGCACTTTCATACATCGTTTTCAAGTATTTACAAAATTTATCAAAATGCTTTCTTTGCTTTTCCTCTAACTTATCAATTGTCACTTCACCTTTAAAGATTGCTTCAAATACCATATTTCCCTTTTCTAAATCGTCCAAATAATTTCTAATGGACCGGTTATTGCTGCCAAAAGCTGTTCGGATCAGATCAGAGAAAACAATGATACTTTTAGCCATATTCGATTTACTTTTTAAAACAGGTGAAATCATAGAATCATCAGAGAAATCAAAACCTTTAAATTGAGGATGTAAAATATTGAAAACTGAATAGATTTTCCCAATCGTCGGAATATTGTTTTTGAGAAATAAATTCTCAATTTTTTTCAAATTATCAATTGGATTATCAGTCTTTAAAAGTTGTTCTGCTATTTCCATTCTAAAATTATAGATTTCAATGGAATTAGATAAGGAAAGACGGCACAAAATATCAGCCATATATCCAACTTTACTCATATCTAAATGCTCTCTATTGGCTAGAATAAATTCTTTTAAATTTTCCTCAAGAACAGCGTCGTTCACCTTGGCAAACTCATATAATAGCTTCAACTTTTTGCTATTAGCCTCTTGAATTGAATCTTCTTTAAAGAACTCATTTAGCCAAATAAATCCGCGACATCCATATTCAATATTTGTATTTTTAAAATAATTGATATACTCTGGATGATTTAGGAAATCTTCAATGGATAAATCTTGAGCATAAAACTTGACTTTTAATTCTTTAGGAGCGTCATCTGGCAGAAATAGTTCTGGATAATTATTTTTAAAATGTTGGGACATATTCATATCATAAAAAGAATGTTTGGTCGTTATCATCGCAAAGATATTACTGTCGAGCTTATTTAATATGTCATTTATACCATCTGTATCTTGAATAATAATATTACTTTTAGCACGAGCATTTAAACGTGATAAATACGGGTCATATACAGATAAAATATCAAAAGCTCGTTCTTTGCCGTATCGCTCTTCTAAAAGAGAAACTAAGTTGACGCTACGACTACTACCATCACGATGATGCTCTAAAACGTTGAATTCATTAAAAAGGAAACGCATATCTAAATCGATTAAGAATTTTCTATATTCAGGATGTTCAATGATATAAGAAGAAGTTACTTCGCGATGATAAAATAGTTTCTTTAACTCTAATGGAGCCTCATCACTAAGAAATATTTTAGGATATAACTTTCTAAATTCTATTGGTAACTCGTCGAGAAACACACTGCGATCTTTCATCAAATTGATATATATATATTTTATTAATTCTCTTTTGACAGACGCTGAATCAGCGATGGCCTTTTTACTAAAAGTAAAATTGTATTTATCGATATATCTACCATATTTACTGATCAAATCTAATAATTCATTTTTAGACATCGTTTGGATGAGTAATTTATATATATTGACCGTATTCTGTTCGACAAAACCAAAGTTATCCTCATCTTCAACGATTGCATATTTTTCACGCAGACAATCGACTAAATCCACACCCATTAAATAAGGTAACCAATCAGGATGTTCCATTATAGTCGTCGCCGATATTTTCCGTCTTAATAATCGATCTAAATTCATAAACACCTCGTCATGCATTTATTCAAATTTGCAATTATTAACATTATACTATAAAAAAAATACAATGACAATTCATTGTACTTTTTTAATTAATTCTTTGATTCGATTTTATCTTTGATATCGTCTTCGAAGAATTTATAGATGCAGTGCAATACCAAATAGGTTGGCAAAGCGAATAAAATTCCGAACAATCCTAAAAGACTACCCATAACCGTAACCGCAAAGATTGACCATAGTGGTTTAACATTATTCGTCTTACCATAGACACGAGGTGATATGATGTAACCATCAATATTTGGGAAGATGAAACAAATTACTAAAGTTGCGATGAACAAGCTAGGTGAAACAACTGAAGCTAAAATAACGGCAATGATATTGGTAATCCATCCACCAAAATAAGGAATGACGGTTGTGAAAGAAGCAAGCAATCCTAATAATATCCAGTTAGGATGACCAACTATCCAAAACAAGAACGAATATTCAAAGAATTGAATAATCATAAATATTGTCAATCCCTCTAAGTAATGTCCTAATTCATCATCAATATTTCTGAGCAATTGATAAGCTCTTTCGTTATGTTTTTTCAAAAATCTTTTAACAGCATGACGAATTTGATCCATATCGGCAAGAAAATAAATGCTGACAATCGCTACAATTATGAATTTAGTTAAAAAATTAACTGATTGCGATAAGAAATTGAATAACCCATTTGAAACATATTTGCCAACACTACCGATAAGTTCATTCAAATATGTATTAATCGTCGATTGATATTGATTTATATCGATGTTGAATACTTTCGATAAATCGTTAACAATTTCCCCCATATTTCGTGATAGAGATATTAATTGTTCATAGATGAGAGGAACTGTTAAACCGATAAGTCCAGCAAATATACCGACGAAGACTAAAACGACAATTGCTACAGCTAGGTTTTTCCGCACGCCTCGCGCTTGAATTTTTCTCACTAATGGTGATAATGCATAAGCTATTATAAATGCAATTAAGAAAGGAAATACCAAATAAAATATTTTGATGATAAAGCCAATCCAATAATCAAAAGTTATAATTCCTAAATAAATGATTGTAGATAATATTAAAATATTTAACAATTTATAGTTCAATTTATCTTTGTACATATACCTCACTCCTTTTCTAAAATAATGGTTATAGGTCCATCATTAATGAGACTTATTTTCATCTCGGCACCAAAAATTCCCGTTTCAACATGAATTTCTTTACCTAATTCTTCATTAAAATAATCATATAATTTTATAGCCTCAGCGCCATTCAACGCTTTTGAATAACTGGGTCGATTACCTTTTTTAGCATCACCATATAATGTAAATTGTGATATTGATAAAATACTAGCTGCATCACGATCAATACTCTTATTCATTATACCATTTTCATCATCAAATATACGCAAATTTAAAACTTTTTGAACCATATAATCAACGGTTTCTTTACTATCACCGATAGTAAATCCGACTAAAAGGACCATTCCTTGATTAATTTTACCAGTTATCTTGCCATCAACTTCACACGAAGCCGCTAGGCTTCTTTGAACAACTACTTTCATTTTATAATGCGCACCACTTTCTCAATACACGATATATTTTCTAAATCCCGAATATAATTATTTAAATGCTCCAAATCTCTAACCCAGATATCAACTTCATAAACAATCTCATCATCTTTCCGAATATTATGCATACTATCAATACTGATTCCACTACTACTAGCTTTTTGCATCACTTCTAGGAGTGACTTATCATAATCGTGACAAAAGATGAACAATGAAGTAATAAATCTATTATTTTTCTTTTCGGGATTCCAACTGACATTAACCATCCGATTATCGAGATAAGCTAAATTGTGACAACTGCGGCGATGGACACTAATTCCATTTCCTTTAGTAATATATCCAACAATTTCATCACCTGGAACGGGATTACAACAATTGGCTAAATTTACTTTTATTTTATCGATTCCTTCAACAATGATGTCTCCTTCAACATTTTTAGGTACTTCAACTTTTTTTATTTCTGGGCTCTCATCCTTTTTATAAATCAAATTGACGATGTAAGAACCACTAAATTTACCATTACCAATTCCTAAATATAAATCATTTAGATCAACAGCTTTGGACTGACGATATATTTCATCCAGATTTTCATCAGTCAAGAATTCACTAAATGACAATTTTCTTTTGCGAAGCTCTTTTTCAAGTTCAGCTTTACCTCTTTCAATATAATTGTCTTTTTCATTTCTCGTAAAGAAACCGCGAATCTTATTTTTAGCTCTGGTCGATTTAGCAATATTTAACCACTCTTTTGAAGGTCCGGGTGAATTCTTATTAGTATTTATCTTAACAATATCATTATCTTTTAATTCATAATCTAGCGGTACAATACTATCATTAACAATCGCCCCAACCATTGTCTCACCAACACGAGTATGAATGCTGTAAGCAAAGTCAATTGGCGTTGAACCTTTTGGTAATTCAAATATATCACCTTTAGGCGTAAAAACATAAATATTATTATTCAAAATCTCATTTTTAACACTATTGACGAATTCCTCACTACTCATTTTATCTTCATTCAATTCAATTATTGATTTAAAGAATTGTAATTTGGCTTCTGTCGTATTCGTTCCCAATTGTTTCAAGTCTTTGTGTTCTTTATAAGACCAATGGGAAGCTACACCATTTTCGGCAACTTCATCCATTTCGTGGGTCCTAATTTGGATTTCAAATAAATAACCATCTATACCAAAGACAGTAGTATGAAGTGATTGATACCCATTTGGCTTAGGCATCGCTATATAGTCTTTAAAACGTTTAGGTATTGGCTTGTATTTCGCATGAATCATTCCAATAATAGAATAGCATTGTTGAACCGTATCAACTAAAATTCGTAAAGCTAACAAGTCATATATATCACTGAACTTACGACCATTTTCTAATTTTTTATAAATGCTGTAAATACTTTTACTACGACCCTTAATTTCATGTTCAATATTATTTTCTTTAAGTAAATTGCTGACGCTAGCAATCATATCATTGACAACTTTATCTCTTTCCAATTTAGTATTATTCAATTTATCTGCAATGTCATAAAAAACATTTGGTTTTAAGTAACGAAGAGACAAATCCTCTAATTCGCTCTTGATCTTATGAATACCTAAATGGTGAGCAATTGGCGCTAGAATATCAAGAGTTTCCCGCGCAATCTTTTTTTGTTTTTCCTCATCTTTGGCCCAAAGAGTACGCATATTGTGTAAACGATCCGCAAGTTTGATAATGATGACGCGGACATCTTCACTCATTCCCACAATTATTTTTTTATAATACTCAATTAGAGCCTCATTTTCCGTTGAAAAATGAATCTTACTAATCTTGGTAACACCATATACTAAATTGGCAACGGTTGGTCCAAATTCATCCTCTAACTCTTGCTTGGTCATACCACAATCTTCGATGACGTCGTGTAATAATCCCGCGCAAATCGTATCACAATCAGCGTAGACTGTTGTCAATATAATCGCTGTATTTAAAGGATGAAAATAATAAGCTTCTCCACTATCACGAAATTGTCCTTCATGTTTTTCTTTACATAAGGCAAAGGCTTCTCTTATCTTATTGAGATCTTCTTCTTTATTTATATATGTTTTAGCTTTATCTATTAAATCATCTATTGTATATAATCTCTTATCGCTTGCCATAACCTTTCCTCCACTAAAGCAAATCTAATTCTTCAACTAATAATTCTTCTTTGCGCTTTTGATGCTCCTCTTTCACAAATGCATCGATTTTCTTATTTTCAGCATTTAAAATATCATTGACAACATCACATAAAACGAGTCCGTGTGCATCAATCCATATTTTTTTGACCAAATAATTCCATATATCTTCTTCTTTAATATACTCAAATTTCTCTCGTTTTAATTCTTTTAATTTACTTTTTAAAGCCGGTTTTACACGAGTATATAAATCAAAAACACTATTAAATTCAATATCTTTATTATCCTCGTTCATAAAACCACCTCTTATCATTTTTGTAATAGTTTTTCAAATTCATTTTCTATTTCGTATATGTTAGTACAACTCATAAAACAGATGACTGCATTCTTATGTCTTAATAATTTATCACAAGTTTCAACAGCTATTTTCTCGCTATTTGGAATTTGTCTTATCAAAGAATCACTAGAGACATCAGGATAATCGCTCTGTTTCTCACGATCACAATGAATATCCATTATATAAGTTTTATCAGCTTTTTTCAATACCCGCACAAAATCATCCATCAAAGCTTCCGTTCGCGAATAAGTATTTGGTAAAAAGACAGCAACTACTTCTCGTGTTGGAAACTTTTGACGGGCTGAAGAGATTGTAACATCAATCTCAGTTGGATGATGAGCATAGTCATCAATAATAACTACATCCCGAAAATCTTTTTCTTTGAATCGCCTTTTTGCTCCTTTAAACTCTATGATGTATTTTTTGATGGTTTCAACATCAATACCATACTCTTTAGCAACGGCAATTGCACTCAAAGTATTTAAAATCATATGTTTGCCAAAAAGTGGTATATCAAAATGGCCATATAATTCTCCATCTATGTAGCAGTCGAAACTGCTCCCCTTTTCGTTCAAAACGACGTTTTTAGCAACAATATCATTATTTTCACCAAATCCATAATACATTGTTCTCTTGGCAAAATTGATCAAGCGAACATTTTCATCATCACCATTAGCAATGACCAACTCAGCCTTATCGGCAAATTTTTTAAATGTTTCCCTAATTTCAGAAATTCCATTGGGATAACACTCAACGTGGTCAAGCTCAATATTCGTTATAATGGCAACCGTTGGTTGATAAGCTAAAAAATGTTTATTAAATTCATCACTTTCTATGACAAAAAATTTATTTTCTTTAGCGGCATGACCACTGCCATCTCCAACAAAATAGTTACATCCAAACACATTATTGAATATATTACTTATTAATAGACTGGTCGTCGTCTTTCCATGAGTTCCACTAACACCAATAGTTGTAAACATTTTAGTTATATCGCCAACTACTTCATTATACTCTTTTATCTTTAAGCCTAAAGCTTTAACTCTTTTTATTTCATGATGTTCAGGACTAAAAGCCTTCGAATAAGTCACAATTGTGTCTTTATCAATATCGTGATCATCATAAAAAATCTCAATATTTCGGGCATTCAAGCCTTCCATTGTATATTTGTATTCTCTAGCATCATCATAACCGGTTACCTCATTTCCTAAATCATAAAGAAGACTCGCTAGAGTACTCATCCCTGAACCTTTTATTCCTATACAATAATATTTCATGTCTAACACTTCCTCTAATATATTATAGCATTATTCAAAATCAATTTACACTTTTTTTGGCAATATCTAATAATATTATAAAATAAGTTGACATGTCTAATTTTATTTTATTAAAATGTAAGTATATAGAATAGATAATGGAGGAAACATGTTGAATTTTTTAAAGGTTTTTTTTCAAGAAATGATAGGTCTATTCAAATCAATGACCAAATACATAAGATTTATTGGTGTAATACTATTGTTCTTATTATCAGCGCTTTGGCAACTCATTCCTATCTATCTATTTAAAATTGATATCAATAATATTGCCAATAATTCGACAAAATCATATCTCCTTTTATTCTCTAATATAATTACTCTGATAATCTTTATTTTGATTTTTTATAAGAGATTGAAGAAGGATTTTAATGATTTAAAAAATATGAATAGATCTAAACTTAAAATTGCTTTAGATTCCTCTATTCGCTTTTGGTTAATCGGATTAATCATTATGTTAGTTTCTAACTTTATTATTAAAAAGATGGGAATAAGTCCTCCTACCAATGATGAAAATATAAAAAATATTCTTTATGTTTCACCAATCTTAGGAGGCATATCAACTATGATTTTAGCGCCCTTTATAGAGGAAATGACTTTCCGCTTAAATTTCAAAGATATTATCAAAAACAAAACTCTTTTCATAATTTTATCTGGTGTCATCTTTGGAAGTATGCACGTTTTGGGAGCATTTACTGATATATATCAATTATTATACTTAATTCCTTATTGCAGTGTTGGAATTTCGTTAAGCTATATATATGCGTATAATGATAATATCTATACTTCTTATATCATCCATGTATTTCACAACTTATTAACCGCATTTACAACCTTTTTATTGGCAGGTGTTATCTTATGGTGAGTAGAATTGATAAAAATAAAAAACAGCGATTAGACGTAGCAAAAGAAGAATATATTAATAGAACAAAAGTCGTTAGCAAAAGAGTTTTAATTGTTTTAATCGGCTTTATCATTATTTTGGTAATTATATATGGCATATGTCGTTATGTTGGAACAAGTGGTCTCGTCGTTAAAGAGTACAGTCTGACCTATGAAAACCTTCCTGATAATTTTTATGGTTTAAAGATTATTCAAATAAGTGATCTAAATTATAATAAAAATACAACCGATATTAAAAAAGTGACCAAACTAGTAAAAAAAATTAACTCTATAAGACCCGATATCATTGTTTTTACTGGTGACTTAATCTATGGCAAACCATCAAATAATGAAATTAGTGCTTTAGAAAAAGAATTTAATAAATTAGAAGCTACTATTGGCAAATATGCTGTTTCTGGAGAAGATGATGTCAATAGTCACGTCGTACTCAACAATGCCGGTTTTATCGACCTAGATAATAGTTATGACCTCATTTATAAAGACAATTACAATCCTATTTTAATCGTCGGCTTTGATAGTGATAACAGCAATATTGAAAAAGCTTTTGATTATTTTTCAGAAGAAAATAGCCAACAAGATATTTTCACCATAGCTCTTATGCATAAACCGGACATCATAGATCGAGTTTTGAATTACCATCACGTCGATTTAGCAATGGCTGGTCACTCCTTAAATGGTTTGATTCGTTTTCCCAAAGTTGGTGGTCTGTTTACTTATAACGGAGCCAAGAAATATTATGACTGTTATTATAAAATTGGTCAAACTGATCTATATATATCAGGAGGAATAGGAATGCGAGAATATCCGTATCGTCTCTTTAATCATCCAAGCATTAATTTCTATCGTTTAAAATGACATTTATTGTCATTTTTTCTTTTATTCAAAACATTTTTTCGCATAATTCATACAATACATTAAGGAGGTTTATATGAACTACAATAACTTTAGAGGAAATAATGGTAATAGATTAGTTGGCGGTGGTTTTTTTGGTCCTTTTATATTAGGAGGAATTACAGGTAGTCTATTGACTTATAGACCTAACAATTCTGGATATTACTATCCTTATCAACCATACCCATATCCTTATCCATATCCATATCCTTATCAATACAATCAATATTACTATTAAAAAAAGCACCCAAAAGTGCTTTTACTTTATAATTTTGTATTCACTAGCGTCACCATATCCAGAATCTAAATACAACACTCCAATATGGCCATCAAAATTTGGATAAATGTCATTATACAAATTTAAAGACAAAAAATTTGATATATTGATATAAATATAATTGCCATCATTCATCTTTAAAAGAAAGCGACCATTATCATAATTAGATGGATCATATTTAATTTCTGAAATTTGATTAATGATATAGTCCTCTAACTGACTTAACTTATTAACAAATTTATCATAGACCTCATCTGAAACATAATTGACTAATGTAGGATAACCTCGGTCATCATATTTATCTACATCAATCATCGTACCATTTGACAATATAAATTTATCATTTGCATAATCAAAGGCTAGAATTTTATATTCAGTCACATGAATCTTAATAGTATTGAACCACGTTTTATATACCCTAGCTTTTTCGACATATGGACTCTTTTCAACCATTTTCTTTATGTCATTACTACTATATTTAAAAAAACGAGGATAATCATCTAGATGGGCCAGATCAATTATTTCTTGATCGTTTAATAATTCATTATCGAATATATAAATATTTTTTATTTTTGAATTATACAAAAATAAACCAATTAGATAAAAAAAGCCAATTAAAACTAAAAATATAAGGCACGGAATAATTCGTATTTTTTTCTTTTTAACTTTTTTTACCATAGTATCACCTAATCCCAATTTACAAATTCTTGTTCTATTTTTAAATCAACATCATATTTTTCTAAAACAGTGTCGTGGACAAACATTATTAATTCTTTAATATCATTCGCGCTAGCATTTCCTAAATTGATTACAAAATTAGCATGCTTTTCACTTACTTGTGCTCCACCCTTAGTCAAACCTTTTAATCCTAAATCTTCAATCATTTTACCCGCAAAATTACCATCTGGATTTCTAAAGACACTACCTGCTGATGGATATTCTAGTGGTTGAGTCGATTGACGCCTTTCCTTACGATCCTGATTTATCGCCATCATCTCTTCCCGATTTCCTTTTTTTAAACCAATTGTTGCCTCCAAACAAATATAATTGGGATGTGTTTGAAAAAAAGATGATCGATAATGAAAATTGAGTTCTGCATTAGTCATATTGATAACAGTATAATTAGGAGTCAAAACTTTAACTTTCTTAACTATGTATCCCATATCACTTTTGTAAGCTCCGGCATTCATGTAGACAGCTCCACCAACCGTTCCCGGTATGCCACAAGCAAATTCTAAACCAGATAGCGATTTTTTAGTAGCAAAAAGAGCTAATTTCATAAGACTGTACCCAGCTCCTACCTTAATAGTAGTATCATTAATCATCGATATCTTATTAAATTCATCTAGCTTAATAATAATACCATCATAGTCCTTATCACTAAATAAAGTATTACTGCCGTTTCCTAATACTTTATATTTAACATTGCGATTTTTACACAATCTGAGTAACTCTATCAACTTTTTAGTATCTTTAGGATAGACTATACATCTCGCCTTTCCACCAACTTTATACGAAGTAAAATTCTTTAGGCTCACATTTTCAAGACATTTGCCAATTTCTCTTTCTTTTATCAAATCTATAAATTCATTCATTTCATCACCACTTACTATGCGTCTATTAAATCCTTTATAATTTTATATATTCTTGTAGCGCTATCTGTAATTCCTAATTTTTTATTACATTGAACCATTTTATCATATTTAACCTTATCATTTAAAAGTAAATCTATTTTAGCAAGCAAATCATCAGCATTCAATTCGTTTTCTTTTATGACAATGGAAGCACCATTTTCTTCTAACACTCTAGCATTCTCTTCCTGATGATTATGTGTCACATATGGTGATGGTATCAATATACTAGGTAATCCCAAAGTAGTAATTTCAGAAATAGTTGAAGCTCCGGCACGAGAAATGATTAAATCAGTATCTTTCATAACACCAAGCATATCCTCAAGATATGGAACCAATTTAACATTTTTGGGAATTTCTTTAATCTTGGTAAATTTATCATAATAATTTTTACCAGTCACAAATAAAACCTCATAATCCTTATTGGCAAATTTTGGCAATATATCAATCATCATATCATTAACACTATTTGATCCTAAACTTCCCATCACAAATAAAACTAATTTTTTATTTCGCATAAGTCCATATTTTTGTTTATCTACTTTCTTTACATTGATTACTTCTTCACTACGAGGATTACCAGTATAAACTACTTTTTTAGAGTCAAAATATTTGAGACTACTAGGCAAAGAAACCGCAATTACATCAGCCTTCCTACCAATTAATTTATTAGATAATCCGGGAATAGAATTTTGTTCATGAATAAAGGTTTTGATTTTTAATGATTGAGCCGCATATAAAACAGGTAAAGTGACATAGCCACCAACACCTAGAACAATATCTGGATTAAATTTTTTAAGCTCCTTCTTAGAAACATCGATTGCTTTAATAAACTTTCCTATTACATTGATATTAGCAAAAGGATTTTTACGATTTAAACCTTTAATATCTAATGCTACATAATCATAACCCAATTCAGGAATAATCGTTGCTTCCATACGATCAGTAGTACCAATATATAAAAATTTACTTTTGGGTTCCATCTCTTTAATCTTATTGATTATTGCCAAAGCAGGATAAATATGACCCCCAGTACCACCAGCACTAACAACGACTTTCATCTAATCACTCCTAATTTAATTATATCATAATTATATGCTAACAAACAAAAAAAAGAAGGAATTACCCTTCTTTTAATATTTATCTTGTTTTACTACCCATAGATTCTTCTTCTTGTGGTTGTTCTTCAGTAACAGAACCTAATGCTGCAAGAATTTTTTCTCTTAAAGCTGAGACACTATCAATCATCTCATTAGTATCATAGTTAGAATCAACGACTTCCTCACCAGCTTCTGTATGAACTCCAATATTGTCATCAGTAGAAATGTCTGATTCACCTTTAACCTCATAAACAGGTTCTGGTTCCAAAGGTGGATTTATTCCAATTGCAGGCTCACCTGGTTGTTTTTCAACAACTCCTCCTGGATATTCGATAGCATCACGCAAATCTCCTTTAAGAACGCTATCTAAATCAGCCTCTTCAACATCTGGAGTTGGTTCAACAGGAACATCTTCAGCTACTGGTTCAGACTCAATGATTGAAGCAGGAGCGACAACTTCTTCTTCAACTGATTCTCCATCAGGACCCTCTACAAGTTCTTCACCAGGTTCAAAGTGTTCACCAATATTGTCATCACCACTCAAGTTTGGATCTATATCATTTTGTTCCTCATCGTTAGCATTACCATCTGAACTTTCGTTACCTTCTGGACCAGAATTTTCATTTTCTTCTGGTGCTGGAGCTACATCTTCTTCTGAACCAGAATTTTCGTTTTGCTCAGGAGTATTACTAGGAGTTTCTTCAACGGCACCGTAATTAGCACTATTGTCTTGTTCAGCTTGTCTAATAGCCTCCTCAGCTGCTAGATTTTCAGCATAAGCAGTCTCAACTTGTTTTCTCAATTCTACTCCTAAATTAATAGCAGTATTTATCTCATTATCCATCTGTGAGACATACCCTTCTTTAAATGCAGCTTTCAACTGTTCTCTAGCATTTTCCCAAGATACACCTAATCCTTCAGCTATCATTTCTCTTTGTTCTTGAGAAATACTATTCAAATAATTCTCGGCAGCAACCTCACAAGCATTTTGGATTTGAGCATCACTTGAAGTAATAGCTTTAGCATCATTCTCATCCTCGCTATACGCATATAAATTAGCAATTCCATTAAAGAATGACATTTCATTTAATTTAACAGTACCACCAGTTACTTTATCATACAATTCACTAGGATTAAATTTATACTGATTATCATTAGCATACTCATTAGCTTTGATTCCACCTTGTGCTTCAGAATTAATCTTAGCATTTTTAGCTTCTTCAACAGCTATCTCGTGCTCAACCTGATTTTTTTCTTCGGTTGTTAAATCCTCTTTCTTAACCTCTTCTGTATGTTCTTCGTGTTTCTCTTCGATTACTTCACCATTTTCTTTTACAAACTCATCTTGAGCTTGTTGAGCGGCTTTATCGCCGGCCTCTTTGATTTCTTCGTCTGTCTTTCCTTCTTCTTTGGCCTTATTTTCAGCTTCTTCACGAGCTTCTTCTTTTTTATTTTCAATTACTTCCTCTGTGTAGACTGGAACTTTATGTGTTTCACCATTTTTATCAACATAATCGTCTTCACCAACTTTGCCATTCTCATCAGGCTCAAATGTCTCTTGTAATTCTTTATGACGACGATTATTTACTAAAATGGCCATATCATCAGCTGAAGTATTTGTATAATTTTCTAAATTTTGTAATTGACGATTAGCAGCATTACTGATTTGATCAAGTGTTGGACGATTAGCTTCTCCAATCGTATCAATTTTCTCTTCATAATTTTCAACTATTTGAGCAGCCTCAACACCAGTTGCACGAATTTCCTCTAATAATTCATCTGATAATCTCTCATTAAGAGATAAAGAAACTTTACTAGACAAATCCTTAAATCCTGCTTCACTCAATTGATTAGCAATAGTATTATTTATAGTTGTAATTTGAATTACTTCCGTTTGATTATTACTAATTTTCAAAGTTTCAAGAGCTTGAATTGAAGCTTCTACCTCTGAATTAACGGCATTACATAATCCAAGCATATCGACTACATTAGTAAGACTGACGTTAGCTCCTCTTTCATCAACAGTTGAATTATCTTCCGTTATTGTTTCACCATTTTGATTCAAACTTACTAATTGTGTACCATTTTCAATAATACTTGTTCTATAATTATTTCTCTCTGTTTCACTTAAAGAATCATAATCTTTACCTAAAACGTTAGTAATATAGTTTCTAAGTTCTTCATCATTACCATTACCATGGAATACTAGATATTGAGTATGTTTTGTTGAAGCAGACTCAACTAAATTTAATCCACCATATACCATATTGTATGATAATAATTTAGCCATTGCACCAACTTGAATGTCATTAGTTGCACCATTTAGTGCTGCATTATAGTATACATCTCTAATAACTTGATCTGAAGCTTCAGTTGTATGTTCTCTATTAAATCTTAAAACATCATCTTCAAAATTCTTAAAGAATTGTTTATCTTCATCTTTCTTAAATATCTCAGCTAAACCACTTGGTTCAACAGCATTCATATAATATATTATAATTTTTTCTCTTGCAGACTCTAGTATTTCTTGAGCTTGCGTTGCAGACATATTATAAGAACCGAAAATCTGATACAAACTCTCTTGATCACCATAGTTAGCAAATGTTGACAAAACTAATGCTTCTTCAAAAGATAAATCCAAATAAGATTGAGAATCTTCTCCTAATCTGAAATTGTTATCTTTATGGGTTGCATCGTGAAAGCTCTGAACTAATTGAAGAGCCGTCTGTGAAACTACTTTTCTAGGATCATTATCATCCATAGCATTCATCAATTCTTCAAAAGTCGCAGTATTAAAATCGATTGAACCAGTATTATTACCATTATTGTTAGTATTATCTTTATCTGCATCTTTGTTATGATTAATCATTTGAGCAGCTACTAAACCAGCTCCAGCTAAAGCAGCTCCTGCTAAAACGCCAGCCGCAATTTTTCTACCTGTATGGGAATTTCCTTTTACTTCTTCCTCTAACTCCTCTTTATCATCGTCAGGAGTAGGAGGGATAGGCTCTGGTTCTGGTTTAATTGGAGGTACTGGAATTGGTACTGGAGAAATTTTTCCTTTTTGCAATTCTTTTGCTCTTTCCTGTGCTGCTTTCAATTCAGCTTCTGCTTGTCTCATTTCTTCTTCGTTGTTACTATCAACGAGACCAAAAGCACCTTCTTCATACATGTTATTTATGACACCAGCAAGATCCCCAGTATTTCCATTTTGTTTATCGTATTCATCAATTATTTTGTAACAATCTTCTGCAGATACTATAATAGGCTCTATTGATTCATCATCAAAAAATACTAAGACGTTACCATCTGTTGTCCAAACATCGTCTGTTATAGAACCTATTTGAATAATCTTTTTAATTTTATCCATACTGTATTCACCTTCCTAATTAATCAACTAATCTTTTAACACCAGTCATCTTATAATCATCATCTAATAATGCTTGATCATTATATGTACTCCACTTATAGTCTGTATAAGCAGCTTTTGTTATTGTACGGTTTCTATATCTATAAGAACATACATCTTTATAAAGAATCGTTCTTGTTTTCTCATAACCTACAAGTGCATTATATGTTGAGAATAAAACTGTTTCTTTATTTTCATATGATGTACACTTAACTGATACATTGCTTCCATCCGTAATTGTATCTGTAGCAGTCAACAATGAAACACTTCTTGTATATTTCTTCCATAAAGTGTATGGAGTTGAAGTACACGTTGCTCCACATTTATCCCAATCCATACCAACGAATTCATACTTTGTAGACAAAGTATCAGTTGGAGGAGCAGTTAATCGAACAAGACCAACATACTTCCAATCCTCAGCAACTTTAATTGCATAAGTTTTGGTAGTTGTAGTCGTAGTACGATAATACTTCCATCCAGTACAAGATCTTTCAACTACTTTACCAGTCTCAATAAGTTGTGTTGCATAAATTCCTTTGCTATTCTTTTCAACATATCCACTAATCTCTTTCTTAGAACCTAAATCTTCTGATTCATAAGTATCGTTCTTAGTGAAAGCTGGAGCTTTCTTACAATCATATTCACTTGTCTTCCATGCTGACCATGCACTGTATGTTGCAGGTATATCCTTAGCATATTGATATTCATAAGTATGAGCTCTCTTTTCAACCGTTATACTACAAGTGTTTGTATTACCAGCTTTATCTTTTATATACCCATAAACTGTATGTTTACCATTTGTCGTAATTGTGTAACTAGTATTATTTGTATAATTTGTTGTTTTATCGATTCCATATACATCTACACCACTAGTTGCATCGCTTCTTGATTTCCATCCTAATACAACATTACTTGTATATTTTCCATCAGAAGCTTTTGTACCACTCGTAACGCTCAATGAACAACTAGGTTTAGTAGCATCTCTCTTAACTGTGATACTACATGTAGCAGTATAACCATTTGAATCTTTAACATAAGCATTGATTAAATGTGTTCCATCAGTAGATACTGTATAAGAGTTAGCATTTGCACTACTATAATTGTAATTTGGTCCAAATCCCCAATTAGTGATTTTAGCACCGTTAGTAGTTGTTTTAGTCTTGAAGCTTACGACAACATCGCTTACATACCATTTGTTATTTCCAAGTTTACCAGAAGTTACTTCTAGTGTACAGCTTGGAGTAGAAGGTTTTGGATCATCTGGCTTTTGATCTGGTATTTTATCAATCTTAATAGTTGTAGAACATACCTTTTCATGACCAGCTTTATCTTTAACAAATCCATATACTGTAGTTGTACCGATAGTTGATACAGAATAATCTGCTTTGCTATTATAATTTGGATTTTTAGAAGTATCCATACCATAGGCATTAACACCACTAGTTGCATCTGTTCTACTAGCAAATCCAACTTTTACAGTTCCAACATAATTACCAGCTGAGTTCTTAGTACCGCTTACTACAGCTAAAGAACAATCTGGATCTACTGTATCTTTCTTAACAGTTACAGTACAAACAGCAGTTTTTCCATTTGAATCTTTGACATAACCATATACTTTAGTAGTTCCATCTTTAGAAACAGTTAAAGCATCGTTACCATTATATGTAGGTGTTGATGAAGTCGTTATACCATAAGATGTAATCTTTGCACCAGAGCTTGTCGTATTTTTACTCTTAAATCTTACTTTAACATTTCCTACATACCAATTATTTTGTCCCTTTGTACCAGAAGCAATCTCTAATGTACAATTTGGTCCAGATGGTTGTGTAGTACTTGGTGTTGTTGGTGTTGGTTTAGTTGTTGTTGGTTTTTGAGTTTCTTCTTTCTCACAAACACCATTTTCAGTTGTACAATACGAATAGCATCCAATGTGTACTAAAATATAATCTTCATCGTCATTACATTTCAAATAAACTTTTAGAAGATATTCATTTTCTTCTTTTGTAACTAATACATACGAATTTTTTGTATCGCATGAATCACCATTTTTGTCAGTAAATGGTAATAGTAACTTTTTATCTAACATTTCTTGTAATGTTAGTTTTGCTTCGTCACCAACTTTTTTTGGCAATCTTTCAGTTGTAAAATAAGGAATAGCAGCCTCTTTCATCGCCTGAATATTTGCGTTAAATATTCTATTAGTCAATGGTGACAAATCCACATTATTTCCTTTAAGTCTAGGTGGTAAAAGCCACATTAATAATAGAACAAATATTATGATTAAAACTAATCTGATTAGGAAATCTCTTATCGGAAATCCTCTTTTTTCTTCATCATCTGAATACATTATATCCTCTCCCCCTTTGAGTTATGTCGCTTATTGTACAACTTTTTCTCATTTTTGTCAATACTTCTGGTCAATTTCACTAGTGTGCAACCACTGTTAAAATTATCCAATCCATATTCTTCAACAATTCTACTTTCCTTTAGCACTTTATGCACTTCCTTTTTTAATATTCCTTCTCCTATTCCATGAACTATTGCTATTTCAAATAATCCCATTTTATAGTTATCATTTAAGAACTCTTTAACTAGAACTCTTGCACTATCACTCGTCTCTCCATGCAAATCCAATTGTGGCATACTTTTACGATAGAGCAAGTTCATCATATTTTGCTTTCACCTCTTCTAAAGAAAATATTGAGAACCTTCCTCCTAGTCTCGTAACGGACAAAGCTCCAGCTATATTAGACATCTTCATAGTTGTAACCATATCATAATTATTTGCTAAGCAATAAGTAAATGCTCCATGATAAATATCGCCAGCGCCAGTTGAATCAACCGCTTCAACCTTAATACTTGGAACTAAAATATAGCCATTATCATAAGTAAAACATCCTTTGTCTTCTAAAGTAATAACAATTTTACTATCAAATTCTTTTTTTAGTTCTTCATATATTTCAATTAAAGTTTTAGTATCGTTATAGTCAACTTTCTTCTTCGTATACTCTTCAGCAAAATCTTTTGAGCAAACTATATAATCAACCATATGGGCAAGCTCTACGGTATTTTCTCGCAACGATCCAGCATCGATTATTTTTATCGCCTTAGGATTGTGTTTAATAGCTTCAATGGCGAACTCTCGTTCATATCCATCTAAAAAGATAATATCGAAATCATCTTCAATTTTTCTTTTAGACATGACCACATCTTTATTTTTATTTGTCATTATTGTTCTCGTTCCACTAGTTGTATTAGCGATAATGACGCTACTGGTTGTCATAATGCCTGGTTTTTTTTCTAAATATTTGGTATTAACTCCTATTTTCTCAAACTCTTCTATTATTTTACTGCCATAGTAATCATCACCAACAACACCACCAAAATAGGTTTCAACTCCCCATTTGGCTAACAAGTAAGCACAGTTAGAAGCGCTTCCGCCACCACACTCTACTCGACTTTCTTTTAATCTTACCTTTTTATTCTCTATTGGAAAATGATCAATAGGCACAGTAACATCATAGGCGGCATTTCCTATACATAATATCTTCATACCCATATCACCTTTTATTTTATTATAACAAAGTTTACTATTCGTTTAAAGTTTTTTTTTCATTTTTTTGTAAATAATAGTCAAAAACTATTTTTTAACCTTTTGAAAGCTCTCTATTATAAACCTTACACATTGATTTTAACATATTAATTCACATAAAAAGACTAAGTTCTCCTTAGTCTCTATTAAATAATTATAATGAACTATTTTCACATTAAGTGTTGTCATTCCTAATTGTTTCAATGATATTAGCTTCTTTAACTTTCCGTGAAGCAAAATACATAGAAATAAAGATAATGCCAAAAACTCCAATTATTGACGATATTAAAAAAAATGTTAAAATAGTTCTTATTTTTTAAATATTATGATAGCCTTACTTATTTTATTTTATTAATATCATTACCTCTAACAATATAAGCACTACTCGCAAGATCAATCAAAGGTTGATCACTATAGCTATCTGTATACATAGCCTTCACTTTTAAATCACCATATTTTTCTTTTAAGCGATATACTTTTTCTACACCTTTACAATTTTCTCCTAAAAATTTACCAGTTTTTTTATCAACTTTACTCGCAATCAAATCATAAACTTTAAGTTCTTCACATATCGGTTTTAGTAAAAACTCAGGAGAAGCCGAAATAATGATATCTTTACTACGGTCATTTTGCTCTAAATAAAATTTCTTTATTTTCTCCTTATTCATTTTCCAAAATTCATTAATCAAAAGATTGACGTCATCTATTCTCTTTAAAAATTCAAAAAAGACTTCTTTTACTTCCTTCTTACTTTTTACCTTAAAGAAGTAAAGAACATAATACAAAAATATCTTAGGTATATGAACAATAATACTATATTTTTTCTTTAGACAAAACCGAAAGAAATCAATTGAGCTATCACCATCATAAATAGTTTTATCAAAATCATATATATTTACTTTCATATTGTTACCCTATAATATTTAATTGCAAATGCTAAAATACTTACAAATTCTTTAATCGTAAATGCCAACACAACTATACTTAATGTAACAACGACAACTTTAAACCAACGATATTTTTTGAATATCTTTTTTAATAATAGGAAGATAAGTACTAGGTAAGCCCATGAAAAATAAAGTCCATAAAGGGCTAGACATTGCTCTTTAGCTCCCCAACCGACAACGACTGTTACAAAAAATGAAAAGATAATCCAAAGCATACATACTTTAGCAAACTTCTCTTTGCGATTCAAGATGTAGCCGATAACACATAATACTAATATTATTATGCCTATATACCAAAATGAAGAAACAGGAATGAGATGATAATTAAAACGCGTTCCAGCTTTAATTGTTTCACCACCTGTCGCAATAAGCATACCTTTGACAAATTCTAAAAATTGTTTTACTTTACTGGCAAAAGAAATTTTAAGACCAGCATGATTGTGTATTAAGTGCTTAAACCAGTCATAAACAGTAAAAAGTTGTGGAGCTTGACCACCAATGATTAATAGAGAGAGAAAGATAGTAAAACATTTAAATGCATCTTTAATCCATTGTTTAATATTTTTGAACTTGGTAATAACAGGAAATATAATCCCTGAGGTAATGAGTGTTCCAACCGCACCAACATAGGCATAATTTATTTTTTCTCTTTTTTGGAAATAATTGTATAATGCAAGCATCAAATAGAAAACGGCAACAGCATATTGTTCTAAAACCAAAGACCATAAGACTATATAAAAACAAGTATGTAAAAACATATATAAATACTTTTTATATTTTTCTTCTAAATTAAGAAGTCTCCCAATCATGATAAATGTCACAGCAACTAAAAGACATTGAATTATCATCATAATAGTTGCATATGCCATACCACTAGGTAAGAAAAAACAAAATTCGCTCAGTATTTTAGCTGGTACTGAAAATGGTAAAGCAAAAATACCAAATAGAGGTTGTCTCACATCATTCAAGCAATTACTAGGATTGAAGTAAGCATCATCTTGAACGATTCGTCCTGAATCACTGACATAAATAATATCATACAAAAAAGTTCCATTTTGGTTTTTCGCAACACCAAAAGCTGACGTATAATGATTGATAAAAACCGATAGTATTGTACTTACGATGATCACTATTATAAAATATTTTTTTTCTAATTTCGTAAAGTTCTTTAAAAACTTCAAAACTTTAGGTATTAATTTATCTATAAACACATAAACAAAATAGATTAAAGAGAAAACCGCGGCAATTCCAACTAATCTAACCATTAAACCATAACGTATATACATATGAAAGAAATGAAATGCGGAAAAAATAAATCCCTTATTAGTATTAATATATTCAAAATAGCATTTTATCATATAACTAGCAATCAATATTGAACTGATTAACTTTGTAGTATTAATCCTTTTTATTGTTAATTTTCTAATCGCATAGTAAGAAAAGATTAAAAAAGATAAAACCATTCCTATTAATATATGAATCTTTTCAAATCTATTAGACAAAAGAAGAGTTAAAAAAGGACATGAAAACATTAAAACAATTTTAATTATCTTTTCTATGTTCTCATTTTTTATGTCGATATATTTTTTCATAAAAACACCTCTTAACCATACAAAATCCAAAGCATAATTCCAGCTAGAAACAAAGCTAAAAAGATAATAACTTTATCTTTTAAGATAACTTCAACGGGATCACCATCACTATTCCCCTCAATATCCATACTATATTTCATACAAATTAAAATAACTATAGGTATAGTCCAAATTAGCAAATTATTACTTTGCTGGACTATCTTAACATCAGTAGTCCACAATGAATAAAAGATAATGGCCATAGATAAAGTCATATACATATTTTTATCTAAAAAATTAGAATTATAATAACTCAATACTTTTCTAGCATTACGCCCATTTTTATTAATTTCATTGCGTCTTTTTCCTAAAGCCAGATAAAAGGATGCTGCGAGGACAGTGAGATATAACCAATTTGATACCTCTATATTGACTATACTAGAACCATACATTACTCTAAGTATAAAGCCCAATACTATGATAGCAACATCTAATAGAGGAATATCTTTAAGTCCAAAACTATATCCTAAATTAATAGCAAAATATACGACTAGACACATTATAGAATTGATTTTTATATCAGATAAGACTGTTATTGATATAGTAGATATCAATAACAATAATACTAGTATTATTGCGCTACGCACTGAAACTTTTCCGGATGCAATTGGCCGCTTGCATTTAGTCTTATGTTTTCGATCCTTTTCTCTATCTTTAATATCATTAATAATATAAATAGAACTAGCAACCAAAGAAAAACAAATAAAACCAAGAAAAGTTTTAAAAAAATTGTTTTTCTCAAATAACATACCACTAAATATCAGTGGCAAAAAAATAAGTAAATTTTTTATATAATGCTTGACTCTAAGTAACTTAACGTAATTCATCATTTATCTACCTCATTATTTTTTTAAGTAAAATATTAGTAATCATTCAAACATATTTTAATTCAAATTATCTAAATAACACAAAAAAACAAAGGAATTACCTTTATGCTATTTTTAATTACTTACATAATATAAGTTTACCAAACTAAAAAATAAAAGTAAACAACATTTACTGTTAGTATGGCTTATTTTATACATTAATAATACCAAACATTTATTCAAGAGTAAAAATAAAATAAGAAGATAGTACTTACCTTGACATATATTAATCCTCAATAATATAATAGCGTGAAAAATGAGATTAATTTAATGAATGGATTAGACTTATTAAGAATTATCTTACTAACGATAACAGCCAGCGAAGAAGTGATGATGGATTGTATTTCGCCCGTTAATGAAACAATGGGACAACATCAATTATTTTATCAATTTATTATAAAAAATTATCCCTATTTTTCAGAAATTGCAGACAAAGTCGAACAAGATTATGATAATTTTAAATATTTTGATTTAGTTCGGTATATGGGAACGATTTTAAATGAAGCAGAATGTTGCTTACCAGACGAGGAATTAAGTCAAATAAATAACAGCGATGCTTTTCTGGTTGCAAAATATTTAGAACATATTGATTTAGTACCAAAATATGCTGAAATTTTGGAAAATGAACTTGATGATTATCTAGAAGACTCTGATTACGAGGATGTTCAAGCATTAAAAGACGATGAAGCATTTTATGCTGAAACACAAGAAGACTATGATAGAATTGCGGTTAAAATCAAAACTCCTAAAAATAATTAGGTCAGTTATTATCATAAACATATACAAGATAGATGATTCTTTTATGAATCATCTTTTTATTAACTAAAATTTCTCATAAAAAAACTGAAATGCTTCTACTTCAGTCTAATTTGTTAATTAATATATACCTTTTATAGCAGCTTGGACAATAACTCATCAGAAATAAAATATATAAAATAATTGTTTTATTTCATATAACGCCATACCTTTCAATTATTCTATATAATTGAAGCACCCTTTCATCCATTTAATATGAATTTTTATTCTACTATATATATTTATTATTTAACAAAAAAATCCAGAGTAATCTGGATCTGTTTAATTTAATGTAATAGCAGATAAAATAGTTATTAACTCTCTTTGAATATTGTATATATCTTCATATATAAATGACAACATCTCAGTTTCTGTTAGTTCACTATCTGTATTTGTATCATAGTTTTTAACATTTAATATACTTTGAATATTATATTTATTTTCTAAACTTTTTATTAACTCACCAATAATAAGTAATTCCGTACTTATTTGATTTCTTTTTTCATTAACGCTTAATTTATCAAATGCATTTTTAAATTTTTCACTCATTTTAACTTATTTCCTTCATTAGTTTCAATATTTTCTTGACTTAAACCAGACAATTGCTGATTCCTCATGTCTTGATCTTTTTGTTTTTGCGCTTCCCTAGCCTCTATAAATGGTCGTAAATTATCAGTTTTAGCAGGAACATCAAGTTGATAAGAATAATGCATAAATTCTTCATAACTCAACGGTCTATCTAGTGGCATCTTAGTTTCTTTTAAATAATCTTCATATTCACGTTCAAAAGGTTGTGTATCTTTAGCATAAATTTCGGCAACTAATATTCCGGCAAAAAGCCATGGATTATTAACTTTTCTCATAGCATAATTTTCTGGCGCTTTACCTGATTTAAACCAACTAGGATCTTCAATAGGTGTAGCCTGATATTCAGTACATTTCTTTTTAAAATCTACTATTAATTTTGCTAATGAAGTTTCTGGTTCTCCTATATTAAAACTTAAACTGTTAATATCATACCCTTTTTCAATTAATATTTTAATTGTTGATAAGAATTGAAATTTTCTATTTTCTACTCCATTACTATAATTTTCATTTTTTTCTCTCCACATTTCATCTACAGCCAAATTATACTGATTTAAAATAATATTCTGTACAATTTCTTTATCAGATATAATTAAGTCTATCTTTTTTGCTAACATATCCTTATCATTTGTAACACCCATCATAATATCTTCATATATAACTTGTTGCTCTTCTGGTTTTATAGTTTCTGGAGATATTAAACCACTAGTAATTAATTCGCTAGGAGTTTTACCATTGATATCTGGTCCGCCCCGTTCTCTAAATCCTTCACTATAATAGTGTTCAGAACTCTTGTAACCAGGTTCATTTGGATCATTTGGTCCACGCTCTGTAAATCCTTCACTATAATAGTGTTCGGAATTCTTGTAACCAGGTTCATTTGGATCATTTGGTCCACGCTCTGTAAATCCTTCACTATAATAATGTTCCGAATTCTTGTAACCAGATTCATTTGGATCACTTGGTCCACGCTCTGTAAATCCTTCACTATAATAATGTTCCGAATTCTTGTAACCAGGTTCATTTGGATCATTTGGTCCACGTTCTGTAAATCCTTCACTATAATAATGTTCCGAATTCTTGTAACCAGGTTCATTTGGATCATTTGGTCCACGCTCTGTAAATCCTTCACTATAATAGTGTTCGGAATTCTTGTAAGGTTCATCATATGCCATACTTTTTTCCTCCTATCTAATAAAATATGAATTCAATGTTAACACGAATTAATATTACTTTTTTCTCTACCCTATAATTTAGTTATACATCCATCATAATATTTTTGTCAATTTTTTTATTTTGATACCTCTAACTCTTGTTATGATAAACTATCCAATCAACTAATATTTACTGATATATTGAACTTCTAACATCTTTTTATTAGAAATTAAAAAAGGCCAAGATACAACTATCTTAGTCTAATTTATATATAAATATTATTTTTAAGGAACTTAATAGATTGCATAAAAATTGTATCATAGAAAAGAATAAATAACTTGTATTCTATTTATAAATTTGTAATTTATCTTTTTGTTACATTACTTTTTAATTGATCTGATATATTATTAAGTGCACCTACAAGTTCGTCATCAGTTCTATATCCATTAAGTATCATTTTTTCAATATCTATTAATTGATTCAAGGGAATAGCATTATATAGTGAATCATTAGATGTTTCTATTTGACTTTGTTTAGCAGAAGAAGGAAGTGCATTATAAACAATTTCAAACAATGGTAAATAACTGTCGTAGGAAGAAGTTTGCCCTACAAAATTATGATTTTTCAAACTTGGTTTTGAAATAAAATAGATTCCTTTTGAAAAAGCATCTTTTGTTTCCTTTTTTGCTTCTATTTGGGTCACCCATTCATTATAATCTGTAAGTTCTCTCTCTACGCATTCTTTATCACTATATTTTTCAATTTTATTTCCTATCTTGTACATTGTTATATTATTTCCATCTACACTAAAACTGCTAGTTATTCCGTGTCTTATTTCGTGTCTTAAATCAACATCTTCATAACCAGGAATAGATTTAAAGGGACAAAAAAATATCGCTATTTCTTGATGATTTAAATAATCATTAACAAAAGTAGTACTTTGTGTATCGATGCTATCAACTATACATTCTAATGCTCCATCTTCATCTAAACAGCTAGATATATCAAAATCACCACAAATTATTCTTGAAGATGCTATTTCTCTTTTACATGCTTTTTCATATTCTTTTATTTTTTCAGGGTCGTTTACTCCTTGCTTTAATCCATTATATTTTTCAATAATTTGTTGTTCAGTTGAAATGCTCTTTTTCATATAATCAATTAAATTTTGATATTTATGATCAACTTCTTTTTTATATTTAAAAGCTGTTTCTGCTAAATCTTGATATTTATCCAATAATTTTTTGAAATTAGGAGAGTTTACAAACTCTCTGCAATCTTCTGAGCCAAAATAATCAATAGGTCTTCCTTCTATAGTTATATCTCCCATATCCATCAAGAATAGTAGACGTCTTTCTAACAATTCTTCTGCTGCATCACTATATCCTTCTCCTTCTCCATTTATAAAATAATCTAAATTTCTAAAAGAATAAAGCTCATGAAAATGAAAGTCATCAGGAATATAACTGCTACCAATCAACCCTATTCTAAAAAGTTTATCAATCTTACTTTCAACATTTTTATCATCGCTATTTATAGATAGATGCCCTAATTCTTCATCAAATATAAGTGATATTTTAGAAATATCTATATCAAGTTTAGAAGCTGAATCTTGTAAAAATTGATAAGTGGCAATAGTGTAATCATCTTTTAACTGAAGATTCATCCAATATCCTATATCATTTGGATTAATAAAAAAGCAAAATTTCAAAGAATCAAATCTTTCCGTTATAAGGCCTCTATTTTCTTCTCCAAATTGATCCACATAATATTCTATGAAATGTTCTCTATTACTTTTTATTTTTTCAAACCAATTATCAAATTCCATAACAATCCTCATTTCTTTAAATTATGGTTTATTTATTTCATTATATCATATAATTTCATAACTTGTTACGATTGTTATTATATATTATGAATATCCTTAACTTTTATAAGCACATTTGTTTAAAAATTAACCGAACGATTAACACATCACAAAAAAGACTAAGTTCAACTTAGTCTTAATCATTTATTATTTTGCTTGTTTTTCTTTAACAGCAGCTTGGGCAGCAGCAAGTCTAGCTATTGGTACTCTGTATGGACTACAAGATACATAAGTAAGTCCTAGCTTATGACAGAATTCAATACTAGATGGTTCTCCACCATGTTCTCCACAAATACCAAGTTTGATATCAGGTCTAACACTTCTACCTTTTTCTACAGCAATTCGCATTAGTTCTCCAACACCTTCTTGGTCAACTTTAGCAAATGGATCTGATTCAAAGATTTGTTTTTGATAATAATCCTTTAAGAATTTAGCAGCATCATCTCTAGAGAATCCATAGGTCATTTGTGTCAAATCATTAGTTCCAAATGAGAAGAATTCAGCTTCTTCAGCAATCTTATCAGCTGTGATAGCCGCTCTTGGAATTTCAATCATTGTACCAACGTGGTATTCAAGTTCAACTCCTGCTTCTTTAATCAATTTGTCAGCTGTTTCAACGACAACATTTTTAACGTATTGTAATTCTTTAACATCACCAACAAGTGGAATCATGATTTCTGGTTTAACATTCAAACCATCTTTGTTAACATTAATAGCAGCTTCAATAACAGCTCTTGTTTGCATTCTAGCTATTTCTGGATAAGTAACTGCTAAACGGCATCCTCTATGTCCCATCATTGGGTTAAATTCTTTTAGACTTTCAACACGAGCCTTTAATGCTTCAAAAGTCATTCCTAAGCTTTCAGCAAGTGGTTTAATCTCTTCATCTGTATGAGGTAAGAATTCGTGTAGAGGTGGATCTAAGAAACGGATATTTACTCCATAACCTTCCATTGCTCTAAACAATCCTTCAAAGTCTTCTCTTTGATATGGAAGAATTTTTTCGAGGGCTTCTTCGCGAGCTTCAACTGTCTCAGCAGTAATCATACGACGGAAGTTGAATATTCTCTCTTCTTCAAAGAACATGTGTTCAGTACGGCAAAGTCCAATACCTTCTGCTCCAAATTTACGAGCTACTTTAGCATCTCTTGGCGTATCAGCATTTGTTCTAATCTTTAGTCTTCTAGCTTCGTCAGCCCATCCCATAAATGTTCCGAAGTCTCCTGAGATTTCTGGGTCAACTGTCTTAATTTGTTCACCATAAACATTACCAGTTGAACCATCTAAGCTCATCCAATCTCCTTCATGATATACTTTTCCATCAGGTGTAGTTAATTCTTTCTTTTCTTCATCAATCTTCAACTCACCACATCCAGATACACAACAAGTACCCATTCCACGAGCAACAACAGCAGCATGAGAAGTCATTCCTCCACGAATAGTTAAAATACCATGAGCAAGATTCATTCCTTCAATATCTTCTGGTGAAGTTTCAAGTCTTACTAGTAACATATCTTTTTCACCATTAGCGCTGGCATTCATAACATCTTCAGCAGTAAAGTAAATCTTACCAGTAGCAGCACCAGGTGAAGCAGCTAAACCTCTAGTGACAACTTGAGCAGCTTTTAAGCTCTCTGCATCAAACATTGGATGTAGTAATTGATCTAATTGCTTTGGCTCAACTTTTAATAGAGCTTCTTCTTTAGTAATCATACCTTCATTTACTAAATCAACAGCAATCTTTAAAGCAGCTGGGGCCGTTCTCTTACCATTTCTTGTTTGAAGCATGAATAAATGTCCATCTTCGATTGTGAACTCCATATCTTGCATATCTTTATAATGATTTTCAAGTGTTTCACAAATCTTTACAAACTCATTATAACACTCAGGCATTACTTCTTTTAAAGTATCGATTGATTGTGGTGTACGAATACCAGCAACGACATCTTCACCTTGAGCGTTCATCAAATATTCACCAAATAGTTTCTTTTCTCCTGTAGCAGGATTTCTGGTGAAAGCAACACCAGTACCAGATGTTTCTCCTCTATTACCATAAACCATTTCTTGAACGTTTACAGCTGTTCCCCAACTACTAGGTATATCATTTAGACGACGATACGTAATGGCACGATCGTTATTCCAACTTCTAAATACAGCTTTAATAGCTTCTAATAATTGAACTTTTGGATCTTGTGGGAATTCTACGCCAGCATGTTTTTTATATTCTCCTTTGTAGATTTCAACAACTTCCATCAAATCTTCGGCAGAAAGTTCTGTATCATATTTAACATTCTTTTCGTCTTTTATTTTATCGAATAATCTTTCAAATGAACTCTTAGGGAATCCCATAACGACATCAGCGAACATTTGAATGAATCTTCGATAACTATCATAAACAAATCTTGGATTTTGTGTAACCTCAGCAAATCCCTTAGCCACTTCATCATTCATACCAAGGTTTAATACTGTATCCATCATACCTGGCATACTAGCTCTTGCTCCACTTCTTACTGAAACTAACAATGGATTTTTACTATCTCCTAATGTCTTACCAGTAATTTGTTGAAGTTCATCTAATTTCTCATAGATTTGATCAATAATCTCTTGGTTAATTGTTGTACCATCTTCATAATATTGTGTACAAGCTTCTGTTGTAACGGTAAATCCTCTAGGTACTGGTAGTCCAATTCCTGTCATTTCGGCAAGATTTGCTCCCTTTCCACCTAATAGTTCACGCATATCTTTATTTCCTTCTTTGAAAGAATAAACATATTTCATTTTTTTTCATCTTCCTTTCCTAAACACACGCTTAAGTTGATTATAACATACATAGAAATAAAAAGAAAAAGATTTTTTACCTTTTTCTCATTTTTTTCTTCCACTAAAATCGACCGTTTCTACATCGCTATTTGAATCAGCATCCTGTTGAACTTCTCCTCTGCTTTGACTTCTCTTGACAAATACTCTTTCAAAAAGAGTAAATATTCGAGGCCGAGGTTGTAAATTCCTAATTTTAGATAAATTATCTTGCTCTCTTAAAGCCTCATGCTCAGTTTCATCTATTAAAACGGCAGTTTGAGCATCATAATCTTTTTCAACGCGTCTAACTCCTTTGTCAGTAACACGAACAACCTCTAATTCTTCACGAGCTGTTTTACCATATTTACTTTCATAATTTGGATTGAGAACAGAACGCACACTCTTGGCTCTTTCTGTTTCAATACAATGTTTATAACTTCTTAAAATTTGAGCAGATGTACTACTAGGACGTTTTTCAATTTGCATCAACTCATTCAAAGACTGCTGTTGTCTTATATTTTCAACATATCCTTCAAAATGTTCCCATGCCCTACTCATAGATGTCTCAACAATCTGTTTACATGTTTCGTTGACTTCTTTTGGATCAAGCCCTTGAATTCCATCTGTAAAATGTTGTAGTCCTTTTTCCTGTAAAAATTCACGAATTTGTCCAACTCTTCTAAATTGTTCTAAATCTTCTGGACTTATTTCAACACCTAAGAATTCTGTTGCCTTTGATGCTATTTCTACTAAATCTAAATGTGCTGAAGAAACGCGTGTGTTATCATTTAAACTAATATTTTCTTTAGCGGTTGAACTCTTAATAATTGATGTAGCCGTTTCCTCAATCATATATTCAACCGCATCTTCGTATTGATCACGAACTCGCAACTCATCTTTTTGTACTCTTAAATCATCACGATATTTTGATACTTCTATCTCAACTTCTTGTTTTACTCTAATGCTTTCTTTTACCATAAACTCAGTATTAGCTTGACAATGATAAACCATATCACTAACCGGCGTATACCCTTTTCCCACATCTTCTTTGATAGAACCATCTCTACTTGTAGAAGCTTGTTCAATCAACTCGCTAACTTCTTTTTGAGTTATTCCAATCTTTAATAAATCGCTTGGATCAGTAAAGAAAATCGTTTCTCCTGGATCGCCTTGACGGCCACAACGTCCTTTAACTTGATCATCAACTCGCGAATAAGAGAAGTGTCCAGAACCAATTACTTTCAAACCACCAACAGCTTTTACTTGTTTTTCCATATTTTCCTTGTTTTTCAGAAGCGCTTCTTGGCGATCACGAGCTTGTTTTTCTATTTCCAATGCATCTTTTTGGCTTAAAACAATTTTCCTAACTTCATTAATTACGAAACTGCCATTTTTTTCATCAAAGGTCCCATTTTGTCGCATTTTATCAACTGTTTTTGTAACGATATCTTCCGTAACCGCTTTCATCAAATCACTGATAGATGGTACTTCTCCACCTAATTTGATATCAGTTCCTCGTCCAGCCATCTCCGTTGAAATTGTGATAGCTCCAGGCAAACCAGCACGCGCTATAATTTTAGCTTCTTTAGCTAAATCATCTTGTCTAGCATTCAAAACAGGAATGTCAATAGAATACCCTTTTTCCTTAAATCGTGCTATCAAATAACTATACAATTTTTCACTTTCTTCAATTGATGTCGTTGATAAAAGAACTGGTTGACCTTTTAGGTAAGAAACAAACACTTCTTCAAAAATAGCCGCATTTTTTCCTTCAGTAGTTGTATAGAATTGATCACCTCGATCATTGACTTGCCTATCTTTCTGTCTTGGTACATCAACAGTTTCTAAACCATATAATTCTCTAAATGCTGTAATTGCCGATGTACCAGTCATTCCACCCATTCTCGAATATCGTGCAAAAAAAGCTGCTGTTGGAATTGAAGCCAATGTACTTTTTATTTTGGTTGGTCGAATACTAAACCTGCCAATTTTTTTTGTTTTTTCTTTAGCCTCAACTGCCTGTTGTAACCCCTCTGAATAAACTCTTCCTTCAGCTGTTCGGCCATTTATGACAAGCGAAATTGTTCGCTCATTATCTTTTTTAGCATCACTAGGTTTGGCTAAAACGTAATCGACATCTTCCTCTAAAGAAAACCAAGCCTTCATAGCATTATCAATTGCAAAATGCTTTTGCGATAACTCATTTATTCCAAAATTTTCAAAAGCCTCATTTAATTCAGGAATAATGCCACTTGTCGTCAAATAACAGAAAGCTCGAGGGTCCATAACAATATAACCATTATCATCAAAAGTATAATCGTTTCCTGCTTGAAAAACTGGTTGACCATTGTTTTTAAGATTAATTATTTTTTCCTGATTAGCTAAAAGAATATCTCTTATTTCAGGCGAACGATAATACTGAAAAAGAATGGTTTGCCCCAACGTTGTCAAGTGGTAGCGTTTTGTCTTTTTATCAGTTACTACCGCATAACTCATATCAATTCTATGAATTTGTTCCGTTTCTTTACTATTGACGAAATTATCAAAATTATTATCGCGACTACATACGAAAATTAATTTATCACTAGAATCTATTTTGCGTAGGCTCTCCTCTTTTTTAAGAATAGAGCTAACTGCATAATTAGCATTTTGAATATCTCTTTCCGATTCTTTTTTTTCTTGATCCGTTAACTTCAGTTGTGCATCATCTTGACTACCAGACAATGTAAAAGGCGTTATAGCGTCATCAAATAGTACCTCATCCACTTCATCAACTATGGCAAAATTTGGTCTACCAATTCTTTGGACGATACTACTAGGATCTTTAGCAATACCATCAAATAAATAATCAAAAGCGATGGCTGATGAAGAACCATACGTTATATCAGCTTTATACGCTTCTTGTCTTTTGATAGTTTCTTCAGCATTACGAATCTCATATTCACTCTTAGCTTGTTTTAGAGCTTCGTCAATTATTTCTTGATTCCTTTGATCTTTAAAAAACTGATCCGCAACTTGCTGAATTTGTTCATCTGTCAATTCTGCATTAGCAATAATTTTCGCATTAGAAATATATTCATCAATCGCCGGTTGCAATATCTGTTTAGCAATATCATTTACAGATAAGTTTTCTCTTTCTTCTACTAAACCACAAGTTAAGCCCATTAACTCATATAATTCACTAGTCTCTTTTTGGTCACGCATCGCAAGGTAAGGGTTAGGAGTAATAACATGGACACCTTTTCCCAATAATGCGTTTAAATAAGCCGGTAAAGTAGCTGTTAATGTCTTACCTTCACCAGTTGCCATTTGGGATGCATATCCTTCATTTAGTAATATACCTCCTCTTAATTGGACATCATAATGAGGCTTTCCCCACAAAAACCCACTAGCGGCTTTGACAGCTCCAAAAGCTTTAGGTAACACACGGGTAAGAGCTTCTTCTTCTGTATATCCCAATCCGATATAACTTTTGATTTCTTCGCGTAAGCTTTCTGTTACTTCCTTAAAAAAACTATGTGCTTTAGCACGATCATCAGGCTCGTGTGGACTTAAAGAACCTAATTTTCTTTGATTAGCCATATAACACTTATTAATAGTGTCAATTTGTGCTTGTATTTCTCGTTCCTTTTTTTTACTACTTTTTAATGGCTCTACTTTACTTTTTCCCATGAGACACCTCTTACTATTTTCTAGTTTCTATTATAGCATAAATTTACAAAGGCCAACAATATTATCATATAAATTTCAAAAAAATATTTATTACATAAAAAAAATATTATATAATTGATTTGGTGATAAAATGAAAAAAAATGTAGTTATAGATGGTGACAAATTTCAGAAGGAATATAAAGAACAATATCAAAAGGAATTATTAACCGATTTGATTCAAGGAATAATTATTACAATCATAGCTGTTGCAGGATTATTTTTCGGTTCTAATTTACTATTGAAATTAGTCATTTATATTTTCCCAATTCTAATTATGACATACGCTGTTAATCTGTTCAGTATGGGATTACCAGTAATTAAAGTTCAACGCAATCAAGGTATATCTTTTTTCGTTCAAGCAGCTCTCATTACTTTATTAGCACTATATATTTTGTTTAATCCAATTGATAGTTTAGGATTTGTTCTAATCATCCTGGGAGCATTAATCATAGCAAATGCGGTCATCAAAATGATATACTTTCCAAATTATTTGCCGATATCATCATTTATTTGTGGCGGACTTTTAATGCTTTTCTCCGAAGCTTTAATCAATTTATTTTATATGGTCGTCATGATTTTCTTACTAATTTACGGAGTGAGCAAAATTGGTAGAGCCATATATGTTATGAAAAACAAATAAGAGAATCACTTCTCTTATTTTTTTGCTCGCGGATGAGTTCGATAATAGACGTCTTTTAAGCGATCATTCGTTACATGAGTATATATCGATGTAGCAGATAAACTTTCATGCCCTAACAATTCTTGAACCGTTAAAATGTCACAACCCTCATTTAATAAGTGGGTAGCAAAACTGTGACGCAACATATGGGGAGATATCTTTTTTTCAATAGTCGTTTTAGCAATGACCCGATCTAATATGAAACGCACTCCTCGATCAGTCAATTGACCACCATTGTTATTCAAAAATAAATAATCGCTCGAAGCATTCAACTTGTAATGGCCATCATTCAAATACATTTTTAAAATCTCATCACAGTAGTCGCCAAAGCGAACAATTCTTTCTTTATTTCCTTTACCTAAAATTCTTATCGTATGATCAGAGATATCCGATATTTTGATGTTAACTAACTCACTAACTCGAACTCCTGTTGCATACAACATTTCAAGAATTAAACGATCCCTTTGTCCCAATGCCGTTGTTAGCTTTGGTATATTAAATAATTCTTCTAATTCATTATAGAAAAAAAATCTAGGTAATTTTTTTTCTTTTTTTGGCAAATTTATTAAAGTAAAAGGATTATTTTCAATGAGATTATTATGCTGTAAATATTTATAAAAACTTCGCAAAGCACTTATTTTTCTTGAAATTGTTGAATTGATATCTTTCTTATCACTCAAATGCATTAAATAAAAGCGAATATCATCATAAGTTATTTCTAACATTTTGATATTCTCTGAATTTATATATTCAAGAAACTCCATAATATCATTAGAATAACTCTCAACTGTATGTTTTGAATAATTTTTTTGATATGACAAATAATCTAAAAACTCTTGTAATTCTTTCATAAAATCACTATACCTTTAATCCATTATACCACAAAAAAAGAAGGATTTAACCGAAGTCTGAACTGCATCCTTTAGAGTAGACATCAAAAAAAAGAACTTAAAAAAAATATGGTAAAATACACTTTCGAAAGGAGG